>DATMBL010000066.1:0-4707 GCA_035559295.1 Candidatus Eiseniibacteriota bacterium
GTCGCGACCGCCGATCATGCGGCCTGCGATGAACCGGAAACTCCGGGTTTTTCCCGAGGGCAGATCGACGGTGACCGGCACCGGCCTATAGCGGCGGTCCTCACCCTCGAGGTAATCCCAGGTTTTCTCGCTTTCGATTACGTGCGCGTCGGCGTCGATCGTTCGCATGATGATCCTCCCGAGGCCCCGGACGGCTAGAGCCCGTACAAAGCGCGCGGGTTGGCGTCGAGAATCTTGTCGATCACGCGCGCGGCGATTCTACCGTGGCGCCGCAGGTTCCTAAGAGCCTCGATTTCCGAGGCGTTGTCGGCGTGGCCGTAGTCCGTGCCGATCACGAGATTGTCCTCGTCGGCATACTGGAGAACGTGATCGAGATCGTCATCGGTTTGGCAGGTGACGTAAATCCGATTTTCCTTGAGCAGGCTCTTGGGGAGCGTGCGCCCGCGCCGTGAAAAGCGCCGGGCGAGGTCGTGGGCCGCGTAGGGAATCCATTGGGAGCTCACCTCGATGATGCCGATCCGAAGTCCGGGAAATCGCTGCGGCACGCCATGAAAGACCAGCGAGTGGAACGCGCCGATCACCGCGAGTTTGAACTTACAGAACCCCGGATCGTCGGCGTAGAATTCGTAGGTGGTAAAAGCTCCGTTCGCCGAATGAACGCAGATCGGCAGATCCAGATCGCTCGCCAGGCGGTAGAGCGGGTCGAAATAGGGATCACTGAGCATGCGCTCGGCTTCGAGACCCCGGAGGTAAACGCCGCAGGCGCCGTTTTCTTTTCCGAATCGCAATTCTTCGGCGACATGCGCCGTGCTCTGGAGCGGCGGCACCACTACCCAGCGAAATCGATCGGGCGCTTTTTTTATGATCTCGGCGATCCAGCGGTTGTAGCTCCGGCAGAGCGCGAGATCGACGTCGGGCCGACGGCTGAGCGGCGTAATGAAGAACGTCGGATAGATGATTTGCATATCGATGCCCAGCTCGTCCATATGGCGGATTCTGATGCGCAAGTCGGACATTTCCCGAGCCGCGACGGGAAGATCCCGTCCGACGTTGCTGCGGGGCACGAGATGGCCATCGACCAGCCAGTAGTCGGCGGCGCCATCAGGACCTTTGGGGCCGACGATTCTGGGCCGGAACGGACGTTCAGACTCGAGCAAATAATCCCAGGTGGATTCGTTCTCGATCACATGCGCGTCAGCGTCGATCACCGGCATTGCCAACCACCCCCAGGTGACAGGCTGTTCTCAGCACCGTAACCGAGTCGGCTATGCTTCGTTGACGAGCCTGCCGTCTTGGTACGAAAAGATTTCGCCGCTCTTCTCCATCGGCAGTTCCGCGGCAAGAACAAAGCCGCGTCCCAGAATTTCGGGTCCCGGCAAGCGGGAAAACGCCTCACGAGGGGCGCTTTCAGTGACAATCGGGACACGGGGCGAGAAAATAACGACGCAAACGCCGGCTTCCCTCGCCTCCTCGGCGACGTAGCGCGTAAAGGTCCGGATCGCGTCTTTGGTCACCATGTAGGCGCAGGCGCCGGCGGGCCGGAGGCCTCCGCCGCCGTACAGATTGATGATGTGTCCCGCGCGCCGCTTCTCCATGTGGGCCAGCGCGTGCTTGGTGCACAGGAAGGTTCCATACAGATTCGTTTGGACGACCCGATCCCAGAACTCCCGGCTCATGTCCGCGATGCGCGGCCAGCGGGGAATCCCCCAGGCGAAATGAGGCACGATCGCGGCGTTATTGATCAGGACATCGATCTGGCCAAAACGTTCGATCGTCTGGCCGATCATGCGCTTGACGCTGTCTTCGTCGCGCACATCGACTTCAAGCGCGAGCGTCGGGCTCATCTCGCCGAGCTCGCGTGCCGCGTTCCGCGCGCCTTCGATATTGAGGTCCGCAATCACGACGTTCGCTTGTTCCTCGGCAAACGTTTTTGCGGCATGGCGGCCGATGCCCTGAGCGCCGCCGGTCACAACGACCGTTTTATCGCGCAGCATGCCTGCCTCCCGATCGAGCGTCTGGCTATCCTTCCCCGGAGAGTATTGATCCGCTCGCACAGTGTCAACGGCCCGTGAAGTAGTCGACCGGCTACACGCGACTAAAAAAGAATAGACACTCACCACAGAGGACACGAAGCCCCAGCGCGGCCCAGCCGCATTTTCGAAGGAGAACAAGAGCACGAAGTTTCGTGTCCTTCGTGTGCTTCGTCGTGAGATGATCTTTTACTTACAGCCTGAGGCGTGCGGAAAGACTTGCGCAAGCTGCGAAGTTCCCAAGTGCCCCGACGCTGGCGCGCCGTCCTTCGTTTGCTAGACTTAGAATCGATGCACGATCGGTTTTTCATAGCGGCTGCGCTTCGAGAGATCGGCCGGTTGCTCGTAATCAAGGGCGAGAATCCGTTTAGAGCGCGCGCGTACGAGCAAGCGGCATCGATGCTCGAGAGACTCGATGAAGACCTCGGTCGCATGATCAAACAACGACAACTCACCCGAATCAGCGGCATCGGTCCCGCGCTTGCTGCCGTGATCGAAGAGCTGTACCTCACCGGGGAGAGCGCGTTGCTCGAGCGGCTGCGTGCCGAACTACCGCCGGGAGTTGTCGAGTTGAGCGATATTCCGGGGCTGAGCCTCAAGAAAATCGTTGCGCTCCATAATGCTCTTGGAATCGGCAGTGTCGCCGAACTGAGAGCCGCTTGCGAAAAAGGCCTGGTGCGTCGCATCAAGGGGTTCGGCGAGAAGACCGAAGCGAAAATCCTTCAGGCGATCCAAGAACGGGAAACACGGCCAGAGCAAAGTCTGCTCCATCGGGCGCTTGCGGAAAGCGAACGCCTGCTGGCTTATTTACGCGCCGACGCTACGGTGACCCAAGCCGAAGCGGCGGGCGCTCTGCGGCGACGCCGCGAGCTGGTAAGCCGCATCCGATTGGTTGCCGCAAGCCGTGAACCGCAAGCCGTGGTGCAATATTTTTCCCGCCTTCCCGGAGCCGCGGTCACGGGCATGACGCGCGACGCCTGCCAAATCCGCCTGGCGAACGGATTGCCGGTCGATCTTGTCACGGTCGATCCCGAGCATTTCGCGAACTCGCTCCACTACTTTACCGGATCGCAAAAACATCGGGCGAGATTGGAAGAGATCGCCGCCTCGAAGGGGCTTTCGTTCGAACCTCAGGGCCTGCGGCCGAACAACGGCAAGAAGGTCTCCATTCAAACGGAGGAAGACATCTACCGCCACCTCTCCATGCAGTATGTGCCGCCGGAGCTGCGCGAGGACACCGGCGAAATCGAGGCGGCGCTTTCCGGCGCGCTGCCCGGGCTGGTGAACGAGGAGGAAATCCGGGGCGTGGTTCACTGCCACACCGTTTATTCCGACGGCAAGAACACGATCGAAGAAATGGCGCGCGCCGCCGATCGCCTGGGCATGCGCTATCTGACGATCACCGATCACTCCCCCAGCGCCTTTTACGCGCGAGGGGTCAAGATCGACCGGCTAAAAGCGCAGTGGGATGAAATTGCACGGGTTCAGGAACAGTCCCGGGTCAAGCTCCTCAGGGGGACGGAGTCGGATATTCTCGACGACGGCGCGCTCGATTATCCCGACGCGGTTCTGGAAAAGTTCGAGGTGATCATCGCCAGTATCCATGTGCGCTCCGGGATGGGACCCGGACCGATGACCCGGCGCTTGGTTCAGGCGATGAAGTGGCCGTTCGTCAAGATCTGGGGCCACCCGTTGGGACGACTGCTTCTCTCGCGCGCGCCGCTCGAGTGCGCTGTCGAGGAGGTTCTCGACGCAGTCGCCGCTTCGCCCGCGCTCATCGAAGTCAACGGCGACCCGCGCCGGCTCGATCTCGAGCCCCGGTGGATCCGCGTCGCGCGCGAGCGCGGCATCAAATTCGTCGTTTCCAGCGATGCGCATTCGGTCGATACCCTGCAGAACTTCCGCTACGGCGTGGCGATGGCGCGCCGCGGCTGGCTCCGGCGCGCCGATGTCGTAAATACCATGGACACGGATGATTTTATGAACGCAGTCCGCCCGTTGCAGACGCAAAGGGCGAAGAGCTAAAGATAGGGTATCTCGCGCAAAGAGCCCAAAGGGCGCCAAGCTAAAAAACGATTTACTTGGGCCGGGTTGTGGGGCCTTGGCGCACTTGGCGTGCTTGGCGCGAGGAAATCTTATCTTTTCGAGTCGTGCCATTTGTCTGTTGCGCAGCTTTGAATGCGCGGTAAACTTTTTCGGCGGTGATCGGCAGATCGAAAATCCTCGCGCCCACGGCGGCGGCGACCGCGTTGGCGATCGCCGCCGGAGGCGCGTTGTTCGCGAACTCGCCGATCGGCTTGGCGTCGAGCGGCCCGACACCGCCGCTAGAATCGACGAGCACGGTTTCCAGCGCCGGGGTATCGGCGATGACCGGTATCCTGTAATCGCCCAGATTGGCGGTTGTGACCCGGCCGTTGTCGAGCGCCAGCTCTTCCATCACTGCTTGACCCACTCCCATGAGCGTGGCGCCCTCGATCTGTCCTTGATGGGTGACGGGGTTGATCACCGTTCCGACGTCGTGCGCCGAAGTCACGCGGCGCACCTTTACGGCGCCGGTTTCGGTATCGATCTCCACTTCCGCGACCTGGGCGCAGACGTAACTGACGTCGTCCGGGTACGGATAATCGCGGTATACGGTAACGGTGCGAAAAGCGGAGCCGAGCGCGGCGATTCTTTT
>DATMBL010000067.1:0-7526 GCA_035559295.1 Candidatus Eiseniibacteriota bacterium
CGCGGTCCCCTACGACTATAAGCCGCTCCCTGCGCAAATCGCCATGTTCAACGCCTTCGAAGGCCTGACCGACACGGTCGAGCGGATCGCCGCGTTTCCGATGGCCGGCGAGGGCGTGGCCGACTATCTGATCGCCAAGAGTTTAAAGGCCGGCACCGTCCCCGCCTGGGTCACCGAGCCCTACACAAAAATACACGACGACGAGGAGGAGCACGGCAACTATCCGTTCGAGATCCTGGTGAAATACGCGACCACGCCGGAAAAACAGGAACGAGCGGAGCGGGCAGTGGCGATGAGCCTCGTGCTGCGCCGTCAGTACTTCGACAATCTCGATCGCTGGGTGTATGAAGATAAAAGGTACTAGGCCCGGAGTTCAAAGTTCGGTTGAAAATCAAGACGAGTTGAAAGGTTGCACCTGGAACATCGAACTTTGAACACCGAGGGCGGGCTGTCGGAAGACTATTTTTCGTAGAGCTTTCTAATAAAGCCGCTCTTGTCCAGCTCGGCGACAAAACTCGAATCGGCAAACTCTTCGGGCTTGTGCTTCCAGACTTCGGGGCGCGTCATCGCCACGTATTCAAAGCTGGTTTTCATGCCCTGCAGGTTCGGATACGGCGCGGGAATGAACGCGTTGGAAAAGATTTCGTACGATTCGTTGACCAGCTCCTCATCGTCCAACCGCAGCGTCTTCTTTATTACGCGTTTGCCGAATTCCCGGTCTCTTTTGAACAGCGCAATCCCTTCCAAGTGGGCCCTCACGTAGTTCATGACGGTTTCGCGGTCGTTACGAATGGTGGCTTTCCGCGTCGTAATCTCCATCCAGGGGTAGTTCACCTCTTTGGCCGAGTCCCAGAGCATCGAAAAGCCCATGCGCTGCGCGCGACCGTACCCGGGATGCGACATCGCCGCGCCGTCAACGACGCCGCTCTTCAGTGCGACGATCCGTTCAGCATCGCCGCCCGTCTGGATCAGCGTCAATTCACGATCGGGATTGAGTCCCTTTTTGCGCGCGATATAACGCACGAGAAAATCGGTCAAAGAACCCAGGCTGGAGACCGCGATCTTTTTGCCCTTGAGATCCTCGGGGCTTTTGATTTCCGGCTTGACCATCAAAGCGTGCACGACACCGGGCATGGTATGCGCCAGAATCGCCATATCGGAGCCGGCGAGGTTCGCGCTGATCACGGTCGGTGTTGCGATCGGGGAAATTTCGATGTTGCCGCTGATCAGGGCCTTCGAGGCGATGCCGGAGCCGTTCATCGTAATGACCTCGGCATCGAGGCCGTATTTTTCAAACAGCCTCGCCTCCTTCGTCACGAAGATGATGATGTTCCCCATGCTGACGGAAGGAACACCGACGCGGATCTTCTTAAGCGGTCTGGTTTGCGCGCCGGCCGCTTGAACGAGCCCGATAACCAGCGCGACGACGATCGCAGTAACGGTTCTTCGCGGATGCATCGTTCCCCGAATTGTCCAGAGCATTACTCCGTCACTCCCTTACTCCAGCACTCCGTACTCTCCTGGATCACACCGGCTGGATATACACATCCACCAACGCCGGTCGCTTCTCCTGCTTGATGACTCTCAACGCTCGATCGATCGCCGGGCGGATCTGCGCCGGGTCGGTCACCGGCCCCTCGGCGAATAGACCGAAGGATCGCGCCAGGCCGGCGAAATCCACGGGCGGTTTTTCCATGCGCATGCCGACGACCTTGTTTTCGGGCGGCCGCCCGCGCGCGATCGCGATCTTCTCCTGGTGTTCCTCGTCATTGTAGTAGGTCCGGTTGTTGGTCATAACGGTGAGCAGCGGAACCCCGGTATTCGCCGCCGTCCAAAGGGCACTCGCGGTATAGAGGAGCTCGCCATCGCGCTGGAGGTTCACGCAAACGGTTTCCGTGCCGCGATACGGGATCGCGGCGCCGACCGAAGCGCCCGGACCATAGCCCAACCCGCCGCCGCCGTAGCCGCCGAGGAAAAGCCCCGGCTTATCCCACTGCCACAGGCGGCTCGGCCAACCGCGGAAAGCGCCGGCCACGAGGATCCACGATTCGCGCTTGATCGCCTCCCAGACCTCGTGCGCCAGGCGCGGCGGCGAGATCGGCCGCTCGTCCCAACGACGCTTGAGTTCGCTCTGCCAGCGGGATCGGATCTCTTCGTGCTCGGCCGCAAGGGATTTCCGCCGCTCATCGACGACGCTCTTTGAGAACCTCCCCTGGCGCCGAATTTCCTCAATCAACGCCGGGAGAAACACTCGGGTATTCGCCACAATCGGCAGATCGACTGGAGCAAGCTCCTGAAAGTCGCTGGTCCAACCCCGGATCGCCATATCCGACAAGGTCACGTGGATGACTTTGCAACCCGATTTGACCGCCGCCACAGTGTCATGCGTGGCGGGATCGTGGCGCACCAGCGCGCCGTAGAGATCGGTGACGTCGAGCCCGAGGATCACGTCGGCCCGGGCGAGCAGCTCCCGGTTTTTCCCCGTGAGATTGAGCGGATGGGTGTTCGGAAAATTCAAGCGGGCGCCCAGGTCGAGAACAGGAATCGACAGCAGGTCGGCCAATTCCACGAGGCTCGAAACGGCATCGTTGTTTCTGCCGACATAGTCGGCGACGATTACAGGGGATTGTGCTTCCGACAGTAAACGCGCCGCTTCACGAACCGCGTTCGCCTCCGCCTGCAGGGGCGCGGGCGGCCGATACCTGGCAGGATTCGGCAGCGCGATCTCTTTTTCGATCGGCGCTTCCTGGTCGGTGACATCGAAACAGAGATAAACCGGCCCCTGCGGGTCGCTCATCGCGATGCGGTACCCCCGCATGACCGACGACGGAATCGATTCGATGCCGATCGGCTGGTCGTCCCACTTCACGAAGTCACGCACGAGATTCCCCTGAACCAGAGCCGTATGGATCCAGTCGATCCAGGGGCGTCGCTTGCTGCTGTTCATCGGACCGGTGCCGCCCATCACGAGAATCGGCGTTCGGTCGCACCACGCGTTGTAGATCGCCATCGAGGCGTGCTGCAGGCCCACGACGTCGTGAACGATCGCCGCCATCGGCTTCCCTGCCGCCTTGGCATATCCGTGGGCAACGGCAACGGCGATTTCCTCGTGACAGCAGAGGATGATTTCCGGGTTCGGCTCGCGGCCGCTCTCGTAGTTGACGAGCGAGTCATGGATGCCGCGGAAACTGGAGCCCGGATTCAACGCGACATACTCGATGCCAAGCGTTTTGAGCAGATCGACGATCAGATCCGATCCGTAACGCGCGGCCATAAAGCCTCCTTCGTTGCAGCATATTGCTTATGGCATATGGCTTATAGCTTTTAGCTTTTTGGCTCGGTCCCCAAGCCACAGGCCATAAGCCATACGCCATCGGCCAATTTAGTGGAGCGCGGCCGGCTGAGACGCCTCCAACGACCTTGGAATTTCCATGCTGTAAAGCTTGGCGACGTTGCCACAAACGAGCTTTCGGCGGATTTCCGGAGGCAGATGCCCTAGATCGCGGTCGATGTATTTTCGCGATTCAGGCCAAGTCGAATTGCCGTGCGGATAATCGTTGGACCACATGCAGTTGTCCTGGCCCCACCACTCGAAATTGTGGCCTGCGACGGTGTCGCGGAAGAACGTCCCGTAGATCTGCCTCTGGAAGTACTCGCTCGGATTCTTGTTGATCGGCGGCGGGTTCACGCCTTTGAAACGGTTATAGTAGTAATCCCATTGCTGCAGCATGAACGGCATCCAGCCGATTTCGTTCTCGACGCTCACGAATCGGAGCTTGGGATAGCGTTCGAGGACGCCGTAAAAGATCAATTCGAAGAACGCATCGATGATTTCCTTGAGTTTCAGGTTGACGCTGCCCCGGTAGGCTTCGACGCCGGTGCGCTTTTTTCCGAATACGGTTTCCTTGTGGTAGCCATGGCCGGTGAGAATGTGCAGATTCACGGGCATGCCGAGATCCTGCGAAGCGGCCCAGAATTTGTTGTAGTGCTCGGAACGAAACGGCAGATCGGGGTGCGGCGCCTGCCAGATGATCGATCCTTTGAGCCCTGCCTTGGCGCACCGTTCGAGTTCTTTGACCGCTTCGTCGATGTCGTAAACGGAAATCGCGG
Source organism: Candidatus Eiseniibacteriota bacterium (assembly GCA_035559295.1). Classification (GTDB taxonomy): domain Bacteria; phylum Desulfobacterota; class Binatia; order UBA9968; family UBA9968; genus DATMBL01. Next base: position 4,111 of record DATMBL010000067.1, read on the forward strand.
CGATGCCGATCAAACGGTTGGGCGCGACCTTGCAGTAATCGATCAGCCAGTCGTTGTACGCTCGGAAACAAGCCTGCTGTAACTTGGCGTCGTCCATCGCGAAATGCGGCAGCAGATACGTCGGATAAAGCACTTCCGCGCTTACGCCGTCCGTCTCCATCTCCTTGATCCTGCAGTTGGGATCGGACCCGCCGGGGTGCGTTTGAAAACTCTCGCCCACTTTCAATTGGGGAAATCGCGGCGCCTGGTCCCGATAGCGCGCATCGACCCGCTCGACCAGCGTTTCGGGAGGCTCCATGACGTGAGAATCGGAAGAAATCAACACCTCGAATCCTGCGATATTTCCATCGGCAGCCATAAACTTCCTCCTGTGAAAGTTTCGTCGTTAATACCCTAAGGCAGCTCTATCACCCGGGGGGATAAAGGGTCAAGTTAAACTGTCGACGAAAACAACCAACGTGACGGGAACAACTCTTTGTTTCGCAATTTGTCCGATTCTCAACAAACTCAGAATCACCACTCCAAAACCAAAGTCTTTCCTCTGCGGTAGACGGCGTTAAAGTGATCTAACGCCTGATAGCGACCAAGGAGCGCCGGCACCGCAGTGGAATCTGCTATTCCCACTGTGGTGCGAAAGGACCGCCTGCCGATTCTCAGAGATAGCCGGTGGAGATAAATGCGTAGTCCTTTTCCCGGAACTGCTCCCTTTACGAGACCGCTTTTCGCATCTCTGATGTCGGGAAGAAGTAGCTCTGCTAGATGCGAGGGAAGAATACTCAGATCCGCTCCGGTATCAGCCAGAAGACCCTGAAACTCAATCCACTCGCTAAACCGTCGCGAGAAAATAGATACAGTGAGAAGAGGTCGTCGAACTCGCCCAAGGAGATCACTATGACCGGCACGGTAGGGAAATCTGAGCGCTGGCAATGAGGGTTCCCTCTTTCAGTGTCCACTGAATAGAGATCTTAGCTCGCGGGTGGCGCGCCCGTATACGGCGATAGACTCTCGCCGGCCGCTTTCCTTTCCAAGCCGTGCGACCATCGACCAAAATGGCGCACTCAAACTGCACACGAGACTTCTTCATGCCATCGCCGGCAATAGATTTCTCTGAATCAATCCAGTGCAGACCCTCGAAGGAGCAGCCGCTGGACCTGGCTCTCCCGAACCAGCAAACGCTTGATCGCCTCTACAGTGCGTTGCCGGCGTTGAGAAGCACCCAAGGTCTGGCTTCCATCATGTGCTCGATCACCGCATCGAGCATCTTCCGCGTTTCTTCGAGATCGCGACCGGCTGGTAGCTCCATCGAGTCTTTCACATCTGCGAACAGCACTGTCACCTGCGCTCTTGCAGGTTAGGATCTTTTCGGCAACGTGTTTAGGAGTATAGGCCTCGTGAGAAGCGAACCGTGACGATATTGTGGGTGCGCGCTCAGCGACTGCCCGCATTCAAGACAGAACTTGGCACCGGCAGGAAGTTCGGTGCCGCGCTTAGCACACCTCAGCGAGAGCCGCAGTCCAGACAAAATTTTGCCTGTAACGCGTTCTCGCGCCCGCACTGCGGACATTTCATTGTGCAACTTTCGCGTCTAAGATCCCGGGGGAATATTCTGGTTTAGATGGAATAGATTCGCCGGGTCGTACTTGGCTTTGAGCGCACGCAGGCGCTGATAGTTGGGGCCGTACGCTGCCTCCACGGCGTCCTCGCCTTCATCTTCTCCCAGATAATTGACGTAGCGGCCAGATGCGAAGTGCGGCCGCATGGCATCATACGATTCGCGCGCCCAGGCGATATTCCGCGCGTTCTCGGCAGGATCGAGCCACTGCGATACGACGAGCAGCTGATATCCTTCGCGTCGATGGGGGAAGGCCGTGTCGCTAACTCCGATCCGCGCCGCCGCGCCATGAATGTGCTCCAACACCAACGCACTCATCGGCGAGGGGCATCCAGCAAATTGGGAAATCAGTGTGTCAATAGACTGATCGTTTAGTTCTCCGATCAAGCTCGATTTCCAGTAGTTGAGCGCGCCGCGCGGGAACCCAGCGTCCAGCATCGTGTTGGTTGCCTCGTAAGTTGCGGGGCCGATGGTATCCATCACCGGCACGCCGAATTTTTTAACCGGTCGCAGGGCAGCCTCGCCCTCGCCCGGCGAACCGCAGTGACACGCGAGGATAACTGCCAGCCGAGCGCCGTCGGGCGCATGCAGCAGGCCGGCAAAGATGGTCAGATCATCGGATAGCGCGGATGTGATCTCGCGAAAAAACTTGAGCACGTCGCGAGCCCGTTCAAACGGAAAGGCCGTGAGCCCGCTCGTGACTAGACCCACAGGATGTAAACGGTACTCGAACCGCGAGACCACCCCGAAGTTGCCGCCCCCGCCGCGCAGCGCCCAGAAGAGGTCGCCGTTCTCGTCATTGCTCGCGCGTATGACTTCACCGGAAGCGGTGACCACCTCCGCCGATAGCAGATTATCCATGGCGAGGCCATGCTTCGCCATGAGCCATCCGAGACCGCCACCGAGCGTCAAACCTGCGATGCCAGTCGTGGAGATCACGCCGCCGGTTGTGGCGAGGCCGTGCAACTGGGTCTCGCGATTGAATTCGCGCCAGGTGACTCCGCCCTGAGCGCGCGCGGTGCGACGGACTGGATCGACCTGAACGCCTTTCATAAGCGAGAGATCGAGCATCAGCCCCCCGTCACAGACGGCCCTGCCGGCAACATTATGACCGCCGCCACGCACAGCCAACTCCAGGCCACGCGCGCGCGCGAAGTTCACAGCGTCTGCGATGTCGGCGGTGTTTAGGCAGCGGGCAATCAGCGCCGGGCGGCGGTCGATCATGCCGTTGTGAATCCGCCGCGCGTTATCGTAGCCGGAGTCACCGGCCTGTAAGAGCACGCCTGAAAACCGCGCGGACAGATCGGCTAGATGTGCCTGATCAAGTGAAGTCATCAAAGTTCCTCCGGCTGCTGTTTCGGTCGGTGTTAAATCGAGGACAGTGCACGCGAGGACCTCGACCAGCAGATTGACAGAACGAAGAGCGGATCGACCCAAGCCAGCTCAATTACGAGGCTTAAGTATTCTCAAGAGGTCGACGGAATTGCGGAATTCGGATTGTGCTGGCTTACTTACTCAAGAACCGATTTCTTATATTCCGTCCGGATCTCGGATTGCAAGCGTCCCAAGCGATAGCTCTGCCAGTCGATGAACTTGCCGCATTCGGCCAGGGTCGGGTGGACGGATTGGATTTTGCGCCAAATCTCTTGGCAAATGAAGCGGTAGTCGGGATGGCCCTGCGGCATCGTGCGAAGCTCCACCATGTGCAGCGCCTCGCGCAGGTTGATTTTCATGTACCAGCGGATCTTGTAGGCGAACGGCACCACGTACGCGGCTTCGCACGGCAGATCGCGATGAATTCGCT
>DATMBL010000068.1:0-2325 GCA_035559295.1 Candidatus Eiseniibacteriota bacterium
CGCCGGACGAAGCGATCAACATAAGAATGGACTGCTCCGGCGGTTCCTCCAACGTTTTTAGCAGTGCGTTCTGCGCGGGCGCGTTCAAGAGCGTTGCCGGATCAATGAGCGCGACTTTCGGTTTGCCCGAAAACGACCGGAATACCAGTTCCTTTTCTAGCTGCCGAACCTGATCGATGACGATTTCCTTTTTTTTCTCTAGCAAACCGACGATCCGAACGTCCGGGTGGTTGCCGTTTTGAATGCCAATGCAGGCATCGCACGAGCCGCAAAAATCTCCATTGGCCCGGGCGCAGTGGAGCGCGCGGGCGAGCCCCATGGCGATCGTGCGTTTGCCCACGCCGTCGGGACCTACGAAGAGATAGGCGTGATGGAGCCTGCCGCCGAGCAAAGCTCCCCTAAGCCAGTCGAGCTGGTGTTTATGACCGACGATGTTCGAGAAACCCACCGTCTTGGTTTATAGCAATCCCGAAGGACGAAGCCTAGGCCGCCAGTTTTTGCGCCACGACCTTCTTGATCTCTTCGGATATCGCCTCCACCGAGCGTGAGGCGCAGATGACGTAAAAGCGCTCGGGCTCCGCGCGCGCCATTTCGAGAAACCCCCGGCGCACGCGCTCATGAAACTCGATCTTTTCGCGCTCAAAACGATCCTCCGCCGAAAAGCTTTCTTGCGAGCGCCGGCGAGCGGTTCGGAGCAGGCCCGTTGCCACCGGACAATCGAGCAAAAAAGTGAGGTCGGGCTTGATACCGCGATCGATCATTTCATTGAGGCGGCGTAGCAACCGAAGATCGATTCCGCGGCCGTAGCCTTGATACGCAAGCGTCGAGTCCGTATGACGGTCGCATAAAACGATCTTTCCCTGTTCGAGCGCCGGCGCAATGACCTCCTCGATGTGCTGCGCGCGGTCGGCGAGGTACAAAAACAGTTCCGTGGAGGGCGCAACCGCCTTTTCCCCAACTTCGAGCAGCGCTTGTCGAATGAGTTTTCCGAGTCCGGTCCCGCCGGGCTCTCGCGTCGCAACGCAGGGTACGCCGAGACTTGTGAGATACCGTTCGAGCAGTTTTACCTGGGTGGATTTTCCAGTGCCGTCGCCGCCTTCGAACGTGATAAACCGGATCATGGGAAGAATGGTGCGGCCCGGCAGCACCCGGGAGCAGGTGAATCGAATCAGGCCGGGGAATTGGCGAAAGGCTGCTTAAGTCTTGCCCTCGCCCAGCAACAGATTGATGCCGTTAATGAGCTGCGTGCTCGTGAACGGTTTCGTTATGTAGTAGTCGGCGCCAAGCTTGTAACCACCGAGCACATCCTCGTACTGGACCTTGGCGGTTAGCAAAATCACCGGCACCGAGGCCGTGTCTGTCATTCCCTTCAGCCGGGTCAAGACTTCCAAGCCGTCCATTTCAGGCATCATGATATCGAGGATGATCAGGTCAGGTTTCTGGGATTTGAGCAGGTTGAGCAACTCCTGCCCGCTCGACGCGCTAAAGACCGTGTAACCCTTTCCTTCCAAAATCGTCCTGACAATCGTGATGATATCTGGGTTATCGTCCACAACCATGATCGTTTTCTTATTGTTGTCCATGGTCTCCCTCCGGCACCGTGATCAGCATTGAACCCAGCTATCTAACCCGCGAATCAAGCTCCAATAAGCCGCTCCAAGCCCGCCGGAGGGGTCGAACCAAACCAGCGTAGGCTAGAGAATCCTTTAAAAAATCCTTGTGAATGAACAATTTAGCATCTTCTCCAAAGAATGTAAAATTCGCTCCTAGGGTGTGAGCGCGTGCCAATGGTCCTGGCTGATTACGGTCGGGAGAAAAGCGTAATTATCCTCAAGAGCTGCCGCCGGAATCAGTGCAACCGCTTTGCCCAACCCGCCCCGGCTGTAAAACACGTTGAGCCAGCCCTGCACGTTCAATGTGAACCGTTCCGCGGGTAGCGTGGGGGAGTCTTCGATCAGGGTTACCGCTCCGAAAACCTCTTTTGTGTCCTGGCCCGTAACCCTGAGACTTACGTTCTCACCGGTAACGACGATCCACCCCTCCCACCGAAGCGGGCCGGCCAAAACGAGATCCGCGTTTCTCACGACCAGGAGCCCCGCACCCGTGGCGTTCCCGCTGAAAACGACTGAGTCTCCCGGTGAAGCGAGCCCTTCGATGCACCGAACCTGAGGGCTGGTCGAGCTGCCCCATGTGAGACCGGCAAAGGAGAGCGCTCCATCGGCAGGCATCGTAAGCCTCACGGCGCCGGCGCTGGCACACGCCTGCTGAATGAGGGAAGTCAAAGCGGCGGGCGGGAGAAATTCGCTGACGGATGCGGGCGCGCCG
>DATMBL010000069.1:0-9276 GCA_035559295.1 Candidatus Eiseniibacteriota bacterium
CGACGTACCGCACTTTGTCCACCGCAACGATCGACTGGTCCTTGTAGGTGGCGCCGTAGCGGTAGTTTAGATTCTTGATGTCGTCGCGCGTGAGAGTTGCCACCACCCCCGGGAGGCCTGCGGCCTTCGAAGCGTCCACGCGCACGAGGCGCGCATGAGCGAGCGGGCTACGGAGAATCTTGGCATGGGCCATTCCCGGCAACTCGATGTCGCTGGTGTAAACCGCCTTGCCGGTCACCTTTTCTAAACCGTCGATACGGTGAGGATTCTTGCCCACCACTTTGTAAGCGGGAGTTTTGCGCATGACGGAGCAGCGGACGCGGGGAGCGGCGCTATTTGCGAATCTTCGGGCTGTCCTTTTCCGGGAAGTAGAGATCGCAGAACGGGCAATGGAAATCCATTCCCGAACCCAACATGTGAGGGTTGACCACGAAGATTTTTTTGCACTTCGGACACGTCACTTCTACGGCCTGGCCCATCAGTTACCTCATTTTCGATTTTGGATTTTCGATTTCGGCGAGCACGTCGCCTCGTCATGATGTTTGCGCGCACGGTGGCGCGCTTTGGAACGATCCAAGCTGATCGTTCTCAAACCGCTCGTGTCTATGCCCAGTAAGTGGTTCGATCCATCGGAATGTGCTGCAGCACCTCGCCGGGCACGTAGTCTTCGAGCTTGATTCGAGCCATCGCCTCATCGGGGCATTTCGACACCGGCGAAAACGGTCGGTCGAGCGGCTTGGTCGCATCGACGATCATGCCCGAGGTCTTGATTTCGTCCACCAGCGAAGGATCGAGGAAATTGCCCCTAAAGAGCGGCTGCAGGATCGAAACCTGGCGGTGCGGCTGGACACGCGTGGCCAGCGCCCAGAGGATATCCGTCGGATTAAACACGTCGATATCGTCGTCGAAGACGAACACGTTCTTCGTATGATCGAACGTCAAGGCCGCGGCGGCGGCGCGCCCGGGATCGCCCTCGGACATCTTCTTCATCGAGATGAACACGTTGTAGTGCGCGTGCCGGCCCTGTTTGCAGACCGCGGTCACGCCCGGGACCGCCTCGCGGCAACGCCGGAGATACGCGCCCTCGCGCGGCAGATCCATCCACGGCTTATCGCCTTCGGGCGTGATCACCGACTGGTACATGGCGCCGTTACGGTAATTGATCGCCTTGACCTGGTACTCGACGCACGTCGTGTAGCGTTGCGGTCCGAGATACCCGGGAGCTTCGCCGAACGGGCCCTCGACGACGCGCTTGTTCGGCATCAAGACGCCCTCGATGACGATTTCCGCATCGGCCGGGATCAGAAGGTCCTCGCCGAAAGTCTCCGAAGGGGTGAGCCGCAGCGGCTCGCCCAGGTAGCCGCCGATCACGTCGTATTCGCTGACTTCGAACGGCCCGCTGTAGCAGGCGCCCATATGATAGGCGGGGTGGTGGCCGAGCACGGTTGCCACCGGCATCTCGAGGTTTTGCTGTTCATAGTCGCGATAAATTCTCCACAGGTGGCGCGGCGAGGCGTAGAGCGCCGTCGTGGTTTTCGATTTGACTTCCATCCGGTGGTACGAGCAGTTGTAGATCCCGGTTTTCCTGTCCTTGGTCACCGTCGACAGCACGATGTAAGGCCCGCCGTCCATCTCGTGATGCCTCATGATCGGGATTTCATAGAGATCCACGTCTCTCCCGACCTTCACGTTTTCCTTCACCGGCGCGTCCTTTTTCGCAACGATCGTGGGAGGAATCCGATGCTCTTCCATCTCGAGACACTTTTCCGCCATTTGCGGTCGCGTGGCCTCCTTGGGCAGGCCGAGCGCGATCTGCGTCTTGCGCTGGGAGATCTCGCAATTCATCACCAGTTTCATCGGACCGACGCGACCGTTCAGGTTGAGCGGGTTGTCAAAAATGATGATCGGAAATTTTTTCTGCGCTCCCAGATGCTTGATGATCGCGGTAACGTCGTAGTTCGCTGGATCGACCTGCTTCGTCACATGGATGACTTCGTTGGGAATTTCCCTGAGGCAATCCTCAAGGAAAGTCCGCAGGCTTTTGGGCATGGAGTTCCTCCTGGAAGTTTATGCAAAATTTTATGCAGAAGATCTAGCGGATGGGGTGTCCTTTGTCAAACAAGCATGGCCGAGCGAAGAGGCGCGCAACTAAAGCGTTGTGCCGAAGCGCGCGCGGACCGTTTTGGCCAAACTGCCTATCGCGATTCCGTGTAGAGGCGTCGGCTGGCCCTACGACCCGTTTGGCTCGAGACCGAAAAGCCGCATCGCGTTTGCGCCCAGGATTTTGTCCTTGTCGCGCTCGGACAGGCCGGGCATGTTCTTGATGACGCTCACCGTTCTCGGCCAGGTTGCGACGGCGTCACCATGATCGAAATCGCTGCCGATGATGATGTTGTGGTCCGGCCAGACTTCGACGATTTCGGGGAGATACTTTTCCCACGCCACTGCGGCGATGAAAAACTGATCAAAGTAGCGGCTTGGCGCCTTTTTGATTCTCCCGCCGCCGTCGAAGAACTGGTGCACGGCTACCGAAATCGTTGCTTCGCCCGGCGTGTGCTGATCCAACGTTTGCATCAGCCACGGGACCCATCCCACCCCGCCTTCGAAAAACGCGAACTTCAACGCCGGAAAGCGATCGAGCACGCCGCTGAAAATCAACCGCGCGGCGCTGACCATATAAGTCAAGGGAAAGCCCAAAGCCGTGGGAAAATGGGGAAAGCCTTGATAGCGCTCGCTGCCGACGAGCCACGGATGGCTGTGCTGGGCTTCGAACACTCGCGCCGCCGGGTGCACGAGAATTGGAATATCGAGCCGTTCGATCTCTTCGTAAAGGGGCCATAACGCCTCGCTGTCGAGGTCGCCGTCGGCGTAACCGCCGTTGAACTTGACTGCCCTCATGCCGAGATCTTTGACGGCGCGGCGCAACTCCCGAATTGCCTCGTCGATATCCGGCAAATAGATCCATGCGACGCCGATAAAGCGTTTATCACCCTTGATATCTTCGGCCGTGGTATCGTTGTAAGCACGGGCGAGCTGGACGCCGAGGTCATGCTCGAGCTCGTAGATGAGCGGCCGGTTGTCGGGAATCAGAACCTGCACGTCGAAGCCGTCTCTCTTCATGAACTCCGTTCGAAGCGGGAGGCTCCATCGGCCTTCCTTGAATGAATGGACCTTCTTCCCGTCCCTGTAGTACGTTGCGATGTTTCCGGGAACGCGTTCGCCGAATCGAATATAAAAATCGCCCCGGTCTTCTCTCACCTCGACGCGGCCGCGGCCGGGATGAGATACCTTGTCGATAAAGCGCAGCGGCCAATAGTGGGTGTCGCCGTCGATGTACATTGCACTCCTCCAGCGTTTAAAACGGAACCGGAAAGCTAAAGGCCGAGGCCGAGAAGATGGATCGCGTTTTCGCCCAGCACCTTGCGCTTGTTTTCGGCCGAGATCCTGGTGCTTCTCGAGATTGGGCCGGTCACCTCCCCGGGCCTCGATGAATCCCAGTGCGGCGAGTCGGTAGCGAGCACGAGCCGATCGCCCCCGAGATATTCGATCGCCCACTCGAAGAGTCCGTCCTCGAAAGGCTCGCAGCCGAGATAAACGCTTCGATTGAAGTACTCGGTCGGTTTGTTTTTGAGCCACGGCACGAGATGCGGCAGCTTCTCGTAATGTTCGTCCATTCGGGAGAGCCACCAGGGCATTTGCGAAGCGCCGGTTTCGAGGCAGATGACTTTCAGATCCGGAAACTTCTCCAAGATGCCGCCGCAGATGTAGACCATCAAGCACACCATCGTTTCGAGCGTTCGGCCGACCATGTGGGAGAAAAAGAAGTTTTCGGCGAAGCGCTCCTGACCCATCGAGCCGGTCTTGGTATCGTGAAAGATAATCGGCATCTTGAGGCGCTCGAGCTCCTTGAAGACCGGCTCGAAATGCGGATCCCACCACTCCTTGCCGGGGAGGGGTGTCGCCTTCACGTTGAGCGCCTTGCTCCCCAGCTCTCGAGAACGGTTGAGCTCCCTGATCGCTTCCTGCGGATCCTGCAGGGGCGCCACCCCCGCCCACATGAGACGACCGGGCTGCTGCGCAGCGTAGCGATTCATATAGTCGTTTTGCGCGCGCGCGTAGGCCGCCGCCAACTCCGGATCATCCACGAACCAGAGCACATCGAGCGCGGGCGAATTGGGCGATAGAACCGCAACGTCGATGCCGTCGAGGTCCATGTTGCGGACCCGCCCTTCGGGCGTGAGATCCTCGGGCTTAACCCATTCCTGCTTGTCGGTTTTGTGTCTCCCCAGCTCGGAACCCACCATGATGCGGTTGCCGATCAGAGTCTTGCGCCGCTCGTTTTCTTTCGTCGGCAGCCGCAGCGGCAAGTACGGCCGGTATCTCTCCTCGATCGTGGATCCCCAGTTCTCCAAATCGCCCACGAGGTGACTATCGAGATCAATGACTTTCATACCGTCAATCGCCATGTGTACCTCCCGGAACGCGCGCGCCGCTACGACCTACTCGTCGCATAGCAGAGTAGCCAACGAACTGTCAACGCGCTGTTCGCTTCTTGCATGCGTATGGCCGCTTCACATAATGGATTATGCGAGCCTTCCCTCTCCGCAGGCGGGTATGATCCCCCGCGCGCTTACGGCGACGAGCGTCGGTATCACCGTTCGGGTGTTAAAAGATCTGGGCATCACGCAACGCCCGGAAGGTCAGACAATCATCGGCGCGGCGATTTTAGACGATGTCCTTGGGCTGATCGTCCTTGCGGTTGTGGCCGGAAGCGCCACCGGCGCGGCCTCGACCGACGGCTGTTCGATCTTCGCGATCGCTGCCATTGTCCTTAAGGCGGTGGGATTTCTCGGAGGAGTGGTCGTTCTGGGCCATTTTGTTTCGGCGAAAATCGTTCGCGCGGTCGGCCATGAGCACGGAATGTTTCTCATCGTCGGCGTCGCCCTGTGCTTCACCTTCGCGTACTTGGCCGAACTCATCGGGCTGGCGGATATCATCGGAGCATTCGCCGCCGGCGTGTTTCTCGATCCCTACGGCGTTGGCATCCGTACCAGAACGGCCGAGGTTACCTTGCGCGAACTTTTGACACCGCTAACGGAAGTGTTTGTGCCGCTGTTTTTTGTTTTGATGGGACTTCAAGTCGATCTGAGAAGCCTTGCCGATCCATCGGCGCTGACTTTGGGCGGAGTTTTGATCGTATGTGCGGTCATTGGCAAACTCGCGTGCGGCTTGGGAGTGGTCGGGCGCGGAGTGCGCCGTCTATCGGTCGGCATCGGCATGGTACCCCGCGGCGAAGTCGGACTTATATTTGCCGGCATCGGCACGCGCGTGATGTTAGATGGCCAGCCCATTCTAGCCCAGAGCGTCTATTCGGCTGTCGTGCTCATGGTCCTGCTCACGACCCTCATTACACCGATTGGCCTCCGCTGGGTTTTTAGAAAATAGCTCGTCCGAAAACTGTCTCCGATACGCATTTCAAAAACGCGGCAAATCCTGAGAATAGGACAGCGGGACTGCAGCAGCCCGCGAAAAATGCTTGTTAAAGGCAAAATCCCGTTGGTACGTGGTTTGCGTCTCAGAGGCACCAGCAAAACCACGAGGAGGACGGAATGGACGCGCTGGAACTTCTCAGCCAGGATCACAAGAAGGTAAAGGAGCTGTTTCACCAAGCGGAGGAAGCCGAACAGAAAAAACAACAGCAGATTTTCGAGCAGATCAAAGCGGAGCTCGAAACGCATACCCACATCGAGGAAACCGTCTTTTATCCGGCGGTGCAAAAGCACGAAGAGCTGAAGGACATGGTGCTAGAGTCGATCGAAGAGCACAAGCAGGTGAAGACCCTGCTGCGTGAAATGGACAATCTAGCGTCCGACAGCGAGAAGTTTGAGCCCAAGCTCAAGGTGCTAATGGAGAACGTGGAACATCATGCTGAAGAAGAGGAAGAAGGGAAGATGTTCCCAAAGCTCCGGAAGCTCATGAGTCGCCAGGAGCTCGAGCAATTAGGGCAGGAACTCGAATCGGCTAAAGGTCATCGCCGGCGCAAAGCCGGCTGAGCCGCGGGGCGGCGCCCGTTACTTTTTACCCAACTGGTTGATAAAAGACCGGTCGATCAGTTCATCGACCGTGATCTTCCGTTTGATGCGCCCGGACTCGTATTCCTGCTCGATCACCATTGGGATCGCTTTTTCCGCGATGACGCCGTTCAAAGGAAAGGAATCCCGGTATTCGTCGTAACCCGCGGGACCGTAAGCCGGATCCATCTTGACGTACTTCCGCATGGCCTTGAGCGCGTCTTCTTTATTTTCCAGCGTGTGCTTGACACCGCGCTGGTACGCGCGCAGGAACTTGACCACCTGATCGCGCTCCTTGGCGAGCCAGGACTCGCGCGCCGCGAAGGTCTCATACGGCCATTCGGGAAAGAGCTCCTTCAAGTCGAAGAGCTTGGTGAAGCCTTGGGATTTGGCGATTTCCGTTACCGGAAACCAGACGATCGATGCGTCCACCGCCTTGGCGCTCAACGCGGCGAAGCGCGCGGGCGTGCTGCCGATCTGGAGGATCGTCACGTCCTTTGGATCGATGCCGAAGTGGCGCAGCGTGGCGCGGGTGAGGTAATCTGTCAGCGATCCGAACCGGCTGATCGCGAAGCGCTTGCCTCTGGCGTCCTTCATCGACTTGAATCCCGGTTGCGAGTAAAGCTGGAACGGCATGATGTTGCAGATCCCCCAGAAGTTCTTGATGTCGGCTCCGGCCGCCCTGCCTCCGATGGTTTCGACAAACGCGCTCCCCATCATTTGAATGTCGCCGCCGACCAGGGCCTGAAGATTGGTCGCTCCGGCGTTGAACAGCACCAATAGGACGTCGAGCCCTTCGTCTTTGAAAAAGCCTTTTTCCTGGGTGACGTAAACCGGCAGGAATGCGACGTTGACCGAAGAGAGCCCGACAATGATCCGGGCGGAACTCGGCTGCGCGAAGAATCCAATGGCCGCAAGAAGCGCGACAAGGGCAACGTAGCTTCTCGATCTCATGAGCCCTCCTCTCAAACCATACTCCGGCGAAGACTCGCCTACTTTCCTAATACTCCGTCCGATTTGAGATGCAAGGCGCGCGACGTCGCGGCCGAGCCGGGAGCGTTCAAATCACCGGCTGCTCGGGAAGGATCGTTTGCAGCACGCGCAGGTAATTGCCGCCGAGAATGAGCGCAATCTCGTGTTCCCGATAGCCGTGTTGCTGCAGCCCGTCGATCAGATTCGGCAGATCTTCGACTTCTTCGAAGCCCTTGACGAGCGGCGGCTTGTGCAACGGATGATGCCGGTCCTTCAGCGTCCGCGGACCGTCGTACTTGACGAAGTCCATGCCGAGCGCCACGTGCTCGATACCGGCGAGGCGGATCATGTAATCCATGTGACGGAGCAGATCGTCGAGCGCCGCATCCTGCTTGGCGACGCGCTCGGGCAAGGCGAGGATGCCGACGAGACCGCCCTGCGCGGCAATCGCTTTGATTTGATCGTCGGCAAGGTTGCGCGGGTTGTCGAGCATCCCGCACGCGTTCGCGTGGCTGACGATCAGCGGCGCTTCGGCCACCTCGAGCGCCTGAAAAAATCCCTGCCGATTCATGTGCGAGAGGTCGACCACCATGCCCAGCCGGTTCGCTTCCTTGATCACGGCCACGCCGAAATTGGTCAATCCCCCGCCGGTACGGGTCTCCCACACGCCGTCGCCAAGCTCGTTACGGAAATTCCAAACCGGCTGCAGCGACCGCAGCCCGAGGCGGTAGAAATTTCTCAGGTTCTCGATGCTGCCGCGCAAAGGCATGCAACCCTCGAAGTGAAGCAAAAACTTGACCGTCCCGGGCTCGACCTCTCGGGGAAGATCGCCCCGCGTTTTCACCAACTGGATCATTCCCTCGGAACGCGGCGCCTCCTGCAGGAACATGTCGATGTTTTCCAGCGCGGTTTCGAGATAGCGCCCGGTATTCTGCGAGTGCGAATAGGAATCGCCACTGATCGCGTAGACGCATACGTTGATGCCGTCGCGGATCAATCTCGGGGCGATCGCATCGCGCAGAGGCGAGGGTTCGCCGAGCGAGACCCGGTACAGTTGCTCGTAAACGTCGCGGTGACCCTCGACGACGACGTGCTTTTCCAGGATCTCTCTGCTTTCCACTGGGGCGTCCTTCCTTGAAGAGGGTTACGGCTTCGGGTACTAATAGTGGCAAAATACCCCGGACGCAAGCCGATCGCCTCCTTACGCCTCCACCGCCCCGCTGCCCTCCCTGCGCGAGGAATCTCACATGGGAGATCTCGGATTCCTAATTTGTTGTCTGAGATTCGCACTTTGGCATGCCGACGGGCCAGCTTCTGCCCTGAGGAACCGAAAAGAGATCGCGATACGTTGGTGAACTCCGTGTATGTATAATCCGGGCATTGTTCTTATCGCGGGTCTCTTGCTCGGTCTGGCTTGCGGCTGCAAATCGGCGCCGCAGCAAAACGCCGGCGGGCCGGAAAACCATTTTCGCGTAAACCTCGGCACGGAACCCCCCAGCCTCGACTGGTCCGTCGCTACCGACCACGTCTCGTTCAACGTGATCGCGAATCTGATGGTGGGATTGACCGAGTTCAACAACGACTTGAGACCCGCGCCCATGATCGCGAAGTCGTGGCGCCTGTACGACGGCGGGCGGCGCATCGTATTCGAGCTGCGCAACGACGTCCGCTGGAGCGACGGCATCCGCGTGCGGGCTCAGGACTTCGAATATTCGTGGCGGCGGTTGTTGAACCCGAAAACCGCTTCCGAGTACGCGTACATTCTGTTCGACATCGTGAACGCCCAGGAGTACCACGAGGGAAAGATCGACGATCCGGCGGCCGTGGGAGTTCGCGCCATCGACGATTTCACGCTCGAGGTTCGACTCAAACACCCGGCTTCCTATTTCCTTTCGATCACCACCTTCGAAGTGACGTTCCCGCAGCGCCAGGACATCGTCGAGCGATTCGGCGCGCGCTGGACGGAACCGGGAAACATCGTCACCAACGGGCCTTTCCTGTTGACCGCATGGCGCCACGAGAACGAAATCGAGCTCAAGGCGAACCCGGATTTCTTTGCCGGAAAACCCGCGATCGAAAAGGTCTCGATGTTCATGATCGGCGAAAAGACGACCGCGCTCGCGATGTACGAGCAGGGGCGGCTGGATTTTCTCGACAATCACAGCATTCCGGCGCTCGAGAAGCCGCGGCTGGCGAAGCTGCGCGGCTTCAAACGCGTGCCGCAGCTACGTGG
>DATMBL010000070.1:0-5041 GCA_035559295.1 Candidatus Eiseniibacteriota bacterium
GACCGCCGATCTTATAGCTCTCCACCGAAGCCTCGGAACGAGTTTGCCCCTTCCACTCGGTTTTGACTTTGAAAGCGACGACGCCCTTGGTCGGCTCGTCTTTGATCTCTTCAATGACTTGTTTCAGGGTATCCAAGTCGAGACCGTTCACCTTGCTCGCCTTTTTTTCTTGCAATGCAGACATGATGGTACCTCCCTTTCAGTCTTTAGGGGCAGCCTTTTGCCGTTTCTCAGCAAAACGCCGGAGCCATGGCCTCGATCTGGTTTCTCGCTTTCGGCTGGATCGCCTCGACGGTCTCCAGAAAATTCGGATGGGTCATGCCGGTCCCAAGATACGTCCAGCGCATCCCCTTCATCAGGGTCTCCTCCATCGCTTCGCGCTCGCTCTTCGCGAGATTTCTTCCTGTGGCCTGGACAAAGGCCTCGACGTTGAACTGAGCCTGTTGTTGGATTCCCTGATCGATGAAGTTGCCGATCTCGCCGTACTCCTCGAACCCCTGCTCGATCTCTTTCGCCGTTGCTCCAGCGGCCAACTCCTCCACGATCAAAGTGTCCAGCTTGGTGTGCTGGGACTCCTCCAGCCAGTGGTGCTTGAGCAGGCTCCTGAACTGGGGATCCAGGTCCTGATTGTCTCTTATCCCTTCGATGTAGTGTCTCAGCGTGATCCACTCGATGTGCAAGATCGCGATGGCCACCCCCAAGGGGCTGTGCGAGAGGACGAAATTTCTCACCTCCTCGGCCGGGCCGATAAATTCGCACTGACTCCCGAAACCGGATTTGAACTCCTCGCGAAAACGTTTGAACAGATGAATGTGCTTGGCCTCTTCCCCGGCAAACTGCAACAGCGCCCGCACCCGGTAGTCGTCGCCGGAGAGCTTGGGCCGGGCATGGTCGACCACGTACGGTAGGATGAACTCTTCGACCAGGCCGAACATGGCGAGATACTCGTGGCCGCGGATCTGGTTGAGCAGCCGCTGTTCTTCGGCCGAGAGAAACTCGAGTCCCTGAACCCGGGCCAGGGACTCGGGCAAAAACGGCTTTGAAAAATCCAGCCGCTTCTCGCCTCCGATGATCTCTTCGATCCGCCAGTGAATCCGCTCCGATGTTTCCAGCGCCCCCTGATAGCTGTAATGGCTGACCATGATCGCCTCCTTAGAATCTATTTGCTGTTCGTCACAGCTTGCTCACGCTGATTGCGCGAACTGTGCCAAACCGCCGCCTGGCAGTCATCGTCGCAAATCTAACGAGTTAGCTGTCCGCAGGGTGGCCCGTTCGATCGCGAGAATTCGTCAATGACGAGATCTCGTAAGTGTCAGGAACGAAATATCGTGGGTAAAACTAGCGCTTGCGCTCGATGCCGAGGATTTTCATGCGCGAGCTCAAGGTGGTGGGTTTCAAGCCAAGTAACTGAGCGGCACCGTTTGGCCCGGAGATTTTCCAATCGGCCGTTTCCAGAGCGGCGATGATGTTTTGGCGCTCCAGATCCTCAAGCTCTCGGGCCGTGCGCACGCGCTTGCCGCCGGTGCTCTCGGTCGCGAGCGCCGCCGCAGGATTCGCGCTTTCGGGGAGAGCGCGGTCGAGATTGAGCCGTCCGTCGCGCGAAGTGATCACGGCCCTCTCGACGATGTTCTGCAGCTCGCGCACGTTGCCCGGCCAGTGGTAGGCCTCAAGGCGCCGCAGAGCGTCTTCCGAAATCGGCTCCAGGGTGCGTCCCATCTGCTGCGCAAATTTTTGCGCGAAAGCGTCCGCGAGCACACGGATATCCTCGCGTCGCTCGCGCAGCGCCGGCACTTTGATCGGAAAGACGTTCAGCCGGTAAAACAGGTCCTCGCGAAATCTGTTTTCGCGCGCGAGTTTTTCCAGATCGCGGTTGGTGGCGGCAACCACGCGCACGTCCACCCTGCGCGTCTGGGAGCTGCCCACCGGCTCGAATTCGCCCTCCTGAAGAACGCGCAAGAGCTTGGACTGGAGGTCCAGCGGCAGCTCGCCGACTTCGTCAAGGAAGATCGTTCCGCCATGCGCCAGAGCGAAGCGCCCGTCGCGCTTTTGGGTGGCGCCGGTGAAAGCGCCTCGCTCGTGACCGAAAAACTCGCTCTCGATCAAAGTCGCCGGTATCGCCGCGCAGTTGACTTTGATCAGCGGCTGCCCGCGCCGGCCGCTCGCCGAATGAATCGCCCGCGCGATCAACTCCTTGCCCGTGCCGGTCTCGCCCAGAATCAACACCGTGGCGTCCGTCGCAGCCACCTCTTTGACTTCGCCCAGCACCCTGAGCAGCGCCTCGCTCCGCCCGATCATTTGATCCGCGCCGGTGAGCGATTTGAGCTCTTCGCGCAAGTACTCGGTCTCGACGGTGAGGGAACGGATTTTCCGTTCGGCTTCCAGCCGTTCGTTCACGTTTCTAAGGATCAGCGTATAGAACGGTTCGCGCTCCAGATCGAAACGCGAAACGGTCGCCTCCGCGCGGAATTTCTCGCCGCTTGCGGAAATCGCGTCGAGCCCGCCGGCAATCCACAGGTAACGCCGCCCGTCCGGCCGGGTATCGAGCTCGATCATGAGGCGGGCAAACTTCTCGCGCGACTCCGGCGTCAAAAAGCGTGTAAACGTCTGCCCTACCGCTTCGGCAGCGACCCAGCCGAAGATCTTTTCCGCCGCCGGATTGATTTGCGTCACCTGGAGACGGCGATCCAGCTCGATCATCGCGTCCATCGCGCTGCCGAGCAATCGGCCGAGCTTTTGCTCGCGCTCGCGCACCTGGCGTTCGGCGCGAAGACGGCGCAGCTCGGCGGCGGCGCGGGCAGCAAAGATTTGAAATAGCGCTTGCGCGCGCGGCTCGGGCGGCATGGGCCGCTTGTCGAGAATCGCGAGGTGGCCGAGGATTTTACCGTCGAGATCGAGCAGCGGCATGCCCATGTAGCTCGCCGCACCGACCGCCTTGACGTCGGGGTCATCGGCGTAAAGATGGAGCAGGTTGTCGGGGATGTGAATCAAACAGCGCTCGTTGATCACCCGCTCGCACGGCGTGCCGTCGATCACCATTTCCCACCCCTCCAGCCACTGGCTATCCATCCAGAAAGCCAGCGCCTTGAGCCGGCGCATTTGCGGAAAATATTCGGTGACCCAAGCGCCGTGGGTGCCAAGGGCTGCGGCGAGGTTCTTGACCAGCGCTCGAAAAAACTGCTCGCCGGTCTCGGTCGCCGTGCCTTCCACGATGGTGCGCAACGCGGCATCGACGTCGATTTCTTGAAGCGGCACGTGCTCCACGGCTGGCATCGCAAGGGGAATAGAGCCCGGTGAACTCCATCCGCGACGGAAAAAAGAGCGCCGATAAAAAAAACGGAGCGAAAGAATCCCAGCTCAGAACGGCACGTCGTCATCGACGGGCGGCGGCATGCTGCCGCCGCCCATGTCGTCGGGGCCGCCCGCGTCCATTTCCGGCGCCACGCGCGTGCCGCCACCGCCACCGAGGAAACGGATGCGCTGCGCCACGATCTCGGTGACGTAGCGCTTGTTGCCGTTCTTGTCATCGTAGCTGCGCGTGCGGATGCTGCCCTCGACGTAGACTTGTCGGCCTTTGGCCAGGTACTGACCGCAGGTCTCGGCCTGCTTGCCCCAAACGACGATGTTATGCCACTC
The DNA here is from genome assembly GCA_035559295.1 of Candidatus Eiseniibacteriota bacterium. Lineage (GTDB taxonomy): Bacteria > Desulfobacterota > Binatia > UBA9968 > UBA9968 > DATMBL01. The sequence goes on from DATMBL010000070.1 coordinate 3,634, forward strand.
GGTTCGCTCCTGCCGCTTGCCGTCGCGATCGTTCCACTGTTCCGAGGTGGCGACGGAAAAATTCGCAACCGCGCTACCGCTTTGAGTGTAACGCACCTCGGGATCTTTACCGAGGTTGCCGATCAAAATCACTTTATTGACGGACATAGCTCGCTCCCCGCCGCGCGGACGGCGGCCTCCGGCGGAAAATGCTGAGCCAACTTAACGCCAGTGAAATGCGGAGTCAACCATAGATTTTGCTTCCATAAGTGCTCCGACTCGCGTTGATTTTTCGCGGCCCGTCATCTACTATAAATCAGTTTTATTCGATTTCTCTGACAGCCCATTTTCATGCCCTACGCGCTCCGGCTCACGTTTGTCGCGCTCTTAACCGTATGCCTGGCCGTGCTGACGATGATCTTGGGTCTGTTCGACCCGTACGGGAAAAAGGTTTATCGCATCAGCCAGTTTTGGACCCGGGCGATTCTGCGCGCGGGCGGCGTTTCGCTAAGGGTCTCCGGACTCGAAAACCTCGATCCGAGTCGCCCGTACGTTTTCATGGTCAACCATCAAAGCAACATCGACATTCCCGTGCTGATTCAAAGCCTGGCCCAATTTCAACTTCGCTGGCTGGCGAAGAAAGAGCTTTTGTGGGTGCCCTTCTTCGGATGGGCCATGTGGGCGGCAAAACATATCGCCGTCGATCGCGTTGATGGAGCGCGCGCTCTGAAAAGCCTCAAGCGCGCCAGGCAGCGCATCGCCGCGGGTATTTCCGTGGTGGTTTTCCCCGAGGGGACAAGAAGTCGCGACGGCAGGCTGCTCCCCTTTAAACGAGGCGGCTTTCTCCTCGCCCTTCAGTCCGGCGCTCCGATCGTGCCCGTCACCATCAACGGCAGCGGCGCGCTCCTGCCGGCGGGCGCATGGCGCCTGCGTCCGGGGACCATCGAAGTGATCGTCGGCCAGGCGATCTCGGTCGATGGCTTTCGCGCCGGCAAAGTACGCGTGCTCGTCGACCATGTGCGCCAGGCCGTTCTAAGCCATTTAAGATCGCCAGCCGCCGCTCGGCAATGCGCCCCAGCGCCGCTCGACCCGGCGATCACCGAGCGTGTGCTGGAGAAATCGAGCGTGTAAAATGTCCCCACCGCTAAAGATCATACCTCTCGGCGGTCTCGGCGAGTTCGGCCTGAACATGATGTTGATCGAATACGACGACGCGGCCATCGCCGTGGATTGCGGCCTGATGTTCCCGGATGCGAATCTTCTGGGCATTGATCTGGTCATCCCCGATGTTTCCTATCTGATCGAAAACCAGAACAAGCTCAAAGCGATCGTCCTGACTCATGCGCACGAGGATCACGTCGGCGCCTTGCCTTATATTCTCAAGCACCTCGACGCGCCGATCTACGGCACGCGGCTCACCCTCGGCTTA
>DATMBL010000071.1:0-19985 GCA_035559295.1 Candidatus Eiseniibacteriota bacterium
CGAAGGGGCGAGAAAAATACCGGCATGAATATCCGAAAGGAGAAGCACGCGAAGTCGGCCGGCGCGCTTGGGCCAGCCGCGCGGCGAGATCGCCGTCTCGGCCAGAGTAAACCGGCGATGCAGCACAGAGGTATACGGCGCCCAGAAGTGGGCCAGGCGTGGGTAAATAAAGCGCGAAATCAGCAGGTCGGCCTTGCGCTCGAGGACCTTGATCAGCCCGTTATTGGGATTGATGCGGCGGCGCTCGCGGCCCGTCATGACGCGCGGCGGTCCGAGCCGGCGGCGCCGCGGGATCGGGTAGCTCTCGCCCGTGTTCAGTGAACCGATCCGCTCGACTGTTTTGGATTCCGCGGGATGGTCGGGCTGGGGGTTGCTCATTGGTTCCTTGCTTCCGCCGACGCCATCGGGTGCCAGTATAAGGAGCATCGCCGCGTTTCACAACGAGCCGAAATCCCGCCGAACGGCGCACGCCCTCTTGCCGTGAAAAACCCATTGATCCACCGCACTCCGTTGTTAGAATCGGGCGTGCAGCTTGGACTTTCGTGACGCGAGCCAATCCAAAGCGCTTCTGGAGCCTCGCCTTCGGCGCCATCGCGGTGATTCTTTTCTGCTGCGATCGTCTCTGGGCGGTTCCCGTTCAGAATCTCGACCCGGGGATCGAATGGCACGTCGCGGAGATCAAGCTCACCGGAAATGAGCGTTTCGGCGACGCGCAACTGAAAGCGATTCTATCGACCAAGGAACGCCCGTGGTACGCGCCGTGGCAGAGGCGGCCGGTTTTCGAACCCGCGGTGTTTTCGGCCGACCTGGAACGACTCAAGCGCTTCTATGAATCGCGAGGGTACTACGGCGCGTCCGTCAGTTACGATTTGATCGTCGATGAGAAAACCGCCCGGGTCGTCGCCAACATCGACATCGATGAGGGCGAGCCGGTCGAGGTAGCGGAGGTCTTTGTCGAGGTGATCGGCGCGCCGGAGCTGGAAGGGGATCTGCGTTCGTTAGTGCCGGAGCTCCCGCTCCGTGAAGGAGAGTTATTTTCCGAGGAAGCTTACCAGCAGAGCGAGGCAAAAATCAGGGAGTATCTCTACGATCGGGGCCGCGCTCGGGTCGAGATCGAGCGTCGAGCCGAAGTCCTCCTCGACCGGCGGGAGGCGAGAGTCTCCTATCGCGTTCGCCCGGGGCCATCGAGTATCTTTGGCGAGACCACCGTAACGGGCCTGAAAGACGTCGCGGCGGAGATCATGCTGCGCGAGCGACCCTACAAGCGAGGCGATCCGTTTTCCGGACAGGCGCTCAGGGACTTGGAACGGAATCTCCGCCAGCTCGAGCTGTTCAGCCAGATACAGATCGAGGTCAAGCCCGCCCCGCCGGACAATCCTGCGGCCGTCCCGATCGAGATTCGCGTCGAGGAAGCGCCGCCGCGGGAAATTCTCGTCGGACTCGGATACGGCAGCGAAGAGCAACTCCGCGGCCAGTTACGCTGGCGGCACAACAACTGGCTCGGGGGCGGGAGAAAACTCGATCTCGGCGTCAAAGTTTCGTTCATCGAGCGCGAACTCAATCTTGCTTTCGTCCAGCCGCACCTCTTGAGTCCCAAGAACCGATTGTTGCTGAATTTCGGACCGAAGCAGTTTGATGAGCCGGGGTTTTTTCTGACGACTGTGAGACTTCAACCCCGGTTGGAGAGAAAATTTACCGAGCGGCTTACCGGGTTCATCAACTACCGGCTCGATTACGACCAGTTGAGCGACGTGCCCGCGGCGACCAGGCGCGCCTTGCGGGATTTCGCGTCCGCCGGCTTTGTCTCGGGCCTCTCGACGGGATTGATCTGGAACCGTACGAACGATCCGCTCGATCCGAGACGCGGCTGGACGTTGAGCTTCAATGCCGAGCAAGCCGGCGGCTTTCTCGGCGGCGACTTCGATTTTTTCAAGCTCGGCGGAGAAGGAGCCGCGTACTACCCGCTTCTCGAGAATACCGTGCTCGCCTCCAGGGTCCGGCTCGGGTTTGCCGAACCTTTCAGCGGTACGAGAGAGGTCCCGTTATTCGAGCGTCTTTTTGCTGGCGGAACGACGAGCGTGCGCGGCTATGAACGCTACATGCTGGGCCCTCTCACGAGGGAGGACGACCCGATCGGCGGCCGCAGTCTCGTGGAAGGATCGATTGAACTGCGCCACCGATTCACCGAGAAGATCGGCGGCGCGGTGTTTCTCGACTTCGGGCAGGTTTCAGTGCGCTCGTTTGATCTGCCCGTGGATGATCTCAGATTCTCGGCCGGCTTCGGCGTTCGCTACGCGACTCCTGTGGGGCCGCTCCGGCTGGACCTAGGGTTTCCTTTTCGCCCGCCGCCGGGCGGCCCAAGCTGGCAAATCCATTTCACGATCGGCCCGGCATTTTGAACGATCATCGGCTTACGCTCGCCCGCTCCATTTATTAACCCGACGAGCCTGCTACACTGGTTGTAAGAAACGTCTCCGAGCGCTGGAGCAACGTATTGCACCGAAACTCCAGCACACGGTCCCTGGCTATGTTGCGTTTCATGCTCTGGCTCCTAGGCGGGCTTGCAACTTTGATTGCGGTTCTGGTGGCCGGCGCCTGGGTTTACACCCAGACCGACGATTTCCGAACGCGGCTGGAGAGTCTCGCGGTCGCGGCAATCGAAGATTCCGTCAACGGCGAGGTGAAAATCGAACGCATCAGCGGTTCGATCTGGCGGCAGCTCGACTTCCACAATCTGTCGATCCGTCAACATGGAGCCGAGGTGATCGCCATACCGAGGCTTTCGCTGGCGTTCGGACTGATACGTCAAGCGGTTTCGTTTCTCTTTTCATCGAGTCTCCACGTCTCCCGCCTGGAGATCGAAGCTCCGGCGGTGGCGCTGGCTCAAGATGCAAACGGAGCGTGGAACGTCGCCGCGCTCTTCGAACGGCCGGATACGCCGGGCGAGCCTCGCCCGCTGGATATTTTTCTCGACCGCATCGTCGTGACGAACGGGCGCTTCGATGCTCGGCTTGCAAGCGGCGACACGGTTCACGTGCGCTCCCTCTATGCGCGGGCGAATGTCGCGCTGCTCGCAGCGGCCACGCGGCTGGAGGTCACCGAGCTGAGTTATGAAGCGGCGAGCGAGAAATTCCCGCCGACTCGGTGGAGCGGGGCTTTGTCTTCCCGCATAAGCGATTCGGATTCGACGCTGGATATCCGCACCCTCGACGTGCGCAGCCCGGCCTCGGAATTCCGGATTTCCGGGCGGGTTCGCAATTTGGCCGATCCGAGTCTCTCGATCACGCTGGAGTTGCCGAAAGTAGCCGCGGCCGAAGTGGTGAAACTCCTGCCGGAGGTTCCGCTGCGCGAGGATTTCTCGGGTGTGATCTCCGTGACCGGGCCGCTCTCCGCTTTGCGCGCTGCCGGTACGATCAGATTCGCCGACGGAACGCTTTCGCCTTCGATCGTTTCGGACCTGACGGGGGCCGAAGCGCAGTTTCACGGAACCGTGGAAGCGCATAACTTCGTGATCGAGAAGGTTCTCGACATTGCCGATGCCGCGGGCCGGCTAAACGGGAAGCTGTCCTTCAAAGGCGCGAGCTTTAGGAACGCGGAAGCCTCGGCCCAGGCGTCGATCTCGGGGTTGACCGTGCGGCAGTGGCGTCTCGGCGATATGAAACTCACGGCTCATCTCGTGCGGGAGAAACTCGCGTTCGAGGCGAACGTGGCGGCCGGCGCGGGACAAGCGATCATGAAGGCCCGAGCGGTTTTGAGCGAGCCGATTTCGTACGAGGCGAATCTCGCGGTTGACAAGCTGGACATCCAGAACACGGCCCAAGCGATTTCCGCTTCGCTACCCGTAACGGGCGAGATCAGCCTTCAAGCCTTCTTCAAAGGTCGTGGAACGGATCCAAGGCGAGTCGCCGGATCGGGAAAGATCAGCATTCTGCCGTCGCGTATCGGGCCGGTTGAAGAGTTGCGCGGCGCAATCGCGGGAACGCTGAACGAGGGAGTTCTCGCTCTCGACGAAGCCAAACTGGAGTCCCGGGGAACGACGTTGTTGGCCCAGGGAAAGCTCGCGCTCTTTGCCGACACACCGACCGGCAAGCTCAACTACCGGGTGAGCGCTCGCGAGATCGCTCCGTGGGCTGCGCTCGCCGGCGTTGACGCGAAGGGAAGCGTTAACGGCACCGGGATTGTCGGGGGCTCGCTAGACAAACTTTCCTTGCGCGGGACCGCCACGCTCTCCGCGATCGAGTTGCCGGCGGTTTCCTTTCAACAGGGCGCCGCGAGCTGGAATTTCTCGGGCATCGGCGGCGCGGGATTGCGCGGCACGATCAAAACCACGATGCGCGAGGTCGAGGCGGGAATCCGTTTGCGGTCGGTAGAGACGGATCTGGCCGTAAACGGCATGAAGCCGATGCATATGCAGGCTCGCTTCGCAGCTCAGGACCGGGAGAATCGAACGCACACGTTACGCGGCCGCGCGAGCTACACCTCGGAGGCCGCCGACATTCTCCTCGAACGCGTGGCGCTGCAAACGAGCGTCGGCACGTGGCGCAACGCAGGGCCTGCCGCTCTCCACCTGAAAGACAAGCGACTTGCGATCGAAGCGCTGCAGCTCCAAAACGGCGCCCAAGGCTTGCGCGTCGATGGGGTTGCCGCGCTCGAAGGCGCGCAGGATCTCCGGGTCCGGTTGGCGAGGTTCCCGATCGAAGCGCTGCGGGCCTTTTTGGAAAGCGACCCCGGCCTGGCGGGTGAGTTGAGCGCAGAACTCACCGTCGGTGGCACGGCGGTTCGGCCGGTGCTTCAAAGTGAATTGAGCATCGAGCGGCCGAGCATTGCAGGCCAGGCCTACCAGGGATTAACCGGCGATGTTTCGTACAGGGATGAGCGGCTCAGCGTCGATCTCGTGCTGCGGCAAGATGCGTCCCGTTTTCTTACCGCGAAGGGCGGGATACCGATTTACCTGGGATGGGGCGGAGAAAAGAGCGTCTCGGTTACCGGCGAAGCCGATCTCCGCATCTACTCGGGGGGTCTCAGCGCGGGCTTTCTCGGAGTGGTAAGCGATCAGCTCGAGGACGTCCGCGGAAATCTCCTGATCGATCTCCGCTTGCGCGGGCCGGTGACCAACCTGCGGCCCTCGGGAGCGATCGAGCTCCAAGATTCGCAGGCGCGAGTGAAACCCCTGGCGATCACCGTTACCGGAATCAACGTGCAGGCCCGCGTTGCCCCCGAAGGGATTCAACTCACGCGCATCAGCGCGAGATCCGGTGAGGGGCATTTGACGGGGAACGGCAAAATCGGGCTCCATGGTTACTCGATCGGGACGATCGATATCGGGCTGCGAGCCGAGAATTTTCGGGTCATCAACACCGCGGAATACACGGTTGGAGTTTCCGGGCGGCTTACCGGCACCGGCTCCCACGAGCGGCAGTTTATTAGCGGCACGTTGACCCTGGCGGAAACACGACTGCGGCCCAACCTCGCAGCGCTAAGGCAGACGGGTCCGCCGCCGCGGGATCCTACCATCGTGGTGGTTAAAAACGAACGGGAGCTTGCACGCCTCAAAGAGGAGCCCGGGCGGGAAAAAGCCGCTGTGTCGAAAGGCGAAAACGCACGGGCTGGTAACGGATTTTACCAACAGCTGGGTATGAGAATCACGCTTATCGTGCCCCGGGGAACTTGGGTCTACCTCGACGACGGCGCCGTGGATCTCATGGGCCAGCTCCAAATCGTTAAGGACCCGGAAGCGGAGGTTTCGTTGGCCGGGACGCTCGAAAGTGTGCGCGGCTGGTACACCTTTCAGGGGAAGAGATTCCAACTGGAAAAAGCGCGGCTTCAATTCACTGGCGGCGAGATGATCGACCCGAGTCTCGACGTGGTCGCGCGGCACAAGCTGCCCGACTACCAGATCGATCTGGTCTTGGGAGGCACGGCGCGAAAACCGACGCTCACACTGCGCAGCGAACCGGCGATGGAGCAGGCGGATATCCTTTCCACGCTGCTGTTCGGAAAACCGGTCGGACGCCTGAGCGAGGGGCAGCAGGTCTCGCTTCAGGCTCAGGCGCTGAGAACGAGCGCCAATTTCGTCGCTTCGGGGCTGCGGCAATCGGTGGCAAAACGGTTGGGTGTAGACAATCTCGAGTTTGGTTTCGGCGAGAAGACGGGAGAGCCGCGCGTCGGCGTAGGCAAGTACATCACTCAAGACATCTATGTCTCCGGGGCGCAAGAGTTGGGCAATGAAGCCCAGCAGGAATATTCGCTTGAATACAACATCAGCCCCAACTGGCAGGTCAAGGGATCCACGACGCCGCAGGGTCAAAGCGGGATCGACCTGTTCTGGCGGAGACAGTATTGACATCGCGGTTGCGGCGGGCGTAACGTTCGGCCATTCACACGGCACGCCGCAACCAAAAGAATGGGAATATCTCGGCAAAGCCCGCGAGGGCCGCCAAGATTAAAACGAGTTTTTATCGCGCCATCGGCGCGAAATTTCTTTTCCCTTTGCGCGCTTGGCGCGAGAAAGTCTGTCTTCGATTCCGACAGTTACGGTCGGGCGATTTTGCGCAAGCTGAGAAAATGTCCAGATACCGTAGGGCGAAGTTTAAAGAATTTTGCATTCCCGTTCGTGAGTGGCGCTAGCCGCTCAGAAAGCGAGAAAAATATGGCTTACAAACTCGAAGGAAGTCTCCTCGAAGTGTGCAACTGCGAAGTGCTTTGCCCGTGCTGGATTGGTGTTGACCCCGATAACGGAACCTGCGACTCCGCGCTGGCGCATCATTTCGAGAGGGGCGACATAGACGGCGTAGACGTATCCGGCCTCACGCTCGCATTCATCGTACACATCCCGGGCAACGTGCTGAAGGGCCATTGGCGCGCCGTGGTTCACGTCGATGAGCGCGCCACGAAGCAACAGGAAGAAGCGCTCCTGAATGTCTATACCGGCAAACAGGGGGGTCCAATCGCGGATCTCGTCCAGTTGATCGGCGAAGTGGTTGCCGTCGAACGGTCGCCCATAACCTTTGCGGTCGAGGAGGGGAAGGGCACCTTGCGGATCGGCGGTGTCGCCGACTGTGAGATGGAACCATTCCGGGGTCCTGACGGCAAAGTCACAACGCTCCATGATTCTATTTTTTCAACCATCCCAGGCTCGCCGGCCTATGTCTCGAGGGCGACCAAATTCAAAATGAACAATGCGCTCCTGGGTCAAAAGATTGATCTAAAGGACCACAACGCGATTCAAGGAAAATTTGTTTTTCAGAGTTGACTATCGTTCACACCCTCACCCGGTCTTCCTCGACTACACCCTTTCCCTCTCCTGCTGGGAGAGGGAAAGGGTGAGGGCCGATTAAGGGAGTGATGGATTCAAAGCCCCTCGCTTCAATACTCCCACGCTTCACCGCATCTCTGCGCTCTGCTGATCGGATAGCCTTTCTCGGGAGCATCAGCGCACTAATCGTTTTGGCGTGGGTAGCGTTGTGGGCCTGGGGCAGGTCTCCCTATGGGCGTTATCTCAGCCATGGAGAACTGGGGGAGATCGGTCGCGACGGCGGCGCGCTCATACTCGCCTTAGCACTGTACACTAGCGGCTGGATCTTGATGACCGTGGCGATGATGTTGCCGACCGTGCTCCCGCTGCTCGAGATTTTCCGCCGGTTGACAAGTCGCCGGCCGGAGCGGGCGCAACTCCTGGCTCTACTCGTGCTGGGGTATCTCGCCGTGTGGGCGGGATTTGGTGTGGCGGCGCACGTAGCGGATTGGCTATTACACCAGGTCGCGGAGCGGAGCACCTGGATCGAAACGAATGCATGGGTGATCGGTGCGGGCGGGCTCTTGTTGGCCGGCGCTTTTCAGTTTAGCGCTCTCAAATATCGCTGTCTCGACAAATGCCGCGCTCCTCTGAGCTTCGTCATGGAGCACTGGCGCGGTCGCCACAACCGTCGGGACGCGCTGTTGCTCGGGATCCACCACGGGTTTTTCTGCGTGGGCTGCTGCTGGGCATTGATGCTTCTGATGTTCGGTGTCGGCGTCGGGAATGTCGGTTGGATGCTGGCGCTTGGCGCGATTATGGCGGTGGAGAAGAATATGCCGTGGGGGCGAAATATTAGCGCTCCGGTTGGTTCGGCATTGCTCGGTTGGGGCGTAATCGTAGTAATGTTAAACGCGGCGTAACTTCGCGATTCGTTACCACTCGGGCCGCATTGTCGACGACGCCCGTACACTCACGCGGGCTCCCTGTCAGCTCAGCGCCGGCCGCCCGCGAGCTTCAACGACTCAGGGAGACTGCGCAACCGGCCCATAGCGGCCACTCCGAGAAACGGACCGACCGCCAAAGCGGCGAACGCCCAGCCCCAACCGACGCGCGCAACCAGGAACGGAACAAGCCAGATCGAGAGCATCGTAAGCGCGAAGCCTACGCAGGTCTGGATCGTCAGCGCCGTGCCCACGTACGCGGGTCGTGATAACTCGGTGACGGCGGTGGAGAACTGAGCTGAATCAGCGATGATCGTAACACCCCAAAGGATCGCTACCGCCAACGTCAGACCCGGAGGCCCGCCGAACGTAAATCCAATCACCGCGGCGGACAGGCCGCTTAAAGTCATCGCGGCCATTGTGAGTGTTGTTCTGCCCCAGCGATCGGAGACGAGCCCGCCGATATAGCAGCCGATCCCGCCGATTGCGATCACGAGAAAACTTGCAACGCTCGGGTTCACACCAAGGTATGTCTCGCCCCCGCGGCTTTGAATGCTTTCCGCGAGAAACAGCCCGATCCACGTCCACATCGCGTAGAGCTCCCACATGTGGCCGAAATAGCCGAAACATGCCAGGCGCAAGCCGCGCTCACGGAAGATAGCGCCGGCCATTCGGATGTCCAAGCGGGCGGCGGGAAAACGGTGTGGACCTTCCCTGACGAAGACCAGCACGATTGCGCTACTCAGGAGGGCGAGGAGAGAGGCCGCGAGCAGCGTCTCGCGCCACGGCAGATCGGTTGCCCCGCGAATGAGATGCGGTGTTGCCGAACCAACGGTGACGGCGCCGATCAAAATTCCCATTGCGGTGCCGCGCCCATCGCGAAACCACGTGGCCATTATCTTCATGGCCGGAGGATAGACTCCCGCCATGCAGATGCCCGTTACAGCGCGAAGCACCAGCGCGGGTACCAAGTCGTTTACCCAAAGCGCAAGCGCGCCGTTTGCCGCCGCCCCGAGCGCGGCGCTCGCGGCCATGAGAAGGCGGGGGGAGTATATGTCGGGCAAGTTGGCGAGCGCGCTCAGGAGCGTTCCGAGAATGAACCCCAGCTGCACCGCGATGGTGAGTCCGGCGCGCCCGGCCTCGCCAAGCTGCCATTCCCGCGCGAGCGCCGGGAGCACAGCCGTCGCGCTGAACCACAGCGATAAGGCAAGCAGCTCAGCGAACGATAGGTAAGCAAGCGCCCGCCGGCGCACGCGTGCGCTGTCCTGATAAGAAGCGGCAATGTCTTTCGGGCTCGCCTCGCGCATTTGAAAACGCTATCGACCAGCCGGACCGCTGTCAATTCGTACTCGCTTCCGCCCGCGCGGGTCTCACCGCCTACCCGGCCCGCTTGACCACGAATGCACAAGTTCTGATCTTCTTTGTAGAAACGCGCCGGCAGTTGTTCTTTCACCGGCTTCATATAACGGCAAAGTTGGACTCGCTGTTCTCTGTCCCGTCACGAGTCAGATAAAGGACTATCCCTTCGAGGTGGCAATCCCGCCGGGGTTTAAGATTGCCGGCGTTGTTCTCGCTGATCAGGTAAAGAGTCTCGACTGGAGGGTGCGTAAAGCCGAGTTCATCGGCAAGCTGCCGTGGCAGACGATTATGGAAGTTATCGAGAAATTAGGCGCTTTACTGTTAGATCCAGTTTAGGTTCCCAAACGACACTTCGAAGTTTTCAATACGTCCGTTTACGTGCGACCAACAAAACTAACGGGCGAGGAAATCCAGAATCAATTCGGCCGTGAGTTCCGGTTGTTCGACATGCACGCTGTGACCCGCATTCCCGACGGCTTTCAGCATGGCGTTCGGCATTTCACGGGCGTAAGTTTCGCCGTGAACGCGCGGCACCAGATGGTCTTGCTCGCCCCAGATAACCAGCGCCGGCGCTGCGATTCGGTAGAGCCGGTTTTTCAGAGAGTAGTTGTAGAAATAAGGCGGCTTGTAGCCGATGCGTGAAGCGAACCGCAGCATCTGGTAACGGCGGAGTTCGTTTTCCATATTACCCATGCCGTCCGGAAAAAGCTCGAGGCCCTTTGGATGATCGGGACCGGCAAAAAGGAGGTTTCGGAGCCCGGCATAACTGAAGCCGCGCTCGGGTTGCGCCATCATGAAGAGATCGGCGATGAGCGCGCCCGGAACGAACAGGCCTGGAGCGCCGATGAGAACGAGTTTTCGTATCTTTTCCGGATGGCGAACGGCGAACTCGGCTGCGATCCAGCCGCCGGCGCAGCTTGCGGCGAGATCGAACCGCGGCAACTTCAAGGCATCGAAGACCTCGAGGTAGTGGAAGACGACGTCTTCGATGGTGTCGATGTCTTTGTTTTCGTCGCTTTGAGCGCAGCCGGGGTGCGCGGGAGCGATCAGCCGCGCGCGGGCGAAAAGACGCTCGTGAAAGGGCAGCCAACCCTCCGTCACTGCGTGGACGTCGGCAAAACCGTGGAGGTAGACTAGGGGCGTCCCGTTTCCCTCTTCGAGAACCGCAACTTTACGGCCGCAAATCTCGATCAGGCGCGCGCTCAACGGACCGCCTCGGCGCGGCGCCTTGCATCTCGGTCGCCGAATTCGCTTTCGAACAGGCGCAGAGAGTTCAGCCGCAACTCCGGGGCGACGGTTTCGGCGAACATCTTCATGCTCTTGCGCGTGAGATCGTCGGGCATGTTGCCGATATGGAACTGGATCAGCAGGTTCCCGACTTTCGCCTGGTCGATCATCTTCCAGATCCGGCGAGACACGGTTTCCGGGCTGCCGACGATGATCGACTGCGAAGCGTCCAGCTCCTCCCAGTTCTCCACATCGCCCAACAGCTTTCGTCCGGGCTTGTAACTTTGGAGGTATTCTCTCCAGGCCGGCGCCGGTATGTACGGCACTCCGGGGCCGAACGTCAACTGTCGGCCCTCGCGCCGCAGGTGGCCCTTGAGGCAATTCTTCAAAAAGTACCAGACGCCCTCTTCGCACTCGGCGCGCGCCTGGCGGTCGGTTTCAGAGACATAGGTGGACATGAGAATGCCGAAACGGTGGGGCGTGTAGCGGTCGCCGTGCCGCTCGAGCACGCGCGCAAATTCTTGCGCCGCTCGATGGGTTTCGCCGCCGTGGCTGCGGGACGAGAGGAAATAACAGAAGCCGCGCTTTGCGACCTCCACCAGCGTTGACGGGCTGCGGGAGCCCGGAATCCACACGGGCGGGAAAGGCTTTTGCAGCGGTTTCGGCCAGGGATTGACGTAACGCAGGGGAAAGTAGCGTCCCTCATGCGCGAACGGTCCGTCTTCGGTCCACGCCCGAACGATCAGGTCGGCGGCTTCCCAGAACTTCTCGCGCGTATTGGCCGACGGCACGTTGTAGTTGAACGTTTCCGGGCCGCCTCCGGGAGCGAAGCCGGCGATCAAGCGGCCGTTGCTCATCTGATCGATCATCGCGTATTCTTCCGCCACGCGCAGGGGATTCATGTGCAGCGGCAGCAGATTTCCGAGGACGACGATCTTACCGCGCTTGGTTTTCTGCGTCAGCGCCGCGGCAATGATATTGGGTGACGGCATGAGCCCGTAGATGTTCTGGTGGTGTTCGTTGAGAACCATGCCGTCGAAGCCCAGCTCGTCGGCGTACGCGAGCTGGTCGATGTACTCCTGGTACAATCCACGCGCCCGGGCGTTGTCCCAGAGGCTGTTGGGGACCGTCACCCAACCCGAATCGTATTTTTGATCGAAATCCTTCGGTAGATACGGGTAAGCCATGAAATGCCAGCAGAAGAGTTGGACGGGCTGCATCGTCGGCCTCGATATTGGACTAACCGGTGAGTTGTCCCGACTATACCGTCAACCATTTACGCCGCGCAAGAATGAATTAGATACGCGCCACAGAGTGTGACATGAGCTTGCGCTCGCCTCCAGATAATGAAAATCGTCCTCACCCTAAGCCCTCTCCCGATGGGAAAGGGAATTGAATACTACGTTGGCTTCCCAAACCCTCGCCCTTCATGGGAGAGGGAAGGGGTGAGGGTGCCAATTTCGAAGGAGGACACGAAGAGCACGAAGGTAATTCATCACAGAGAGTCAAAGGACAGACAGGTTTCGTTTGCGCGCCAAGAACGCCAGGCGTGGAAAGGTCTCGAGGGAACAGGAGTATTGGAGTAATGGAGTGGTGGAGTAATGGGCCCAACGCTCCAGTGCTCCAACGATTTTCTCCTTAGCGGCCCTGGCGGGCTTTGCGCGAGAATCTTTTTTCGTGTCATGCGTGACCTTCGTGGTGCAAAAAGTCTCTTGGAATTTGGTTCCGGTGCTGCGACGCTGCCGGCAGGGCAGGCGCTCTCCCGCGCCAAAAGGGGGCTGAAAAGCGCGGGAGAGCGTGGGGTGGTGGGTTCAGTTCAATTGGCTGTTTGCGGAAAGGGGACTCGTGCGGATCTCTTTGAGGCGTCTCTGGAGATAGGTGTCTTTCGGCCAATCCCAGCTGCGACTCGCGAGTTTTTCGCCATCGTAGGGCGCGCCGTTCACTTTGCTATGGAGAAAAACGAGCTGCCAAAAACTCGGCTTTTCCATTTCGGTCTCCTGTAGTTTCATCACGTGTACTCCTTTTCTTTAGTTCTAATCTTTTTGGAACCGCTTGCTGCTTAGACGCTGCGAATTGGTTCCAAGTAGCGTGTCCAGGATGACCCCGGAAAAAGCAGAAGACATGCCCGGCGTGCTTAGCTCCAGCCGGCCCCGCTTGGCCTCGGTTGTCAGCCGTTTTTACAAGAAGCGAAAAGGCGCTGCCGACCCTGCGTCCGCCTGGCCGGCTATTTCGGTCAGATTTGCCGGATCACGCATCGAAAACACGTCATTTCTGAGCAAAGCTCGCCATGTTTGCTTTTGCCGGGCACTGGAATAAGCTGCGAGTGAAGCCGGGGGGCCGGCGGATTCGGCGGAAAAAATCTCAGGAGGTCGTCATGTCGCAGTATGTCGCGTCGGGCGGATTGGAGATCAGCCGGGAGTTGTTCCACGTGGTCAACGATGAGATCGCGCCCGGCACCGGCGTTACGCCGGAAGCGTTTTGGAACGGGTTGGGCGCGATTGTAAGGGATCTGGCGCCGAAGAACCGCCGGCTGTTGGAACGGCGCAGGGAGTTACAGAAGCGGATGGACGCGTGGTGCATCGAGCGGCGCAATCGGCCTCTCGATATCGGGGAGGAGAGAGCTTTTCTCGAACAAATCGGATACCTCATGCCCGAGGGAACGGAATTCAAAGTCACAACGTCCAATGTCGATCGTGAGATCGCCGTCGTATCGGGACCCCAACTGGTCGTGCCTCTCGACAACCCCCGCTATGCGCTCAACGCCGCGAACGCGCGCTGGGGCAGTTTGTACGACGCGCTTTACGGCACGGACGTGATCCCGGAAACCGACGGCAAGGAAAAGGGAGAGGCTTACAATCCGAGACGAGGCGCCGAAGTGATCGCGCGAACGGAAGCGTTTCTCGATCAAGCGATCGGTCTCAAAGAGGGGAAGTTTTCAGAAGTCACGGAATTCTCGCTCAGAGAACAAGCCGGAAAAACGCGACTCGTCATGCAGCTCGCCGGCGGGCGATCGGTCGAACTTTCGACTCCGGAAAAGTTCGTCGGGTTCATTGCCGAAGGCGAGGAACTGAAGAGCGTGCTGCTAAAAAACAACGAGCTCCACATCGAGATCCAGATCGACCGACGGCATCCGATCGGCAAAGCGCATCGGGCGGGCGTAAAGGACGTGATCATCGAGGCGGCGGTGACGACGATTGAAGATTGCGAGGATGCCGTGGCGGCCGTGGACGCGGCGGACAAAGCGCGAGTCTACCGCAACTGGAACGGCATCATGCGCGGCACCTTGGAAGCCGCCTTCGACAAAGGCGGCCGTCCGATCACCCGGCGCTTGAATCCGGACCGGGTGTTTAGCGCGCCCGACGGCGGCTCGATCACGTTGCCGGGAAGGAGCCTCCTCCTGGCGCGCAACGTCGGCATTCACATGTACACGGATGCGGTGACCACGAGCGATGGCGCGGAAATTCCGGAAGGCTTTCTCGATGCGATGGTCACCAGTCTTGCCGCCTTACACGACCTGCGACGAAACGGCCGTCACGTGAACAGCCGGACGGGCAGTATCTACGTCGTCAAGCCGAAAATGCACGGCCCGCAGGAAGTTGCGGCGACGGTCGAGTTGTTTGCGCGAGTCGAGCAGGCGCTCGGTCTACCGCCAGAAACGATCAAGATCGGGATCATGGACGAAGAGCGCCGCCTCACGGTTAACTTGAAAGAAGCCATCCGCGCGGCGCAATCTCGCGTGGTGTTTATCAACACCGGCTTTTTAGACCGCACGGGAGATGAAATTCATACGTGGATGGAACTCGGTCCCGTGCTGCCGAAGATGGAGATCCGAGCCCAAGCGTGGCTCAAGGCGTATGAGGACTGGAACGTCGATATCGGCATCGCGACGGGCCTGGTGGGAAAAGCGCAGATCGGCAAAGGCATGTGGACCATGCCGGACGAGATGCGCAAGATGCTCGAAACCAAACACGTTCATCCGCAAGCCGGCGCAAATACGGCATGGGTGCCGTCGCCCACCGCGGCGACGCTCCATGCGCTCCATTACCACCAGGTGAACGTGGCTGCGAGGCAGTCCGAACTCGCGTCGAGGAGCCGCGCCAAGCTCGAGGACATTTTGACACCGCCGATGCTCAATCGAGCGTTGACGCAGGAGCAGATTCAAAAAGAGCTGGACAACAACGCGCAGGGGATCCTCGGATATGTCGTCCGCTGGATCGACCAGGGGATCGGTTGTTCCAAGGTGCCGGACATCAACAACATCGCGCTGATGGAAGATCGCGCCACGCTGCGGATTTCGAGCCAGCATATAGCGAACTGGCTATACCATGGCATCGTCAGCCGCGAGCAGATCACCGAAACGTTCAAACGCATGGCGGAAATCGTCGATCGGCAGAACAAAGGCGATCCGAACTATCGCCCTATGGCCGCGGATTTTGACAAAAGCATCGCCTTTCAAGCGGCGCTCGATCTCGTGTTCAAAGGCCGCGAGGCCGACAACGGCTACACCGAGCCGGTGCTCCACGCCCGCCGCAGGCAGGTGAAGGCCAGCCGGCACTTGTAAGAAGCGCTGCGATTTTGTCCAGGATGGGAGAATGTGGTCGATTAGCACGTTAAAAAGCGCTACCGTTTGCGTGAGACTCGACCCAAGTCTTTATCCAAGCATTCGTTTCCTCGGGAATTTCCCAGAAAAACCCATGGGACTGACCTTTGATGAGTTTCAACTCGGCTCCCGGAAGGCGCTGGGCGAGAACTTCCGATTGCGTGACGTGGTTGCTGCCCACGACATCGGCATCGCCGATTGCCACCAGTGTGGGGACATCTACGTCACGAAGGCGGTGGGTTCCTTCCCAGTTGTGTCGCGCGATGCAGAGCTGCAAATAATCCGGCAGCTTGGCGTGCGTGGGCCACGCC
Source organism: Candidatus Eiseniibacteriota bacterium (assembly GCA_035559295.1). Lineage (GTDB taxonomy): Bacteria > Desulfobacterota > Binatia > UBA9968 > UBA9968 > DATMBL01. The sequence continues at coordinate 15,676 of DATMBL010000071.1, forward strand.
AGATCATAAAAAGCTCGGACTTGCTCTGGACGCTGGCGGCGAAACTCGCGAGTAAAATAAGTATCGGAATCACAGATTTCATGCCGAATGAATTCCTGAAAACCCGTTTCGACCAATTCCACTGCAAGATAAAAGGGCAGCCCAGGGATACAATCGGCGCCACTACGCGCCGCGGGAACCGAACCACTCGCAGCGAGGATTAGGCTTTTAACTTTGCGCGGAAAGTTCAACGTCATCGCAAGGGCAATTCGGCCTCCCATCGAATGACCCAGCAGGTGAGCGGAATCTAGTCCCAGGTGATCGAGAAGCGCGACCACGTCGCAAGCCATCTGGTCGATAGTGCACGGACCCTTGACGCGGCTCGAGCGGCCGCAGCCGCGCGGGTCCCGAAACGCCACCCGGCCTTCCCAATGTGCCGCTCGTCGTCGATTATGCGAAGACCGAAGAAGCGCGCCGATTGATGCAGGTGGGAATTCACGACTATGCGGTGACGGCTCGTCCCTACGTTTTTCCTCCCGGAACGCCGAAGGAGCGGGTGCGGCTGTTGCGCCAAGCTTTTATGGCGACAATGCGGGACCCCGAATTCTTGGCAGACGCCAGCAAGAGCAGACTGGACATCAATCCGCTCTCGGGCGAATCGCTGGAGAAGACCGTCGCGGGAATATTTCAACTCGATCAGCGGCTTGTTGCTAAGCTCAAAGAGATTCTCAAATAAGTCTAAGAACAAGGAAAAGGACGCCGAAGCCTTTCCATGCGCCATGGCTTAGCACGTTGTCTAATCACCCGATCTCATAGCTATAGATATCCCTAGACGTGTGAAAAAGGCTTGGTGTCAAGAGGGTGCGGCCAGTTGCCGGACGGATTCCGGCCAGTTTTTATGATGAGAAATCTTAGACACGCTCTACTATACACTTGCCATGAAGACCGTACCGGCCGCTAAGTTCAAGGAGCAATGCTTGGCTTTGCTCAAAGAGTGGGCCCGGAGGGCATCATTATTACGAAGCACAAAAAACCACTGGCCGAGCTGGTCCCGGTTCATAGCGATAACGTAAACCTGATCGGCAGTTTTAAAGGCAAGATCGAGGGCAATATCTTGACCACCGGCGTCAAGCGAGATGCTGAATCTTGACACTCACGTCCTGCTTTACGCTTGGACCGGAGATCCGACTCGGCGGGAGCGCGCCTTGCTCTCCGACGAGACGGGGAGTATTTCCGCAATCGTGCGTTGGAAGATCGCCAACTTTCAGAGCCAGGGCGCATCGAACTGGATTTGGAAAATTCCGAATTGCCTCGAACATCGACCCGCATCCACACCTGGCCGCTGACGCTCGATATCTGCCGTTCTATCAAATCGTTGGATTTTGACAGCGACCCCGCCGATGAAATCATCGCGGCTACGAGCGTCGTGCACCGAGTTCCTCTGTTGGCCCGAGATCGGAAGATGCGGCGTTCGACGCTCGGCCCTATCGCTTCGTAGAACTCGATTGACAGGGGTAGCTCCGGCAATGTACACGTAAAGTGTACACTCGGAGGGACTTTCATGGGCAAAGAGAAAGTGATGCCGTTCGTTCAGGCGCGGGCAAGACTGAGCGAGATTGTCGATCGCGTGGCCGAACACGGAGACACGTATGTGGTTGCCAAGCGGCAAAAGCCGGTCGCGGTCATTATAGGAATCGACCGGTACCGGCAATTATCAGGGGCCGCAAAACGTGTGGCGAGAGTTGGCGGCAGGCGGATTCTGAAGATCGGGGGCATCGGCACGGCCGTTGGGGATCTCGACGAGACCATTCGGAAGTTGAGAAAATCGAGATTGGAAGCAGCCGGTCATCCTCTGAAGCTGAAATGACATTCGTAACCGATACGCACGCGTTGCTTCATTACATCACCCGCCGCAAGGGCAGACTCGGCCGAAAAGCGCGCGGCGCATTCGAGCGAGTGGAACGCGGACTTGATTCAATACTCATTCCCTTTACGGTTCTGGAAGAGGTGATGCTCCTTTCCGAGGCCGGCAAGGTGCGCCTTTCTCTTCCATTCCGCGACTTTGTCATTTCGCTCGCCTACGCGGATAACTTTCATTTGGGCGTCAACGACCTGCAACTGCTTCTCGAGGCCGCGTCGTTTACGACGCTTGCCGATCCCTATGATCGTCTGATCGTTGCTCAAGCCAGGGTCGCGGGCCTTCCACTGATTACCGGAGACGACCGAATTCAGGAATCGGGCTTGGTTCGGACGGTATGGCAGTAAAAGCGGGATAGTCCATTTCGCCGAGTTGCTGAATGCCGTCGCGATTTGCCTTGTCTGGAGAGGTGCGTGGGCAACACTCTTGGTCAAGGCAGTGAACAAGAGCCATTGAACCGGAACGCGCGCTTGAAAGACTGAAATTGGACTTATCCCCTTTTTTCGGGGACCGGCGAAAGTTCGAGGTCGATGCTTTCTTCGCGCTGGATCTCGGTGAATCGCTCACGGAGGCCGTCGATGCTGGTCTCACGAGGGACGGACAGGCGCGCTTCCAGGCGAAAGATCGGCGTGCCGCTCTCGGGCGCCGCGTACGTCGTCGTTTCCATGGACTCGATGTTGATGCCGAAGGCGCTCAACGCCCGGCTCACCTTGTGGACGATTCCGGGATGATCCATGCACGAAACGGTTAATCGGTAGGGAACGACAGCCGCCGGCGGCTTTCTCGAGGCCGGCGTCTTGATCGCGATCGTGAGACCGGTTTGAACCTCCAGGTCGCGGTATTCGCCGGCGATCCGGACAAGCTCGTGGGTCGTCCCGGTGATCAGCATGATGATCGCAAACTCGCCGCAGAACACGGCCATTTTGCTGTCTTCGATGTTGCAGCCGCGCTCGGCGATGAACGCCGAAAGCTTCTCGACCAAACCGACCCGATCGGGTCCGATCGCGGTCAACACGAGATGGTTTTTGTCCGCCATGGGAAATCCTCTTGCGAGTCATAGTAGCACAGAAAGCAGGAAAAGCATGGAGCATGGAGCTCGGAGCCGGGAGCAAAGCCGAGAAAACCTCACCACGAAGGATACGAAGAGCACGAACAAAGCAAAGAATGGCTCGCGCAAAGACCGCAGAGGGCGCCGAGTTTCAGAGAGAAGAATTCACTTCTTTGCGACCTTGGCGCGCTTGGCGCGATAACGTTTTACGTTCACGTCTTACGAGGAGAAGAATCCGTTCATGATCGCGTCGTGCCAGAGCCGGGTCACCGCCGGAACGATGCCCTGAGGGAAGCCGGAGTCGGTCCAGCCCCAGGAATGAACTCCGGCGCCGAGCGCAACACAGCGAACCTTCGGAGGCGGGTTCAGCTCCGCGAAAAGGCGCAGCGACTTCTCGCACCGTTTGAGAGTGACGGTGTCGTCGTCAGCGCCGTGGAGGGACAAAAAAGGCGGCACGGGCTTCGTTCCCGGTCCGGAGAGTTCCCGGGTGTAGCCGAGATAGCGCCGGACCAACAGGTCCGTGTCGCGTTCCGAGAGTTTTAGCCGGCCGGCGGAAACCCGCGCCGCGATTTCGAGCGCTTTTTCCGAATTTTTGTGAACGAAGTCTTCGGCTTTGAAATTCGGCCGCTTCTTCGCCGTTTCCCAGCGCTCGAACGTGAGCTCGATCAACATAGGCAACCCGATGCCTTTGTCCTTCATGCCCTCATAGAGATAACGGGCGGTATCGCGCCACGTCCGCAGGCGGAGATAGTTGAACGGAAACCCCCAACCGTCGCCGGCGATCTCCGGGTACATCCGTCCGAACGGTGAGCTACCGTACCCCAGTATGCCCGCGATGTTGGCGATCCGTTGCGACGCCATCATCGCAAACGGCCCGCCGGTCGAGTGGCCGTGGATATAGATCGAAAACTCTTCTTCGGGAAACTGGCGGCGCGCGGTCGCTTTCAGCGCTTCTTCGAACGCGACCGGCCATGCGGCCATCCTGAAGTAAAATTCGGTTCCCTCTTTGGCGGCAAGCGAGATGATCGTGCCGTAGTTTTCCCGCTTCGATGTGTCCTTGACGAGCGTGTACTGCTCGGGATCGATGCGCATGCCTGCGGTCCAAAGGGGCGTCCGCGCGCTGCCGTCGGGGTTCTCGACGTCGCCGGGCCAATCCCGGCTTGTGTCGGGGAAATAAAACCTGCCGGGAAAAGTCATGCTCGCTACTTTAAATCCGAACTTTTCCGCCAATGCGCGAGCAGCGCGATCTAGTGATTTGAAATCCGAAACGCCGCCGTGAAGGAGAAAGATGCCGACTCGTTTACCGTCGGGCCCGCGTGGAACGGCGGCGGTTTGAGTCGGCCGGTAGATCACCACGCCGATATC
>DATMBL010000072.1:0-2971 GCA_035559295.1 Candidatus Eiseniibacteriota bacterium
CACCGCGGCTTACTTCACCGGCGCGCTCTTCCAGCAGCAGATCAAAGATCCCGCCCTGCGGGTGGACATCAGCAAGTTCGGCTTCATCACCGGCGTCCACGGCGTCACGGTGTCCTACATTCGCTCCGATGTGCCGCCCGGCATCAAAAAACCCGCTGATTTCGTCAAGGCGCAGAAGTTTCGCCCCGCAGGACTCGGCGTGAGCAGCTCCAAGGACGTGCGCTTCCGCCTCTCCTTCGATCTTTTGGGGCTCAAGTACGACTACGTGACCGGCTACAACAACAGCTCCGACGCGCGCCTTGCCGTGCAGCGCGGCGAAGCCCAGTACCATGACGAAACTCTGCCGAGCTACCGCACGCAAGTCGAGCCGCAGATGGTGAAGACCGGGATGGTCGTGCCGATTTACTACACCGATTTAGTGGCGCCCAGCGGGGAGATTCTGGTGAGCCGGGACGTTCCCGAGCTGCAACCGTTTACGCATTACTACAAAGAGATCTTCGGTAAGATGCCGTCCGGGATCAAGTACGAAGCGCTCAAAGCGGCCAACATGTCGAGCACCAACATGACGCGGATGTTTTTGATGCCGCCCAAAGCGCCGCCGGAGACGATCATGATCTTGAGGAAAGCCTTCGAGTCGCTGTCGCGCGATCAGGACTTTCTCCAGGAGGCGATCGCCACCATGCGCTTTCAGCCGCGCTTCGAGATCGGCGAAGCCGGCGAGCACCTTTTCCAACGCGCCTCCCAGACCTCGCCCGAGATCGTGAACTTTCTCAGACGATATATTGAGGAAGCGAACCGGTAGTCTTTCTTGAGGTCACACAAAAAGAGCAGGTAGCGTTTAAGCCGCCTGCTTTTTTTGCGTTCAGCGAATCCTTGCGGGGTCCCCTATTGGGAACAGTTGCCTTGACCATCACAAACAATCGGCACCCCGCTCAGCGGCACGATCACTCGAGTCTTTGCTTGTCCGTGCAGCTGTTGAATAAACCGTTCGAGTCTGGTGCCGGCATTGACCTTTCCGCCGGTCGTCGAAACTTGATTGAAGTGTTCGGGAATGACGCTGCGCGGTTTAATTAATTGGCTTACGGCAAACGCGGCTTCGTCCGGCCCCATCGTGAAGAGGTCCCCGCCGTGCACGACAGCCAGATTGACGCCGTAAAATTTCGCCTGCGTGGCCCAATCGCCAATCAGACCAGAATCTCCGGTCCATAGAACTGAAAGACCGTTGGTGAAGCGAATGATATAGCCCGTCTCGCTTCCGGCATAGCCGGTCAGTCCCGCCGGAACATTAGGCGAATCGATGTGGATCCTGGAGGCCCCGGCAGCGTGGAATGCCGGAATGGTGGTGACTTTTACTCCTGTGGGAGCGCTGCCAAAAACGACGGTGCGGGTGCCGCCGCGAATCACTCCGACGCAAGGAGAAGTGCGCGGCACCGTCATCCTATTGTCGAGGCCCGCCGCCGGGCAGCCCGGCGGAGCCACTCCCCCGGAGACGTTCCTGATCTTTTGCGTGAAAAAGTCCGGCAACTCTCCGCCGACCAGGACAGCCGATTTATGCACCGCGGCGATCTCCGGAGCGTTGCCTTCGGTCGGAAAAGCAAAGGGCGCGCTCGTGGTGCCGGCGCAGTTGGTGTGAAAAACGTCGCCGATGTGGTCCACGTGCGGATGATCGATCAGCAAAACGTGGACGCCGCCCGTCGGACCGGATGGATTAGGAAGCCTGCCATCCCCCGAGCCGTTGACGGTTCGTCCTGGCGCGATGAGCACGCGCACGCCGGTCGGATCTTCGAAGAGCAACGCCCGGTCGCCGACGCAGAACTCACCGGCAGCAGCGCCCAGCGGCGTGATCGTCACGTTCTGCGCCCGGGCGGCGAAAGCCGTAAGCATGAACAACACCATAAATGCCGAGAACGTCAAACATCGTTGTTTCATAGGCCCTCCCTGTCGTTTTTGTCCGGTGCTGCTGGAACTCTTTTAGTTTTGCGTTCGCCCCATATCACCCCGTAAGCCTGCGCGGCAACCCCGCGGAAATGCCACGGGGTTATCTGGCCAGGCGGTTCAACGTTTCGCCGAGGCGCGGATCTGGCCGCGAATCTCGCCCCCGGTCGTCAAAGGAGTCGAATGCACGTTGACGTAACCGGCGCCGGCGCGTATCGCAGCGATCACTTCCGCGAGTTCGCCCGCCAAAATACGCTGGCTGGCCGTGCTCGTAGCAATCACGTCGGCCGCGGTGATGGTCCCCGTGACCGTGCCCGACGTCGGGCAAAGCGGAGTGCTGACGACCGGAGAAGGATTGGTTGCGGTCTGGCAAAGCCAGACAACAATGCTTCCGTTTACGCTCCGCTGGCCAAAATGAATATGAGCTTGAGTCACGGTTCCCTCGAGCCCGCTGTAACTCAATTCGTATGTAATGCTATCGTCGTTGCGGCTGATAAAACCGCGGAACTCGCCGCTGGCTCCAGTGGACACCGATGGCACTTCCTCGTAGCCGGTCAACGTCGCCTGGATCGTTTCTGCCTGCGCAACAGTTGAACCGAGAGCTAAGAAAAACGTAAATGCCAAAAGCATAGCGCTAACCAGAACCTTCATAGAAGCCTCCTTGCAAAAGTTCAGGTCAATATTCGCCTGCCCGCTCCTTCCGCGGCAGACGGATATCAATTCCGCAAATCGCGCGTCAATCCCCTGTTTGGGGTGAAAATCGCTATAACCCGGGAGGGGCAATGTAACCAGGAGGCTTGAAGTGGAAAGAAGAGTTGCGAAAGAAGGCGCGTCGGATCGATGAGGCACGACCGAGAACCAATGATGAGTCGGTCTCCGGTCCTCCGTCTCCGGTCATTTCTTCGCGCGCTCGGCCAACGTCCAGTCATACACGGCGGCCGGCTTGATACTGATCTTTTCTTTGGCTTCTTTTGCGCGAAACGTGCCGACGGCGATCCATTCTTCGGCGACCGAGTCGGGCACGGTCAAGTCGGGA
>DATMBL010000073.1:0-2975 GCA_035559295.1 Candidatus Eiseniibacteriota bacterium
GCGGGCAGAGCGTCCGGTTGGCTGTTCGCGCTCTTGCCGGCCGGGTTGACCGTCTATTTTGCCGCTTTCATTCCCGCTGTTTCTCGAGGCGAGACGTTTGCCGCGAGTTACGCCTGGGTTCCCGCTCTCGGCGTGGATCTCTCTTTCTATCTGGATGGTTTGAGTTTGTTATTCGCGCTGCTCATCAGCGCGATCGGCGCTCTCGTGTTGGTCTACTCGGGAGCGTATCTGGGCCAGGGGTTGAAGGTTGGTCGCTTTTACGTCTCGATGCTGGCGTTCATGGCTTCGATGCTCGGCCTGGTGTTGGCCGACAACCTGATCGTGCTTTTCGCCTTCTGGGAATTGACCAGCTTCAGTTCCTACATGCTCATCGGATTCGATCATGAGCGCGACCGGGCGCGTTTTTCCGCCTTGCAGGCGTTGTTGGTGACGGGGATCGGCGGGCTTGCGATGCTCGCCGGGTTCATCCTTTTGGGCATGGCTGCGGGCACGTTGGAGATCTCGGCGTTGGCGGCGCGTGGCGACGCAATCCGGTCGCACCCTCACTATACGGCGATTTTAGCGTTGATTGCTGCCGGAGCCTTCACGAAATCGGCGCAGACCCCGTTTCACTTCTGGCTTCCCAATGCGATGGAAGCGCCGACGCCGGTGAGCGCGTATCTGCATTCGGCGACGATGGTCAAAGCCGGAGTTTACCTCCTGGGCCGCGTGAGCCCCGCTCTCGGCGGAACGCTGCCATGGACCGTTGCGCTCACGGTCGCAGGCGGCACGACGATGCTCGTCGGCGCATTCCTCGCCTTGCGAGAGCAAGATTTGAAGCGCGTGCTCGCTTACCTGACCGTGAGCGCGCTCGGCATGCTGGTGCTCTTCATCGGGATGGGAACCACCGGGTCGGTAACGGCGGCCATTGTTTTCCTCATTGCCCATGCGCTGTACAAGGGGGCGCTTTTTCTCGTTGTCGGCATCATCGATCACGAGACCGGGGCCAGGGATGTCGCTTGTTTAAGCGGGCTCCGGAGTGCGATGCCGATCACGGCGACGGCGGCTTTTGTTGCCGCGCTTTCCCTCGCCGCCTTGCCGCCGTCGTTCGGTTTCGTCGCGAAGGAGATGCTCTTGGAAGCGAGCCTTGCCGCGGGACGGGCCGCGCCTTGGCTGGTCGCAGCCCTGGTGATTTCCGGGGCGCTGTTCGTGGCCGCCGCCGGACTTCTGGCGATTCAGCCGTTCTCCGGCAACCGGCTCCCGACACCCAAGCAGCCGCACGAAGGCGGTCCGAGTTTATGGTTCGGGCCGGCTCTGCTTGCGGGCGCCGGTCTCGTGTTGGGTCTCGTGCCGGGGTTGATCGAAAAGGCCTTGGTCGGGCGGGCGGTCGAGGCCGTTCGGGGCGCGCCCGGTGTCGTGCACCTGGCGGCATGGCACGGTTTCAATCTCCCCCTCGCGCTGAGCGCGGTTTCCGCTGCGGCGGGCGTGGCGATGTATATCGGGCGACGAAAGGTTCGTGCAATCGCGGGCTGCTGGGAGGTCCGCGCGCCGCGCTGGGCGCCGCGGTTCTGGTACGGCCTCGCCCTGGATGCCCTGAATTGGCTCGCCGATCGCCAGACGCGTCTCCTGCAAAACGGCTACCTGCGCTATTATCTTCTGACCATCATCGTGGCAACGGTCGCGCTCGTTGCTCCGCCGGTGGCGCGGTCGGGCGTGAACTTTTCTATCGAATGGTCCGATGTGCGTTTCCATGAGTTGGCGCTCGCGGCGCTGATTTTGGCAGCCGCTACGGCGGCGGCCCTCACTCCTTCCAGGCTCGGTGCCGTGGCCGCGTTGGGAGTCGCCGGTTACGGCATCGCGCTCGTCTTCGTTCTATTCGGCGCGCCCGACCTCGCCATGACGCAGTTCCTCATCGAAACGCTCATGGTGATTTTGTTCGTCTTGGTCTTTTACTTCCTACCGCGCTTTGCGAAACTCAGCCGCCCGACGACGCGCGTGCGTGATGCCGCCGTGGCGGTTGCGAGCGGGGCCCTCGTGACCGCGCTGACGCTGATTGCCGTCGATACCCAGCTGGAGGCGCCGATCTCGGACTACTTCGGCGAGGTCAGCGTGCCGCGCGCTCACGGCAGGAACATCGTAAACGTCATTTTGGTCGATTTCAGAGCGCTCGACACGCTTGGCGAGATCACGGTGCTAGCCATTGCCGCAATCGGCGTCTATTCGTTCTTGAAACTCCGCCAACGGCAGGGGTGATCGGATGAAGTCGCTTATCCTGCAGACCGTGACACGGCTCATGTTAACCCTGCTCCTGTTGTTTTCCGTTTTCTTGCTGCTACGCGGCCATAACCAGCCGGGCGGCGGCTTTGTTGCCGGGCTGGTCGCGTCCGGGGCCGTCGTCTTGTACGCGATCGCGTACGATGTTGCGACCGCGCGCCGGGCGCTTCGCTTCGAGCCGCATGCGCTGATCGGCAGCGGGTTATTGCTGATCTGCGCTGTCGGTGTTTGGCCGATGATCCGGGGCGAGCCGTTCTTGACGGGGCAGTGGTTTTCCGTGCCCCTGGGCGAGGTTCCAATCGCCGTCGGGACGCCGCTCGTGTTCGATGCCGGTGTCTTCCTGGTGGTCCTCGGCATGACGTTGCTGGTCGTATTAACGCTCGGGGAGGAATGAAGTGGAAACGATTCTGTCGGTGGTCGTCGGCGGGGTTTATGCAGCGGGCTTGTATATGATGCTACGGCGAAGCATCGTCAAGATCATTATCGGCCTCGCGCTCCTCGGGAATGCCACGAACCTTTTGATCTTCACCTCCGGCGGGTTGACGCGCGCGGCGCCGCCGCTCGTTCCGGAAGGGCAGTTGCGCCCCACGGGCGAATTGGCCGACCCGCTCCCCCAGGCATTGATTCTAACGGCGATCGTCATCGGTTTTGGCGTACTCGCCTTCACGATGGTGCTTGCGTACCGCGTGCACGACACGGTCGGAACCGACGATCTCGACGAG
>DATMBL010000074.1:0-2909 GCA_035559295.1 Candidatus Eiseniibacteriota bacterium
CGCTGACGGCCGGAGGCGCCGATTGAAAGGGAAATCTTCCATCGCTCTTCGCCGGCGAGCGTACGCTTATCCGTCACTTTGCGGCGAACGTGCCTTTCTCAATTTGAAGGAGTATGACCATGATCGTCGATGCCGATGCTCACGTCGTTGAAACCGAGCATACCTGGGATTTTTTGGACGAGTCGGAGAAAAAGTTTCGCCCCCAGCTTTTTCAATGCGCCGACAATCCCAATATGCAGTACTGGTTCGTCGAGGGGAAATCGGTGGGCTTTCGCCCGCCGACTTTGACCGAGCAGGAGCTCATCGCGCTGTCGAAGGAAACCGGCCGCGATCTCAAGACCGCGCCGGAGGCGCGCGAGCTGCGCGACGTCGAGCTGCGCCTCAAGCACATGGACAAGCTTGGCATCGACGTGCAGATTTTGTTCAACACGCTGTGGATCGCGCGGGTGGCGGACAAGGCCGAAGCGGAGATCGCGCTCTGCAAATCCTGGAATCGTTGGATGGCGGAGACCTGGAAAAAGGGCAACCATCGGCTCCGCTGGTCGTGCGTGGTTCCGGCGATGACCGTCGGCGAAGCGATCCAGCAGATGCGCTTTGCCAGAGAAAACGGCGCCGTGGCGGTGAGCCTGCGCCCGTTCGAGAACGACAAGCACTTGGTCGATCCTTACTTCTATCCGATCTACGACGAGGCGACCCGCTTGAATCTCGCCGTCGCCATCCACATCGCCAACGCCAGCCCGCAGCTCATCGATCAGTTCAAGCCGCGCTACGACCGGATGGGCGGCTTCGCTCAGTTCCGCATTCCTACGGTGATCACTTGTTTATCGCTGATGATGAGCGACGTGCCCAAGACTTTTCCCAAGCTGCGCTGGGCGTTCGTCGAAGCCTCGGCCCAGTGGGTGCCGTGGGTGGTCAAAGAAGCGACGCGGCGCAGCGGGACAAAAGGCTACCCCGAATTGCCGTTCAAGGAATTCAATATCTATGTCACGACCGAAACCAACGATGATTTCGACTTTGTGCTCCGCTACGCCGGCGAGGACAACCTCGTGATCGGCACCGACTACGGCCACACCGATGCTTCCAGCGAAGTCGACGCCATCGAAGTTTTCCGCCGCAACGCGAGCGTCGCCGAACCGATTAAGCAAAAAATCCTCGACGACAACCCGCGCCGGCTGTACGGGTTAAACTGATTCGATTCTTTCCCGGCTCACAATGCAGTCCGCGTCGCCACGCCGGCGATCGGCGTTACGGGCCTCCGCTCGGGATCGAGTTGAAGGGCGCGACGTCGGTTTCCCAGATCGTTGCCCGATCAATGGGTGCGTTCTGACGCTGTTTGCGGGAAAAGCAAAATGCTCACGGCAATAAACATAAGAAGAACCACGGATGCGGTATAGCGGCTGAGCGCCAACCCGCCGGCATCAAGGGGCTTGTCCAGGAAATCTCCGACCACAGCGCCAAGCGGGCGCGTTAGGATGAACGCCGTCCAGAACAGCAGCGTGCGCGAGACCGATGTCCAGACGTAAAATGCGCATACGAAGATCAGTAGCGCACCGAATAGCACGGCGCTCCCGGCATAACCAAGACCGGCCGCATCGGCCGTCCAGTCGCCGAGCGCCGTGCCGAGCGTCTGGGAAAGCATGATCGTCGCCCAGTAGAACATCTCGGCGGTTGGAGACGCGATACTAGCCACCGAGATGGAACCAAGGGCTCGGTGCCAGAGGAATAACGACACGAAGAGACCCGCTAGAAGAAGGGATGTCCCACCGGCATAACCGATACCGAGGGAGCGGTCGGCAAAGTCAGCCAGGGTCGTGCCCACCGTCGTCGTGGCGATAATGGTCGTCCAGTAAAGAAGGGGATAAAATCTCTTCGCCGTAATCTGGACGATGACCGCGACCACAAAGATGGCCGCGAAGATCGCCGTGCTGAGGAGATACCCTAAATTCATCGACATGGAGACCGCATCGCCGCCGGTCTCGCCCAGGGTCGTGGCAGCGACCTTGATGATCCAGAACGTCAGCGTCGCCGCCGGCACTTTAATGACCGCCTGTTCTCTTGAATCGTTCATGTCGTCTCCTTGTCTCTTAATCTGCGATTTGTTCGAGCCGGCGGCGCGGCAACCGATGACGAAGCCAGGCTCGCCGGCAAGTCTTCATGGTTCCGATTCCCTGGCATGATCTATTCGCAATTTTCTCGACCAGGGGCTGCGGCCAAAGCCCGTTTAATTGCGCACGGCAAGCCTCTAGCACGTCTACCACCTTAACCCCCGCATCGCGGTACACGATGCTTGCCAATTCAGGTGGAGGACCCCAGCGATCAAAATTGTTTTTGAGAAAGACCGCGACTGTTCTCACGCGCAACGCACAAGCCAAATGGACCGGACCGCTGTCACAGGCCACAAAAAGGTCGCAGCTTGCCACCGCAGAAGCGAATTTTCTGATGTCGGGCTCAAAAACCAGCGGGACCCGATCCGCCAACGCAAATCGCAGATCGCTCAACAAATCCATCTCTTCGGGACCGACGAAGACGATCGGCCGCGCGTGGTGCGCGCGAAGACCCGTTGCCAGTTCAACAAAATTCGCGCTCGGCCAACGCTTGCCGCGGGATTTTCGCCCGCCGACGAAGATGCCGACGATCGGCCCGTGACCGTCTGGAAGCATCGCGGCGATACGTTCACTTCCTTCGGCAATTTCCGCAGGGGTCAACATAATGGCCGGAAAGCGCTTTGCGCTGCGGAGCCCCAGTGGGGCGAGGAGTTCGTCGTGTAACGCCGCGTATTTGTTGACGGCCGACGGTCGAGAGAGTCGAATATTGAACCAGCGGTCCCATCTGCCTTCTATGCCGGCACGAAACCGCGCGCCGGAGAACCCGACAATGAACGAGCCGAGGGCCGCGCTCGAGCCGCTTAC
>DATMBL010000075.1:0-2005 GCA_035559295.1 Candidatus Eiseniibacteriota bacterium
CCGCTGTGGTGGCGCAGCGACCGGCCCGAGGAGGTTACGGTCCGCGCCGTCCACGACGGGAAAGAAATCGCGATCCTCATGGTTTGGGCCGACGCGACGCACGACCATACGGCGATGCGCCCGCAGGATTTTCGCGACGCCGCCGCGATCCAATTCTCTTTGGTCAAAGATCCCCCCTTCTTCGCGATGGGCGAGAACGGGAACGCCGTCAACATCTGGATGTGGAAATCCGAAGTCCAGGCGGACATCGCGATGCCGTTCCACGATCTGGAGATTGTTTACCCGAATCTCGGGATCGATTCCTATCCCAACCTGACGAAGTCTCCGCTAGAGCAGCCGCACCGGCATGCGCTTACGCTCGAGTCGGACAGGACGTTTGTAACCGCTTGGGGAGCGGGCAACATCGTCTCCGATCCGCAGCGCAGAACTCCGGCCGAAGATTTGTACGCGCAGGGATTCGGAACGCTGCGGGCGCGCCCGCCCATAGACCAGAGAGTGGACGGGAAAGGCGCTTATTCGGCAGGCTCCTATCGAGTGATGTTTCGCAGGAGCTTACAGTCAAGCGGTAAGAACTCCGTTTCCCTCGCTCCCGGCGCAACCGTGCCCGTCGCCTTTGCGATCTGGAACGGCAGCGCTGGCGATCGAGACGGCAAAAAGTCGGTGACCATCTGGCAGGAGTTGAAGATTGCCAGATAAAACGAGGTCCAGATGCCTAACGAAACTGCAGAACAAATCCTACGGTTGAGCCGCCGGGAATTTCTCAAGTGGATGGGAATTGGAACCGGCGCCGTCGGACTAGGCGGAGGCTTGGCGTTTAAATATCTGATGCCGGCGCAGGGGGCGGAAAATCCGCTCGCCGGCTCCGTGGCCCGCGACTGGGAGAAAATCTACCGCGACCAGTACAGATACGACCGGAGCTTCGACTGGGTGTGCTCGCCAAACGACACGCACGCCTGCCGGGTACGGGCCTTCGTTCGAAACGGCATCGTAACCCGCCTGGGCAACACCTACGATTACCAAACTTACGCCGACCTTTACGGCAACAAAGCGACAGCCAATTGGAACCCGCGCCAGTGCGCCAAGGGCTATACCTTCCACCGCGTGATCTACGGCCCCTACCGCCTCAAGCACCCGATCGTCCGCAGAGGCTGGAAGGCCTGGGCCGACGCGGGCTTCCCCGAGCTCACACCGGAGAATCGGGCCAAGTACCTGTTCGACGCCCGCGGTCAGGACGAGTTCATTCAGATCTCATGGGACGACGCCTTTCACGACATCGCCAAGGCGCTCGTCGCGCTCGCCGCGCGCTACAGCGGGGAGGAGGGGAAAAAGCGGCTGCTCGCTCAGGGCTACCAGCCCGAGATGGTCGAGGCGATGAAGGGAGCGGGGACGCGCGCGATCAAGATGCGCGGCGGCATGGGGCTTTTGGGCGTGATCGGAAAGTACGGCGTGTACCGGCTCAACAACTCGCTCGCCCTCCTCGACGCGAAGCTCCGGGGCGTGGGCCCCGACAAGGCTCTCGCGGGAAGGAACTGGTCCAACTATACCTGGCACGGGGATCAGGCGCCGGGGCATCCGTGGGTTCACGGTCTCCAGACTTCAGACTGCGACTTCAACGATCTGCGCTACTCCAAGCTCATCATCATGGACGGGAAGAACCTCGTCGAGAACAAGCTCACCGACTCTCACTGGTTCATCGAGTGCATGGAGCGCGGCGCCAAGATCGTTGTCATTGCGCCCGAGTACGGGCCGCCCTCCACGAAGGCCGATTACTGGATTCCGGTTCGTCCGCAGACCGACGCGGCCTTATGGCTCGGGGTGACCAAGCTGATGCTCGACAATAAATGGTACGACGAGAAATTCGTCAGACAGTTCACGGATTTCCCGCTGCTCGTGCGCAAGGATAACCTCAGGCGTTTGCGCGCGCACGAGATCTTTCCCAATTATCGGAGCGCTCTGTCTCCCGACGGCCCTTCGATGAAAATCCAGGGGCTCACCCCGGAACAGC
>DATMBL010000076.1:0-3584 GCA_035559295.1 Candidatus Eiseniibacteriota bacterium
CGGGAGGTCGCTCTTGGGCACCTCGCGAAAGTACTCGGGTATCACGGGGCCGTATGCTTCGGCGGGCTCGATGCGGATGTGTTTTTCCTCGTTAACCGCCATGCCCAAAAACGCTTTTTCCAGACCGGGAATGATTTGATGCGAACCCTGCGTAAACGTGACCGGTGCTTCGCCCCTGTTGGTCTCATTGAAGGTTTTTTCGTCGTCCGAGACGCTGTATTCGAAGCTCACGACGTCGCCGTTTTTGATCATGATCGGTTCCTTTCCTGTTTTAGTGCAGCGTATACCCAGCAGCCGTTTTACACAAGAATACCGGCGCCGAGACGCGCTCGCGTGGTCTGATTCTGCGCCGTTCAGGGGATGGTTTTACGGGGCGAGGCGAAGATTTTTGGCTGACCTTCTTTATGAGCGGCCGCGCGGTGAACTGCAGCCTCCGGCGCGGCGGGCGATTTGATCGGTCCCCCTTCGAGCGTTTGTCTCAAAACCTCTTCCTGTGGCGCCTTGCTCGTTGCAGGAATCGATTTCACGGTTTCGGTCTGGAGCGAGTCGTCATTGATGAAAACCGCCGCGGCGAACACCGTGGTCCAAAGTCCGTCCTTGTTGCCCACGGCGGATTGCGTGATGTTCGTGGTGCGGACGATCTTGCCGGACATCTTAAAGATCTGCTCGCGCTCGTCCCAATCGAGTTCCGGATCGAACTCGATGCCCAGCGTTGTCGCCAGCATGCTTGCGGCCAGGTCCTCGGCGTATTCCCCGGCTTTTTCATCCGTCTCGCCGAACGAGTGATGCTCCGATAGATACCCGTGCATCGACGCGTCAGACGGGAGCGCGAGACCGATCGACGCCGCAATGAGCCGGTTAGGCTCATTGTTGCTTTCCCGATCATAGACCGCGAAGACGATTTCGCCCGGCCGAAGGAGTTTCAGCCCCTCCTCTTTGGGAATGATCTTGCAACCCGGGGGAAAGATGCTGGAGACGAGCACCAGATTGCAATGGGCGAGGCCCGCTACCCTGAGCGCCATCTCGAACGAGGCCAGCTTTTCCTTGTGAACGCCGACTCCCTTGGTGAAAAAAACCTTTTTTGGGACCATTTTTCGTCGGAGTGTAACACGGCGCGCGCGCGGTCACAACAAAATTTTCCCGCGCTCATGAATTTTTTTGCGGTGAACAATCCACGACGGGCGCATCGCCAGAGCCGGTCGCGTCGAGGTGCTCAACGGAGCCACACGAGCACGGCGAGGGTTGCGCACAACCCGGTGAGAAGCGGGACGATCACCATCCAAAGAGAGCTGAAGTTGAGCAGCACCAACCCTTCGATCAAGCCGGCAACAAAGAACAGTGCGGCTAGCGCGGTGAACTGGATCGTTTTCCACACCGCCGAGCGTTTCCGCCCCTGCGCGCCGAAGAAATACCGAGCTTCCTCCCTGCTAAGCAGAGGGATCCCGGCGAGGACGCGGCCTGCGCCGACCATGATGACGGCGAGAGGAAAGAGCCACAGCGACGCCATTAAGATCCCCACCGTGCGCCTCCCGGCAATAGGCGTTTCCGCGGAGTAGACTCAGCAAGCCCTGTTCCAGGCCGTCCACGGGTTGAGAGTTCGCTAAGGTGTGCCGGTTCTGAAACGCGCATCGTGTCCCGATTACTCGTTTTGAGACGCTTGCGCCGAAGATGTGAAAATTCGCGAGTTGTTCGATCCCGGCAACCTTGCCCGTCACGTGGGGGCCAGTTCGAGATCGGTAGGCGACGCCTGCAACGCCCCCGGACAGCTCCGGAAAAAAGTGGACAGCGGGCGTCGCCCTGAGCCGTGGCCAATGGCACGGCTCCTGCCCTGGCTGGCGCGCCGGAGGGATTTCATGATTGCTGACCGCCAGACCCGTTGGCAGGGTGAATTCATCAGAGGCGAGAGATGGATCTTCGACCCGACCGACGCTGCCACACTCGAACGGCTACTCAGGAAAAGGACCCGCGAGCGCGAAGAAGCCCTGATGGTAGCGATCCTCGAAGACGCAATCGACTGCTATCAGAAGTACGTCTTCGCCAGGGCGGGCAAAGGTAAGAAGCTCTTTGAAGAAACTGAGCGGTGGATTTTCGAGCGCGACGTCGAGTGGCTGTTTTCGTTTGAAAGCATCTGCGAGACGTTGCGCCTCAACCCCGGCTACCTGCGCCGGGGGCTACTCCAATGGAAACAAGCCGCAGTCGATGCCGAAGCGGTCATCGAACCGCAGCCGCGGCGATCAAAAAGAAAAAAAAGAGCTGCCTGATCGTACGCGCCAGAGTTTCAGCGCATGATCGGCGGCTCGCCGGCGCCGCCGAAAGGTCCGATCCGGCGCTTTGGATCCTGTTCAAACGGTTGATTCGTCTGCGGGTTGATGTTTCGTTGCTTTTTGCGCTTGCGCGCTTTCCTTTTTGAACGCGCGGATGTTTTCTTCTTGGCCACAAAATCCCCCAAACCCTATTCGAGCTTTCGTTTCGCCGATGCCTGCGCTCCAACGGCCCCGCCACCGAGCCTGCTTTACTCCTTCCAATCCAGCGGCGGTTCGGCCGGCCCCTTTCCTTCGTAAATTCGAGCGCCGGGTTTATCGACAATCCGCACCGTAGTCGCCTGCGGCCCCTTTTCGCCTTCCACCTCGACCCACTGGACGCCGGCTCCGACTTCCAATCGATCGAACTCTCCTCGCGCCAGGCTGTTTTTGTGGAAATAGATCTCCTGCCCGTCGAGGCTCTTGATAAACCCGTAGCCTTGCTCCCGGAATAACCGGACAACAAAGCCTGCCGTCTCCTGCGCCGGGTGGGTTTTGATGTCGCGGCGCTGTTTTTCGACGAGCCTCTTAAGCTGCCGGCGCATGGCCGAGAACGCGTCGCGAACGACCGTCTGGAGCTGTTCGTGCAGCTCTCCTTTTCCCGACTCACGCACCACAACCAGCTCGTGTTCCGGAGGGACCGTGACATCAATACGCACCCGATAGGGATTGCCGCTCTTCTGATGTTGCTGCGGTTTTTCCACGGCCACGCGGCAGCTCGCCACATAATCGCAGACGCGCTCCACTTTGGCAGCCTGCTCGCCGATAAGCTCCTCGAGGTCCGGAGTCTTCTTGACCTTGCGGAACGTGATCTTTAGAGGAACCTGCATCGTCGCCTCCTCGATGCTTGACCGCAGGAATCGTGCGCTCGGGTCAGTATCTCAATAGCGCGCCCAAGCCTCCTTCGCGAAGCAGCCGTTCCCGAGCCGAATTTGATTCCACCATTTCCGTTTCAGCGCCATTGAGGATCGCGTTTTCGACGACTCGGTCGGTTATCTCGCGCTGTTCCGCTTCTCCCCCGCAGATCGGACATTTGTCCCACTGCTCGCTCGAAACGTGACCGCACGCCGTACAAACCGAGCCGTTAATCGTTAGCCCGTCGATCAGAAGAAGTTTCTGGATCTTCTTCTGCGCGAGCGCATTCAGCGTCGGTTCGATGCCTATGACGCCGCGTTGGCCGGATTTCGCGAGGTCGGACACCATATTGACCAACCGTTCCTCCTCGAGCCGCTCGTGATCCCTCCAGACGCGCGCTGCTCGCTCAAGTGTCGCCGCCTCGGTGTC
>DATMBL010000077.1:0-22671 GCA_035559295.1 Candidatus Eiseniibacteriota bacterium
AGCCGAAGGACAGGTGAACACCACCGCCGCCACAATCCCGATTCTCGAGGCGTCCTTGACACAGGCGGCGCATCGGATCGATGTCTTGCTCGGCTTGCAGCCCGGCGCGCTGTGGCCGGAACTTTCGGGGAAGGCGCCGATTCCCGAGCTGCCGCCCGAGGTACTCGTCGGTCTGCCATCGGACCTCCTCCGTCGTCGACCCGACATTCGCCGGGCCGAGAGGCAGCTTGCGGCCGCCACGGCCGACATCGGCGTCGCGACGGCGGATTTGTTCCCTCGATTTCTGTTGACCGGAGCAGCCGGCCTGCAAAGCGTCAGCGCGAGCGATTGGTTCAGTGCCGGAAGCAGATTCTGGTCGATTGGACCGACGGTCCGGTGGCCGGTTTTCGATGCCGGGCGGATACGGGCGAACATCGCGGTGCGTAACGCGCGCCAAGAGCAGGCGCTGCGCCAGTACGAGAAAACTATCCTCACGGCCCTCGAGGATGTGGAAAACGCGCTGGTGAATTATGCCAGGGAGCAAGAACGGTACCGCTCGCTGGTCGATGCCGTAGCGGCGAATCGACGGGCGCTTGCGATGGCGGACGACCTCTATAAAAACGGGCTGGTCAGTTTTCTCAACGTACTCGAAGCGCAGCGCTCGCTTTACGCTTCCGAGAGCGATCTGGCGCAAAGCGAGGCTGCGATGGCGTCAAATCTGGTCGCGCTTTACAAGGCGCTCGGCGGCGGTTGGGAAACTCCGTAGGCGTAGTTCGAGGTTCGAAGTTAACGAATTTCGAGAACTTTCTCGAGAGTCATCGTTTGTAACTTTCACCGCCCCACAATTCCTTCAGAAAGCCGCTTTTCTCCAGGTTGAGAACAAAGCTGTTGTCATAAATCTCTTCCGGCTTTCTTCTCACGGTGGTTCCGCTCTCGCGCGCGATTTCGACCGCTTCGGCAACGGCTTTGCCGGGAACGAGCATCGTGCGGTCGATGATCTCCCGAGCGTAGACGTCGTAGGCGGACTGCAGCGCTTCCGGGTCTTTGGTGCGCATCGCCTTGGCGACCGACGCCTTGGCCTTTTCGGGATTGTTCTCGACAAAGTGGATCGCCTCGGCAAAACCGGCCACCACGCGCTGGACGATCTCGGGCCGCTCTCGCAACATTTTGTGGCTCGTGTGGAGGCTACTGTAGACGAACGGCAGATTCAGCTCCACGAGCCGGTAGAGCACGTTAAAGCCTTCGTTTTTGGCGCGCACGTCGAGAGGCGGTGTGATGATCACCCCGTGCACGATGCCCGCCGCCATCGCCTGATACCGTTCACCCTGGCTGCCGCCGATCGGGCGAATCGTAACCGACTGCGAGCTCAGCCCCAGTTTTTTGATCAACGCGCGGGAGAGCCGGTCGCTCAAATCGCCCGCGCGGGCGATGCCCAGGGATTTGCCCTTGAGATCCTCCGGCCGCTTGACCTCCTTGCGCGTGACCAGGACATAGGGGAGCTTAACCAGGGGGGATGCGATGATTTTCGCGTCGATGCCCGTGGCCAATCCCGGAATCGTCGCGTCCGCGGCGCAGTAGGTGAATTGAACCTCGTCGGCAGACAGGGCCGACAGATTGGGTCCGCTCCCGCGGATGAAAATGTTTTCGAACTTTATCCCGTACTTGTCGAACAAGCCGTTGTCGAGCGCGGTGTAGAGATGGATAAATCCTCCCGAAACCGCGCAGGTCGAGACGCGCATGGAGAGCGGGCGCTCGCCCCGCTTCGGCAGATAGGGATTGGCCGAAGCAACCGCCGGGAGAAAAATAAACCATGCCAGAACGGCGCGCGCTCGATTTTTCATAATCGCCTCCACGAAGTCGGATCGGATTTTATGAGAGTCGCGTATCGGTTGTAAATAGCCGGATTTTCGCGAGCCTTCTTGCTTCGACGACCAACGCGTTTTGAATTGTGTCTTCGTTCGGAGTAGAAGGGTGGGGGCTTTTTGCGGTCACCGGGATTTAGGTGACCGCCACCACGGGAGACCGAATGACTGTGAAGCGAATTGCGTCAGGTTTCTGTTTCGTTGTTTGCATCTCCGGCGCCGGTGTGGTGGCCGGGACCGTGAGCGCGGAAGAGGTGTCTCTTAGCTACACGGCAACGACCTTGACCTTCTTGCCGGGCAGAGTCGCGCTCGACCAGGGCTTTTTTCGTCAAGAAGGGCTCGATGTAAAGTTCATCCAGATGCGAAGCGCCGCCCTGATCCCGGCCCTCGCCAACGGCCATATCGATTACACGATGAGCTTTCTCCCGCCGATCGACAGCGCGTTACGGGGGGTGCCGATGCAGATGTTGGCGGTTTTCGTCGATCGATCGCTGCACTATCTGGTAACCAAGCCGTCGATCAAGTCGAGCGCGGAATTGCGCGGCAAGACCTTTGCCCTGAACACCGTCGATTTGAGCAGCTCGACCGGCCTGGTTTACCAGGCGGTGCTGCGCCATTTCGGCTTGGACCCGCTCAAGGACGCGAAATGGATCTCGGCCGCCGACTCTCCGGCGCTGTTCGCGATGGTGCAGCAAGGAATCGCCGACGCGACGTTCCTGGTGCCGCCGTGGCCGCAGAAGGCCCGTCGGGCGGGCCTCAACGTCTTGTTTAGAGCCGGCGATATCTACAGCGCGCCGCTCGCAGGTCTTTCAACGCACCGCCGCACGATCAAAGAAAAGCCCGAGCAGGTGAGGCGCATGCTTCGCGCCCTGATCCGCGGCGTGCGCTTCATTCTTCAGCCACAGAATCAGAAAGCAGTGGGGGCAACGATTCAGCAATGGCTGAAGATGCCGGCGGACGAAGGGCTCGAGGCTCTCGGGGATGTCGTTTTCGCTTACAGCGAAGGCGTGCCGCGAAACGAAAAGAGCTTCTGGGAGGTTGTCACGACTCGCGCCAAGCTGCTATCGTCGAGCGTGCCGCCGAACGAAGTCGCCGACTTTTCACTGGTTCGAGAAATCCGATCCAAATGAGGGCTGCGGTGAAAAACCTTTACACGCCGATTCTTTTTTGGACATCCATCGCTCTTTTGTGCGCAAATCTCGGAGCCGCGGTCGATGCGTTCGCGCAAACTCAGAGGATCAGGATCGCATACTCGAGCCGCAGCAACACTGCGACGCCTTTTTACATCGCGGCGAGCAAGGGATTCTTTCGCGAAGAAGGATTAGACGTAGAGCTCATACAAGTGAGTCCGCGGCTCGGAGCTATGGCCGTCATCAACGGTGACGTTTCTTTTACCACGTCGTTTACCAGTACGTTCCGCGGTATCCTTCAAGGGTTGCCGCTGAAGCTCGTGCTGATCGTCCTCAAAAAGGGAGCTTATTTTCTCGTTGTCCGGCCCGAAATAAGAGATATTCAGGAGCTCAAGGGAAAGAAACTCGGAGTAGCCACGATTAGAGGGACCGACCACATGGTGGCTGAGGAGTTGCTCCGCTCGAAGGGATTCGATTCGGCCCTCATGCAACCGATCGTTCTCGGAGACACGCTGCTCAGAGCTCAAGCCCTCGCCGCTGGGGTTGTTCAGGCGGTGTCGGTCTCGCCGCCACATGACCTCCTCCTGCAGCAGATGGGGCACAAGGTTTTAGCCGGTCCCCCTGAAGTCGGTATGCCGGCATCGGGTTTGTTCGCTGCCGATCGCTTGCTCAAGGAGAATCCACAGATTATCAAGCGGACTCTCCGCGCCGTATTGAAAGCCAACCGGTTCATTGAACAAAACCGCGAAGAAACGATCGCCGTGATGACACAATCGGTCAAGCAGACGCCGGAGATCGCCGCCCGTTCTTACGATGTCGAGCTAAAGACGCTCGCCCGAGACGGCCAGATGTCCGATGCTGAAATCGAGCATCTCATCGAGAGGTTGGGCGAAAAAAAGAGACCGTTGGACGAGGTGAGAGATTTCTCGCACGTGCGCCAGGCTCTGAAGGAATTGGCCGCGCCGGGCAAATAGGTTCAAAGGGCAGGTTCAGCGCACAGGATTGGGCGAAGGCATCGGAACGACGCTGCTTCAGTCTCCGAACAGCATTGCCCGCTCGATGGTGAGCGCGAGTTCGTCGCCTTCGTCGAAAACGACGTGGCTCGGGGTCTGAACTCGAAGTATTTCACCGCCGGCTCGCACTCGGTAATCGATTAAGTTTCCCAGAAAGCTCCGGATCTCAACGCGGCAGGGCACCGCTCCGGCGCGCGCCAATCGGATAGCCTCCGGGCGGACCGCCAGGACACAGCGGCCCCGATGACCCCCCGGATTTGGAACCTCAACGCGCGCTCCGTGGAACTCGACCACCGCCGTCTCGCCGTTTCGGCTGATCACGGAGCATGGCAAGAAATTCATGAGCCCGATGAAATCGGCAACGAATCGATCCGCGGGGTTGCTGTAGATTTCGGGCGGCGTCCCGATCTGCACGATGCGTCCGGCGTTCATCACGGCGAGCCGGTCCGACATCGCCAACGCTTCCGCCTGATCATGGGTAACGTAGAGGATCGGAATTCCGGAGCGGCGCTGCAGCTCTTTGAGTTCGAATCGCATATGCTCGCGGAGCTTGGCGTCTAGGTTGCTCAGAGGCTCATCGAGGAGCAGAACTTCCGGCTCTTTGACGAGAGCGCGGGCGAGGGCAACCCGCTGCTGCTCGCCGCCGGATAGCTGGTTGGGATAACGATCCGCGAGCCGGGAAAGCCCCACGCTCTCTAAAGCAGCCTCGAGCTTTTCTTTCATCAGGGTCGTTGAAACCTTCTTGATCTTGAGCGGGTACGCGACGTTTTCGCGCACCGTCATGTGCGGCCAGACGGCATAGTTTTGAAAAACCATACCGATCGGTCTCTCCTCGGTGGGAACGGAAACGCCGGTCCGGGTGGAATGGACAACAGCGTCCCCGATCAGGATCTCGCCTTGGCCGGGTTCTTCGAGGCCGGCAACGCAGCGCAACGTCGTACTCTTGCCGCAGCCGCTCGGCCCGAGAAGCGAGAAGAATTCATCGTGCCCGATGGCAAAACTCACCTCGTCCACCGCCACGGTCGCACCGAACGCCTTCTTCAGGCCGACAACTCTGATCTTATCCATCCACTTAAACCCCCGACACTCCTCCCGTGAGCTTTTTAATGACCGTGCTTCCGGCGATCAGCATAACGATAACAATGCAGGCCAGTGCCGCGGCGACTTCGCGGTATCCGGCGTCTTGCAGGTTGTAAACCACAACTCCGATCGTTTCCGTTCCGTGCGCATAAAGGAGAATCGAAATCGTCAGTTCTCGCAAAGCAGGCATAAAAACAAGGATCCATCCGGCGATCATCCCGGGGCGACAAAGCGGCAGAATGACGTCGCGCAACCTTGGTAGGAGCCTCGCGCCTGAAACTCTCGCGGCCTCTTCCAGAGAGTTGTCGATCTGCTGCAAGGTCGAATGCGTGGTTCTCACTGCAAAGGGAATATAGATAGCGAGATACGCCGCAAGTATGATCCAGAGAGTTCCATAAAGGCTGACCGGCGGTCTCGACCACGCTAAAATCGCCGCTATCGCGATCACGGTGTGAGGCACCGCGTACGGAATGGTCGCGATAAAGTCGAGCACCCGGCTCCCCTTCAGTTTCAGTTTCACGTGTACGTATGAGATCAACGTGCCCGCCAGCATCGTCACGGTCGCCGCCGCGGCCGCGAGAACAAAACTGTTGACGATCGCCCTTCTGCTCGTGTCGAGGTTTACGATATAGACGAAATGCTCCAGGGTGAAGCTCTGGGGCGCCAGAGGAGCGCCCCAGTACTTGAGCACTGCCGTGAGAAACATCGAAGCGATGGGAACAATTGAAATGAGCGCGATAAAAACCACTGTGCCCGTGAACAGCGCGATCCTTCCCGAACGAATCTGCAGCTCTGCCGGATGGACCGACTTGCCCCCGATCACCGTGTATCGTCCCTCCCCCTTCTGCAGCCAAAACTGAAACGCCAGGAAGAACAGCGCAACGCTGACGAGCATGCCGGAAAGGGCGGTTGCGAGGGGAAAATCGGGAATGGCGAGGGCATAGTAGATGCTGGTGGTAAGAACGAAGAATCGCGCCCGCATACCGAGAAGCGCCGGGATTCCAAAGTTGGCGATCGCCCCGATGAAAGCCAACAATCCGCCGGCCAGGATCGCCGGCAGCACGAGCGGCAGGGTCACGCTTCGCATGATCCGAAGTGTGCCAGCGCCCGAGGCCCGCGCTGCTTCCTCGAGACTCGCGTCCATGCGCCCCAACGCGCCCGCAACAGTAATGAAAACGAGGACGAAATAGTGCGCGGTCAATACGAAGATAATTCCTCCCGCGCTGTAGATATTCCAGGGCGCGCTTTCCCAACCGAGAAGGTTGACGATAAACCGGGTGAGATAACCCTGCGGCCCGAGGAGCTGAATCCACGCGATCGCCGAAAAAAAAGACGGGACCGCATAGGGAAGAGCCACGAGAGCCCTGAGCCTCTCTTTGTACGGAAGATTCGTCCGCATCAGGAGAAACGCGAGCACGGTTCCCAAACCCATGCAAAGAATCGCCGTGGCGGAAGAAACCCAAATCGAATTGAACAGCGCACGGTAATACGTCGGATGGGTGAAAACCTTTTCGTAGTACTGCAGCGAGAAGACGCCCTTGGGCAGGAAGCTCCGGTAGAAAACCTGCCACAGCGGATAAACAACCAGGACAAGAAGGAAGATCGCGCAGGCAGAGGCCAGAAGATAGCGGAGATCGAGGATCCGGCGCAGTTGGCTTATGGTGTATGGCTTATAGCGTATGGTTCGTTGCTTCCATCCATATGCCATATGCTACCGGCCATACGCGAATCAATGCAGCATGATCTTTTCAAACTTCTCCCGAATGGCAGCCGCGTTCTCGGCCGCCCATTCATACGGAATCGGGATGAATTTGATCTGGCTGGCCGACGGCTGGCCTTTCGGAGGCTTAACGTCCCCTCTCACCGGGATCACCTCTTGCGTGACGAGAAATTCCTGACCTTCCTTCGACAGCACGTAATCAACAAAGGCCTTGCTGGCCTCAAGCTGTTTGGTGCCTTTCATGATCGCAATCGGGCTCGGCACCGAGATGACCCCGTCCTCGGGCCATACGATCTCCAGCGGCGCCCCTTTCTTGATCAACCCGGCGACGATGTAGTCGAGGGTCATGACCACGCCAAACTCTTTTCCCGCCAGCGCGCTCGCCGCTTCCGAGTTGCCCCTTACGATGGCGACTCCTTTGGCCCTCGCCCGTTCAAACCATCCCCAGCCGTCCCTCTTTACGAACGTGGCCACGGTGACAAAGTTCGAACCGGAGTAAAGCGGGTTGCCCATGGCCGCTTTCTTGCCCATATCGGGGAAGCTCTTCCACGACTTCGGCGCATCGTTTAAGGGAACCGCTTCCTTGTTGACCGCGATGATCATGTTGATCAGCCGGGCGCCGGTGAAAAACCCCTTCGGGTCTTTGAGTTCGTTGGGAATGTGTTTCGCCTCGGGAGAGACGTACGGCGCCAGCTCGCCCCTGTCCCTCAGCTCATAATAGATTGGAGCATCGGCCAACCATAACAGATCGGCTCTGATGCCTCCCACTTCCCTCTCAGCGGCCAGCTTCGCGCCGACTTCCGTGCTTCCCGATCTGAATATTTCCACTTTGATATCCGGGCGCTTCTTCATGAACGCCTCGGCGAATTGGGTGGCCAGCTGCTGGGGAACGGAAGTATACAAGAGGATCCTTGCCGGGCCTTTGGCCTGGGAAAAAGCCGGAGCGGGGTCCTGAATGCAGAGCCCTGATAACAACACGACAGACAACAGCCAGCGCGACTTGAAACCGCCCATAGGCACCTCGCGAACCGACGCTAGATCTCCTGCAATTGTTTCCTCAGAAAGGCGGTCGACCTATCGACCATGCCGACTTCATCCCTCGGATTCCAGCCTTCGATCACCAGAGGTCCATCGTACTTTTCTTTGAGTGTCTGGAGCACGGGGCGAAAAGCGATCTCTCCTTCACCCATCTGCACGTGCACCTTACCTGATTTCGTATCGCTGATATGGATATGCACGATCCGGCGGAGCCTCCGGATAAACTCCGCCACGTCCATCACCGTGTGCGCGTGGGAAATATCGAAGGTAATACCGAAATTCTCCATATTGACGGCATCGATGATCTCATTGGCCAAATCCGGATGGATAACGACTTCCTTGGCTTTTCGTTCCATGGTTTCCATCGCCACCATGATCCCGAGTTGCTGGCTGCGCTTGGCGATTTGCGTGAAAGCATCGATCTGAAGCCCGCGGATGCTCTCGGGCTCATCTTGCCGACCCGTGAGGTAGCCCGGGTGGATGGTGATGATCCTTGCTCCCATTCTCGCCGCCTCCTCGATCGCCTGCAGCACCTGTTTGAGTGACTCCTGCCGGATGCCGGGATTACTCGAGGTGATATTGATGTCGCCCGTCGGGCCATGAACCGAGATGTCCAGCCCCGACTTGCTCAATCGCTCGACCATGCGGCCGTCATCATCCCTCCACAGGTGCTCGCTCCAGACCTCGAGCCAGCGCACGCCTCTGTCTTTTGCGAGACCGATAACGTCCGCAAGGTTAAAAGACTTAAATAGCAGGCTCGATATCGCGACTTGCATATTCGCGCTCCGCCTATCTTGCCTTATATTGAGACCGCGTATCGGGTGTCAACCAATCCGGAGGCGGTTCTCGCGTCAAGACGCTCGTCCTCGCCTCGTCATCCAAGCCAGCGGACAGGCGGAGAAAACACGTCCCCTAAGCGACCACGCCCAGCGCCGCAAGCTCCCGCTTGAGCTTTTCTGCCTGTCCCGGCGCATAGATCAGAACTCGTAGACCCATTTCCCTGGCCGGCTGAGCGTAGCGGTCGTTGTCGTCGATATAGACAAGCTCGGTCGGACTGGATCCGAGCTCGCGAACCAGCGCCTCGACGAACTTCTTATCCGGTTTCGTAACATGATGGTCGAAGGAATAGATTTCTTTGTCGAACAGGCGGCGAAAGTGGTATTTCGACTCGAGGAAATCGACTCTGCTCTTTATATTTCCCGAAAACGCAACGATCTGGTATCGCTTCCTGAGCCGCCGGATGAGTTGCGCGATCTCTTCATCCAAAACGTAACCCTCGTACCAGGCATTTCTTATCAGGGCGGGATCGTAGTTCGGCGGCAATTGGTCTCGCGCCCATCTCCAGAATTCATCGTCGGAGATCAAACCTTTACGGAGCTCGAGGCTTTTGGGCGAATAGATAATGCCGCGAACCAGGTCTGGTTCATAACCAAATTGGTCCGCGAGGTGTCTAATGGCGATCGCCTTGCCTTCGGAGAAGAGAACCCCGCCAAGGTCGAACACGACCGCTCGAACCGCGTTCGCCCTCCGTGGTTGCATATTGCGGAGCATAAGCCGAAATCGCGCGACAAAAAAGCCGCCTCACTCCGATAATTTCTTTACCCGCTCGATCACTTCGCGGGGCTGATTCATGACGTCGCGCATCTCCTTTTCCAGCTCCTCGCCCCGTAGCACCTCGAGGTCGAGACGGTTTTTCTTCGCCTCGGCAACTGCGTCCGAATCCTTGAAAGCCTTGAGATAGGCGTCACGGAGAGTCCGCACGCGATCGACCGGTATCCCGGGTGTCGCGACCATCGGTCGCCCCAAAGTCGCGGACAATAGAAGGATGCGAGCGACGCTGCGGCTCAGCGCGGGAGTTTTTTTCCTGTCCATCAGCTCGTTCAACGTCGGAGCCTCCGCCAAGCGGGGATCTCGCTTCATGCCGCTCTGAATGATGTGGCGGTCAAACCCGGTCTTGTGCCATGTGAAGTAGGGTTCGCGGGCGAAATGCGTCGTTATTCCCGTTCCACGGCAGTGGATCTCCCCTTTCTCGATTGCGAGGTCGATCTCGGCGCCCCCCGGATAGCCACGCACGAGATTGACTTTCGCGCCGAGCGTCTCTTCCATGACGTCTGCAAGGATGGACGTGAGATCCGAAGTCCCCGTTGCGCCGCACTTCGGAAGCTCTTTTGCTGCCAGGATATCCTCGACTGTCTTCCACGGAGCGTCGGCTTTTATATAGAGAACCAGATCGCGCTGATCCACGCTGCCGATGTAGTTGAGTTTGCGCATGTCGAACTGCGCTTCCTTTCGCTCCAGGAGTTGATCGAGATAAATTCCGCTGCCGACCATGGCCAACGTCAGACCGTCCGGCTTGGCAACTCCGTAGACGTAGTTGGTTGCCGTCAGCGATCCTGCGCCGGGCATATTCTGAACGACAATGCTGGGCTGGCCGGGAATGTACTTCGGCATGTAGCGCGCGAGCAGGCGGGCGTACTGATCGTAGAGGCCGCCGGAGGTGAAGCCGACGACGATGCGGATCGTTTTGCCCTCATAGAACGGCGCGGTCTGAGCGCGGGCGAGATTCCCATCGGTCGATTGAACGGCGCATGCCGCCGCCAAAACGGCCAGAACACGCCGCAGGTTGAACCGAATTCGCATGGCAGCCTCCGTCTGTTTTTGGCTGAAGCTTATACGGAATCCGCACCGCTTGTGCAATTGCGGCGCGTTGTGCTCAACCCGCTGGATTGAATTTGGCTCTCGAACTACTTTAGAAAGATTGGGCAGCGACATCTTCACGCAGAGGAGTCGCGCTGCGCAGAGTTGTAAGTGATGACGATTCCCGAAATCGTGATGATTCCCGCGGGGTTCTTTTGGATGGGAAGCGCGAGCGGCTATGAGAATGAGATGCCGCGCCACCGTGTCTGGTTGGATACCTTCGGCGTTGCCAAGTATCCCGTAACGAACATGGAGTACCGACTTTTCGTCGAAGAAACCGGTGTTCGACCGCCGCCGTTTTGGCGCGAGTCGATCTTTTCAGATCCCGCGCAGCCGGTCGTCGGCGTTGATTGGCACGAAGCGTGCGCCTATTGCGAGTGGTTGAGCGTTCGCGCTGGAGCGGAGTTTCGGCTGCCCACCGAAGCCGAATGGGAACGCGCCGCCAGAGGCAACCGCGAGGGCGCCCTCTATCCGTGGGGCGATGAACCGCCGTGGGAAAGGCCCTACCTCGGCTACGATCCCAACAGCGGAGGTCCGCAGACGGTTGGCTCCAATGAAGCCAACGATTTCGGCCTCTACGATATGTGCGAAGGGGTCCATGAATGGTGCAGTGACTTTTACGACGCCCGCTACTATCACTACTCTCCGGAGCGAAACCCTAGCGGCCCTGAATCCGGCACACGGCGCGTCTCGCGCGGCGGCTCATGGCGTCACCGGATCAAGTTCAGCCGGTGCGCGGCGCGCAGCTCGCTACCGCCCTCTTTCAAATACGCCGACTACGGTTTTCGCCTGGCTCTGACACCAGGCTGAGATCCCCAACAACGAAACCGTTCGCCGCGATGGGGATCACCTCCGCCGTTCCGCCGCGCGCACCCGTACAAGTTTCTTACCGAAGCGACAAATTTGAACGCGTCACGGCCTCCTGCTCGCGCCGAGTGAAGTCGGGAAACGCGCCCGCAAACCGTTCAACTGCCTAAGAAAGCAGCCCGTTGCCGCTCGCATGAACCGCAGCGGCGATTGAAATTTCTTAAATCCCGCCGTTTCCGGGCTCGCGTCACTGCGACGCGATCGTTCCGGCCCTGCGCAACTTCCAATCCGACGACCCTGGCGGCGCCGTTGGCACTCGCTTTGCTTTTCCCGACCTCCGTCGCTCTTCTCGATAAGAATTCCACGATCCAATCAGTTAGATAGCTCGCGAAAATACCACTGCTGGAGGTTTCCATGGCGCTTTGGAAAGAGACGACGCAGGATGGACCGGTCGAAAAATCGGTTCTCGACGAGCCGGCGCGTGCGGTGCCGCCCCCTCCCAAAAGGGAAATATTCACTCCTCGAGAGCGCCACGAGTCCGTCTTCGGCACCGGCGTCCTCATCGAAGGTAAAATTGAAGGTGACGGAGACGTCCGCATCGCCGGACGATTCAAAGGCGACATCCAGATCAAGGGCGATTTGAACATCGAAAAAGGCGCGCGTCTCACGGCCAAGGTGAACGCCGAGAACGTGACGATCGGAGGCGAGCTCGAGGGCAACATCGTCGCGCATGCCCAGGTGAAATTACTCGAATCCGGTCAACTGGTCGGCGATCTCAAAGCTTCGACGTTGACCGTCGCCGCAGGCTCCCGTATGCGCGGTCATGTCGAGTTCGGCTGGCCCGCTTCCGAATCCGCAAGAATGGACGTCAAACCCCAGAGCAAAACCGGAGCGACCGGATGAAGCCGAACGGCGCTTCCGGCGCGGGCGAGTCGCGAACCTGCCCGCACTGCAAAGCGACGATCTTAAAGAGCTCCGTCTTCTGCCCCCTGTGCCGCCACGTCCTGAGGTTTGCTCCGCATGGCGGCGCTTCAGTCGCGCAGCCGAAAGCATGCGCGCTTCTGGTCGAAGGAACGATCGGCCAGGCAGACAACGAGGAAACCGTTGAATACGTCATCTTGATGGATGTCTACGATCAAAATGGCAAACTGATTTCGCGCCAAAGCGTCGGGGTCGGCGCGTTGCAGCAAATGGAAAAACGCAGGTTTTCGCTACGCGTCGAACTCTCCCCCGCCCGAGCCGCTGTTTGACATCGCCTACGATGCTCGAAGGTTACTTCCTGCAGAATGCGATTGCGTTCGTTGCTCGGCGTCCGCCGAACGATCGGCAAGCCCGCTGTCTTCCTTATTAATTAAACACCTGGAATTCCTCGCTGAATTCTCCAGCCCGTTCGGCTTGGGCCGAGGCCGGGCTGCGTTTCCCCGACCGAGCGGCGTATCGCCCACCGGCTGGCACCGTGATTGCCTTACGCGGCGTTTCCTCGATCGCGGCTTCACAACCGTCGGGACCAAACACCATGAACACTACCGAAAACGGCAATCGGTTCCATGCGCTCGACCGAAGAGGGTTTCTCAGAACTTGCGGCAAGGCTGTGTTGCTCCTTTCGGTTCCGAGCCTCGACATCGCTCCATCGGCGAGCGCCGAGCAATCGCGAGCGCGGCGTCCCGTCATCGCCGAAGATCGGTTCGGCCGCCTTTTCCCGTCGCTTCCGCCTTTTGCCGAACCGAGCCAACAGCTCCGCGAAGCGCTGCTGGAGATCGGAAACCCGGATGGTCTCATGGACGCGGGGGATGCGCTGGACCAGGGGCCGGTGGAACTCATCGTCAACCCGGAGTTGAGCAAGAACAACCCCAACAATCCCAACCATACCGCCGGCGTCACCTTCTTCGGCCAGTTCATCGACCATGACATGACGTTCGATCTGACCTCCCGACTCGGCCGGCCGGTCGATCCGGAGCGTTCACCCAACCTGCGCACACCCGGGTTCGATCTCGACAGCGTTTACGGCGCGGGTCCGATCGCGGACCGCGAGCTTTATCAACCGAGCGGCCGCGGGCGGTTCCAGCCCGGTATCAAATTCAAAGTGGAGAACGGCGGCCGCTTCGAGGATCTGCCGCGTTCCAAAGATGGTGCCGCCGTTATTGCCGATCCACGCAACGATGAGAATTTGATTATCGCGGGGCTGCACGCTGCGTTTCTGCTGTTCCATAATCGACTCGTCGATGCGCTGCTCGAGAGTCGGGCAACATTCGTTGCGATGGGAGCGCGTCCGGGCAACGCGCCCGACGTATTCCACGAAGCCCGGCGTCTGATGACCTGGCACTATCAATGGATCATCGTGCATGAATTCCTGCCGCTGATCGTCGGCCAACAGCTGGTGAATGAAATTCTCGCCCGGGGACGCAGGTTTTACCGGCCCGAGGTCCCATTCATTCCGGTCGAATTCCAGGGAGCCGCTTATCGTTTCGGTCACAGCATGGTGCGACCGTCCTACCGGGCGAACCTCGCCGGTGACGCTGACAACCAACCGTTTTTCGGCATGGTGTTCGACCCTTCTCAGGAAAACAGCAATGACCCGGATGATATGCGCGGTGGATTTCGTGCCTCCCGGCGCTTCATCGGATGGCAAACCTTCTTTGACTTTGGCGATAAGGAGGTGCGGCCCAACAAGCGCATCGACACCAAGATCTCCACTCCGTTGTTCGATCTCCCGATCGCTGCGATTCCCGGCGCAGAGACGTCTCCGACGTCGTTGCCGCAGCGAAACCTCCTCCGCCACGTCACCTGGCAACTGCCGTCCGGGCAGAGTATCGCGAACGTGATGAAGGCGCCCGTATTGGCGAGGGAAGATTTAGGGGAGCTTAGCGCCTTCGGCCTAAAGCTCGATGAATCAACGCCGCTCTGGTACTACGTTCTGAAAGAAGCCGAAATCATGGAAGACGGACTGCGCCTCGGGCCCGTCGGCGGAAGGATCGTGGCCGAAGTCATTATTGGTCTCCTCCAGCTCGACCGCGATTCCTACCTATCCGCCGATCCGCGTTGGCGCCCCACCCTTCCAGCCCGCAACGGGAAGGTAACGCGCGATTTCAGGATGGTCGATTTCCTAACGTTTGCCGGCGTTGATCCCAAGACCCGCGGGCAGTGACGGAAAATTCACCTCGCGACGCCAAGGCCGCAAAGGCTCCAAGAGAGACTGGAGTAGTGGAGTAATGGAGCCTAATACTCCAACACTCCAGTACTCCAATGATCCTTAACTTGGCGCGCTTTGCGAGCTTTGCGCGAGAAATTTCCATTCTTTTTGATTGCCGCCTAGCCGCGTGCCACACGCGGGCGTTGATTTTTCCCGCCATGCTGCGATATTGGGTGGCTGTTTCAGCACTCGGCCGCGCTCACGAGGCCAAAGCCTCGCCGGCTCGACTGAAAGGAGGCTTCCATGAAGTCCCGAAGCACCCGATCACGCCTCCTGGTCTGTTTCCTCTTGTGGTGTTCGTCAACGCCCGTTTTTTCGCTCGCCGCCGACACGGTGCGGGTGGCCTATCCCTCGGTCAATGCCTCCGTGTTTTGCCTGATGATCGCGCACAAAGAAGGCTATCTCAAAGAAGAAGGGCTCGATCTCCAGTTGCTGAGTATACGCGGCGAGATCGCGATTCGAACGACTCTCGCGGGCGAGGTCGATTTCTTCACGAATGCGGGCAGCGCGCTCGCGGCGGCGGTGCGAAACGTCCCGGTGAGGATCGTAGCGGTATTCCAGGACAAACCGGGATGGGATCTCATTGCGCTGCCGGAAATCAAGTCGATCGAGCAACTTCGCGGCAAAAACGTCGCGATCATGTCTCCCGAGGGTTCGCTTGCGGTCGTCGCCAGAGAGATTTTGCGCAAAAACGGCATGGATCCGGCGAAGGACGTTAATCTCGTCGTCATGGGCGGCGACGATGTCCGCTTCCCGGCGCTGCAGGCGCGATCGATTCACGCGACCCTGTTCAACACCGGGACCAGTCTCAGAGCGCAAAAGGAAGGCTTTAGAAAACTCGCCTCAGCGGCCGACTACGCCGACTTGATCGAGGGCGGGCTCGCCACCTCGACGGATAAAATCAAGCAAGGCCCCGACAAGATCTTTCGCTTCATTCGCGCCGCCCTCAAAGGAGTGCGATTCTTCGTCAGCAAGCGCGAGCCCGCGCTCCAGTACATGAGCGATGCGCTGCGCCTCAAGGATCGCGAGTTGGTCGGCGCAATCTATGATATCCAGTCGAAGCTCCTCCTGCGCGACGGCGTGGCCGGCGACGACACATTGCAGTCGATGATCGACGCGATGAAGAAAACCACGAAAGTGCAGCGCGAGATCAAGGTCACCGACGTGTTTGACTTGAGTTTCGCCCGCAAAGCAAACCGGGATCTCACCGCCGCCGGCTGGAACCCCTGAGCCGCCGGCGCGAACAAAAACTCCGCGGAGCATGTCGATGAACTTGACCTCAGGCCCAACACCTCTGGAGATCGGAAAAGCGACGAGTCTCACGCCAAGAATGCCAGGTGCGCAAACGCCCCGCAACGCAGGCCCAAGTAAATTTGATCGTTTAGCTTGGCGCTCTTCGCGAGCTTTGCGCGAGATATTTCGATTTCTAGTCGCAGCGCGGCGGCGTTATGCGCTTCGTGGGGCCACTGGCATCCTGGCGTTTTGTCTCCTCTGGAACGGGGTTGCGCTCGCACAACCCAACGATTTCGGGGATCTCCGCGGGCTGCGCGAATATCTCGGCCCGGCGATCCGCGTCCAAAAACGGCATCTCCAGCGTTTGCTTGCCGAACGCGACATCGTCGGGGCCGCGGTGGGACTCACGGCCAACGGCGAGCCGGCGATCAAAGTTTTCACGAAATCGCAAGCGATCATGAGCGTGCCACAGAAGCTCGACGGTTTCCCGGTCGAGATCGAGATGACGGGAGAGTTCCAGTCGGCGGCGCGGCTCGACAGAGAATCAAGCTCGGTCGATGCCGGTCGCGCGCGGCGGAACTCGGCGAGGATCTTCGCCCGCCCGGTTCCGGTCGGCGTCTCGGCGGGAAACGAACGCGAATGCTCCTCGGGAACGATCGCCGCGCGCGTCATCGACGGCACGGGACGCGTCTACGCCTTGAGCAACAATCACGTTTTCGCCCTCGAGAACACCGCGCCGATCAACAGCAATATTCTCCAACCCGGACTCGCCAACGTGAGATGCCAATTCATGGCCGATAACGTGATTGCGAAGCTCTCGCGCTACGCAGAGATCGACTTCTCCAGGACGGCGACGAACACGGTCGATGCGGCGATCGCCGCGACCTCGAGTTCGCTCCTGGGCAATGCCACTCCACGCAACGGTTTCGGCGCGCCCGATTCGGAGACCGTTTCGGCGTTCGTCGGCCAGAAGGTGCAAAAATATGGCGAGCGGACGCGTCTCACCCGCGGCCAGGTGAAGGCGATCAACGCCACGGTCCTGGTCGAATACGACTCGGGAACCGCGCGCTTCACGAACCAGATCGTTGTGGGCTCTCCAGAGGTCTTCATCAGGGCCGGTGATTCCGGCTCCCTCCTGGTAACCAGGTCGGGTGCACACCCCGTGGGTCTGCTTTTTGCGGGCGCCAAAGGCGGAAGAACCGCAATCGCGAATCCGATCAACTCGGTGCTAAACGCTCTCGGCGTGTCGATCGATGGAGAATAGGCCATCGGTCATCCTGATCGCGCTTCTCTTGACTCTTGTCGGTTGCCGCGGCGAGCCGCACGGCGACTCCGCGGCAGCGCAGATCGAGCAGGTGCTCGAGCGGCACAACGAGCGGCTGCTTTCGATTCCCGACGTGACCGGAACCGCAATTGGAGAGCGCGACGGCCGCCCGTGTATTCTCGTGTTCGTCGTGAAGAAAACCCCCGAGCTCATGAAGAAAATACCATCCACGCTCGAAGGGTTTCAGGTCGTTGTGGAAGAAACCGGGACGATTCGACCCTTGAGTTTCACCGACCGTCCACCCCGCCGTCTTCCATAGAACCAGGCAACGCGAGCCCCGGACCTTCGGGCTGCCACTCCTTGGAGTTTCCTGTACGCGCGCCGCCGTCTTGACCTCGTCTCCGGTTCTGGGATAGTTGCTCTCAGCCCTGAGAGCGGTCACTCGGAGACATGACGACGGATTCCCTGAACGGAAGGCAATGTTGATCGTCCACCGCGTCGCCAAGACGTTCGGCACCCTCGCCAACGGGGCGCAACCGCTCAAAGCGGTCGACGATGTATCGTTCGAAGTTCGCACCGGCGAATTTTTCTCGATCATTGGTCCATCCGGTTGCGGCAAATCGACGCTCTTACGCATCATCGGCGGCTTGGTGCCGGATTTTGACGGCGAGGTGAAGATCGACGGTAAGCCGATCCAGGGACCACACCCGTGGGTCGGAATGGTTTTCCAGGAAGAGTCGACGTTTCCCTGGCGGACCGCTCTGGCGAACGTTGCCTTCGGCCTCGAGATGCGCGGCGTCGCGCCCGAGAAACGACGCCGGCAGGCGCTCGAGATGATCGAATTGGTTGGCTTACAGGGTTTTGAGGAGCGGTATCCGTCCGAGCTTTCCGGCGGCATGCGACAGCGGGTCGCCATCGCGCGCGCGCTTGTGATGGAGCCAAAGATTCTGCTGATGGACGAGCCGTTCGGCGCGCTCGACGAGCAAACCCGCATTATTCTCGGCGAGGAGTTGCTCAAGATCAAAGAGAAGCTCCGCCAGACGATTATCTTCGTGACCCACAACATCAACGAGTCGGTGCAGTTGTCGGACCGCGTGATGGTCATGACCGCTCGCCCGGGACGCGTCAAAGGGATTTTCGACATCGATCTGCCGCACCCGCGCGACGCGGCGATTATCGGGTCCGAGCGGTTCGGCCGCCTGGTCGGCCAGGTATGGGGCACGCTCCGTCAGGAATCGATCAAAGGCTTTAAACAGATGGAAAGTCGCGCATAGGAGGTCGGCCGATGAAGCCGCACTCGAATCTTAACGGTTTCGCGTTCGCTATTGTGATTGGGCTGCTCGCGTGCTGTGATCCCTCCGGCGCGTGGGCTGCGGCGGGTAAGCAAAAGCTCATTCTGGTCGTCCCGCACCGGGTCTTCTTCACGGTCGCGCTGCCTGTCTACGTCGCGCAGGAAAAGGGATTCTACAAGGAGGGGGGCATCGAGGTCGACGCGGTTTTTACCAAAGGAGGCGGCGAGAACGTTCAGGCGGTGGTCTCCGGCGATGCCCAAATCGGGCTTGCCACCGGCGTGTTCGCCGTCCTCAGCGCGTTCGAGAAAGGGGCGCCAATCAAAATCGCTGCGGCAGAGATCGCCGGCATGGACTCGTTCTGGTACGCCCTCGCAAATTCACCGATTCGCCGGCTGGAAGACCTATCGGCAAAGAAGATCGCGTACAGCCGCCCCGGTTCATCGACCCATATGGCGGTGCTGGCAATTGCCGATCAGGTCAAGGCAAAGGGCCTGCCGCCGCCGGAACCGGTGTCTCTCGGAGGGCTGCCCGACACCTATACCGGCGTCAGAACCGGCCAAGCCGACCTCGGATGGTCCGTGCCGCCGTTCATGCTCGACCGCGTTGAAAAAGGCGAACTCCGCATCGTCGTGCGCGGCTCCGAGATCGAGGCGCTCAACGACATCACGATGCGGGTGCACTTCGTCAACGCGGATTTCGCGGCAAAGCAGCCCGACGCGGTACGGGCTTTTTTTCGCGCGCATCAACGCGCCGTCGGATACATGATGGATCATCCTCAGGAAAGCGCCAAAATTTGGATACGCAAGGCGGAGCTAAAATTTCCCGAATCGGTGGTGCTGAAGACTTGGGAGTTTTACCGCAAGCCGGCGCTGGCGCTAAAGCCGATTCGCGGCATCCAAACGACGATCCAAGATGCCATGCGTTTCAAGTTTCTGAAGGCGCCGCTCGGCAAAGCGGACCTCGAGCGGTTGATCGACCTGAGTTTGGTTCCGTAGTCGAGAGGTCGCTAACGCTGCGGTTGAGAGAAGGGCGGGGCGCGGCAGCGGCTTAGCCTTGGCGTCGAGGCATCTCGACTGCGACGGAGGCAGCTTGAGCGAAAATTCCCGGGCGGCACTCTGGAGATTGCTTCTGATTTTCGCCGCCCTCGCGATCTTCGAAGCTTCGGTCAGGGCGAACTGGATCGACCCCTTCTTTGCCGCCTCTCCAGTGCAGGCCGTGCGCGAGCTGGCATCCGAGATCGCGCACGGCGGCGCGCTGCGGCTTTTCCTGATAACGCTCTATGAAATCGGCTGCGCGCTCTTGATCTCCACGGTCGTGGGATTGATCGTGGGTTTCGTCTTGTGGCGCTATCGGCTGATCGGAGCCGGTTACGAGATGATCCTGGCCGCGCTCTTTTCGTCCCCTGTGATTCTCGCCTACCCTGTTTTTCTCGTTGCCTTCGGCCGAAGCGCGGCCGCAGTGATCGCGCTCTCGTCCGTTCTCGGGCTGATCCCGATCATCATGAACACGAAAACCGCCTTCCAGCAGGTCAATCCGATTCTTCTGCAGGTCGGCGCGAGCATGAATCTCTCCCGCAGTCAGATGTTTCGTTACATTCTCCTTCCGGCCGTTGCGCCGACGATCTTTGCCGGTTTCCGGCTCGGCCTGACTTACATTCTCAAATCGGTGCTGGGGCTCGAATACGTGATTCAGGTCGGCGGAGTGGGCATGTGGTTGTCGGATGCGGCGTTCAGATTCGAAGTCACCGAAGTCTACGCCGGACTTACCGGCACGGTGCTGCTGTCGATCCTCTTTTTGTATCTGATCAACCGTGCCGAGTTGCTCGTGAGGCGCTAGCTTGCGTTCCGGCCGAACATCCCCCGACCCGACGGCGAGTCCACTCGCGATTCAAGCGTTGACGGTGGTTTTGCTCGCCTGTGCATGGGAGACGATCGGACGCACCGGTCTTCTCTTTCCCGAGCTGTTTCCACCCTTGTTCGAGATCGTTCACTCGCTCGGGATCTATCTCACCACGGGCGTGATGCTGCCGCATTTGCGCGCGAGCCTTTACGAGGTGTTGGGCGGGCTTGTGGTCGGGCTTGCGACTGGAATCCCGCTCGGCATCGTTCTCGGGAGCCGATCAAGTTTCATCGAGGTGACCGAACCGATCATCCTCTACCTGGCGGTTATCCCCAAAATCGTGATTTTTCCCATTTTCATTCTATTCCTCGGGATCGGAACGGAATCGAAGCTCGCGGTCGGGGCCATCGCTTCGTTTTTCCCAATCGTTCTGCTGACCATGGCGGGCATGCGCGAGGTCCGGCCGGTTTATGTCGATGTGGCGCGCACGTTGGGCGCGCGCAGGCTCCAAATTGCGAAGAAAGTTTACCTGCCGGCAATCGCCGCCCCGGTCTTCACCGGCCTGCGTATCGGCTTGGGAGCCGCCGTTACGGGAGCGCTCCTGGCGGAGACCAAAATCGCCAAGGCGGGCCTGGGCTTCATGATCGTCGAATACTACAGCCAGTTTCGTTTGGCGGACATGTATGCGTTGCTGCTGTTGATCTTCATCCTGGCGGCGCTGGCGAACTGGCTGATGAAGGCGCTTTTCGCTATGCTCCTGCCGCTGCCGCGAACCAGCCAGGATCCGGGCCTGTTCTTTTAAGACTTCTCGCGCCAAGCACGCCAAGTGCGCAAAGCGCTCAATGGGATGGAGTATCGGAGTAATGGAGTGGTGGAGTAATGGGGGCGACACTCCAAAACTCCAAATAATCTTCTCCTTGGCGACTTTTGCGCCCTTTGCGCGAGATATCGGGTGGCTCATTTTGCCGCGGCTGCTTTGCGCCGGCCGATCGCCGCTTCCGCCCGCGGGCTGATCGCGCGCTCAACGGCAACGTTCAACAGCGCGGGGCGCCCGGCAGCCAACGCCCGCTGGAGCGCCGGCGCCAAATCGTCCGGCTTCTCGACGAACTCGCCGTAACCGCCCAACCCGAGTACGACCTGGTCGTAACGCGCCTGGAGCAACTCCGTTGCTACCGGGCGCCCGTAAAGACCGAGCTGGATCTGCCGGTCGATTCCCCATGCGGCATCGTTGCCGAGAATCGCAACGATATTGAGCTTGTGACGCACGGCCGTATCGAATTCCATTCCGTTGAATCCAAAGGCGCCGTCCCCCGTGAGCATGAACACTCGGGAGTTCGGATACGCCAACTTCGCGGCGAGGGCGCTCGGCAGAGAGGAGCCCAACATACCCAGGCTCGAAACATAGAGCCATCGCTTCGGCTCGAGCGCCGGCAAAAACGACCGGCCGAAGTGGCAGAAATCCCCGCCGTCGAACACCAGGCAGTCATCGCGCCGCAGGACCGATTTGAGCGTCTTGTGAACAAACAGAGCGTGCATGGGGGTTGTCGCACGCGCCAGGTTTTCCGCCCAAACCCCCTGTTCCGCTCGGGCCGCGCGCAGTTCTTCGAGCCACGGAAGTTCCTTCCACGAGTGGGCCGCGGCTTCGTTCGTCATCTGCTCGAGGATGCTTGAAACATCGCCCGCCAGGCCAACCGCCACGCCGCGGTTACGTCCGATCTCGGCGGGTGAGGGATCGATCTGGATCACCCGCGCGTCCGCGGCAACGTTCGGCGGCCGGCAAAAGCCGATCGTGAAATCCTGTTTGCGCCCCAACAGCACGACGACGTCCGCCTCCCGCACCTTGGCCGCGGCGCGATTCAAACCGCGCTCAAAAAACCCGAATGCGTACGGGTGGTCGTCGGGAACCAAGCCGCGGGCCTGCTCCTCGGTCAGCACTGGCATGCGAGTGGTCTCGATAAATCGCTGGAGCGCTTCGCCCGAGACCGTGTAACCGGCCGCGCTCCCGGCAATGAGCAGCGGTCTCTTGGCTTCGCGCAAAACCGCGATCGCCCGGCGCACTCCCGCCGGATGCGCCAGACTCGGCGTTTTTGGCCGGTAGGCATCCGGAGGAGCAAAAGCCGCCTCCTCGCGCTCGACGCCGCGCTCCTGCACGTCGATCGGAATCGTCAAATGCACCGGACCGCGCCGGCCGCTAAACGCCAGCCGCATCGCGCGCGCGATGAATTCCGGGATTCTTCTCACGTCGGTCACCATCAGGGAAGCTTTTGTGACCGGCGCCGCCATCGCGACTTGTTCGATCTCCTGCTGGGCGCCGCGTCCGAGGTCATGCGTATCGGCCGAACCCGCGATCGAGATTACCGGCGCTTCGGTGTGCATTGCGTTCGTCAGCCCGGGAATCGCGTTGGCGAATCCCGGGGTCGTGTACATGCAAATACCGGGCTGCTCGGTGATGCGACTCCACGCGTCCGCCATGTGGACGGCAGCCTGCTCGTGGCGGGTGTTGACAATGCGAAAATCCTGATCCGCC
>DATMBL010000078.1:0-7207 GCA_035559295.1 Candidatus Eiseniibacteriota bacterium
CTCCGCCCTGACCGGCGCCGGCATCGAGCGCCTACTCTCGGCGATCGGCGAGGCGCTCGACCGAGGCAAAGAGGCCTTTCGGGCGTCATTCTCCCCGGACCAGGCCCGACTCTTGTGGCTCCTTCGGGAGCGCGGCCGAATCGTGGAAGAGAGCTACGACGGCCAGAAGACCCACGTAACCGCTTGGGTCACGCCCAAACTTGCGGGGCAGATGCGAAAGATGCTGAACGGCAGCACCGGCGCGCCGTGATCGGCCGTTGCATCACGAGGTGCCATGCCGCTCCCGCTGAGCCCTCCCTTCTCCCTCTCATGCTCAACCTGCCGAACTGTTTGACGCTGGTTCGTATCTTGACGATACCGTTTTTTCTCATCGAGCTTTCCGCACACCGTTACCTTTCGGCGTTGGTGATCTTCATCGTCGGGGGTGTGACCGACTTCCTGGATGGCTTGGCGGCGCGCCTGCTCAGGCAGCAGACGGCGCTCGGGACGTATCTCGATCCCGTGGCCGACAAGCTCCTAGTGATCACATCTTTCATCATGCTCGGATTGGAGGGCGGCATTCCTTCATGGCTCGCGGTCACCGTGGTGTCGCGCGATCTGTTGATTATCATCGGATACGGAACGATTTTTTTCCTGATAGAAGAAAAAATTCACGTCAAGCCCACTGCGATCGGCAAATGGAGCACGCTGCTACAATTGCTCACGTTGGGTTTCGCGCTCGCGTTTCTCCACGATCCTGGGATCGTACAGCCGTGGTGGAAGGATCTCCTGATTGCGCTGACGGCGCTGGCGACCGTGATTTCAGGGCTGCAGTACCTCTACCGCGGGCTCATTTTGCTCCAGAACAAAGCGCCGACCCTAAACCGCCTTGGTTGACACTGTGAAAAAAAATTGGTAACGAAATCAATCCGTTGCGTCGCTCCCATCGAAGAGACTTCGATCCCGGCGGCGCGGGCCATGATGATGGACTCGTCATATCCGCTCGACGGCTCAACCTTTTTGGCTTCCGACGGTGGGACGGCGCGCTCGAAGCCCGACTACGGGGCGGCCGGCGGCCTCCGGCCGGGAGCATTCGAACGAGGCCGTTCAACGGCGCGCAGGCACGTAGCTCAGTGGGAGAGCGCTTCCTTGACACGGAAGAGGTCGGCAGTTCAATCCTGCCCGTGCCTACCATTCTCCAACAACAACTAATGGCGAGCGTTCACGTTACACTGCCCGGCGGAAAGTCCGTTGCGGTCCGGTCGGGCACCCGCCTGTCCGAGATCGCTGCGGCGTTCGACGGTAAGCGGGAGATCATTGCCGCCAAGGTCGACGGCCGGCCCGTCGATCTCGATCGGCCGGTCGAGGCCGACTGCACGGTGGACTGGATTGCGGCCGACAGCCCGGAGGGTTTGGACGTGTTGCGCCACTCGACGGCCCATCTCATGGCGCAGGCGGTTCAGAGCTTGTTTCCGGGAACGCAAGTGACGATCGGGCCGACGATCGAAAACGGTTTTTATTACGACTTCAAACGCGCCCGGCCCTTCAGTCAAGAAGAATTGCAAGAGATCGAATCCCGTATGAGGGAAATAGCCCAATCCGATCTCAAGGTAACGCGCGAGGAAATGGCGCGGCGCGACGCGATCGAGCTGTTTCGCCGCATGGGTGAAGAGTACAAGGTTCGAATCCTCGAGGAGATCGAGGACGAAACGGTCTCTGTTTACCGTCAGGGCGACTGGATCGATCTCTGTCGCGGGCCGCACGTGCCCTCGACCTCGTATCTCAAAGCGTTCAAGCTCATCGGGGTCGCTGGAGCGTACTGGCGCGGGGACGAAAACAACGAAATGCTCCAAAGGATCTACGGCACCGCGTGGCCGACCCGCGAGGCGCTGGAGGATCATCTGCGGCGGCTGGAGGATGCGAAGCAGCGGGACCACCGCAAACTCGGCCAGGAACTGGGACTGTTCATGATCTCCGACGCGATTGGTCCCGGCTTGCCGCTGTGGTTACCCAAAGGCGCGATGATCCGGTCGATTCTCGAGCGCTACATCGTCGATCTGGAGCGCGCCGCAGGCTATCAGCACGTCAGCACGCCGCAACTTGCGCGCCTCGACCTCTACAAGCGCTCGGGCCACTGGGATCACTTCAAACACAGCATGTATCCGCCGATGGAGTTCGAGAACAAAGAGCAGCTCGTGTTGCGCCCGATGAATTGCCCCCACCACATCGTCATCTACCAACACGAGCGCCGCAGTTACCGAGACTTGCCCGTCCGGCTCGCCGAGCTCGGCACGATGTACCGCTACGAGCGGTCGGGCACGCTCTCCGGACTGTCCCGTGTCCGCGCGATGACGTTGAACGACGCCCACATCTTTTGCCTTCCGGAGCAGATCCAGTCCGAGACGGTCGCAGTGCTGCGCATGATTGAGCGCGTCTATCGCGACTTCGGCTTTAAAGACTACTGGTACCGACTTTCGCTACGAAATCCCGATGACAAGGCGAACTTCGTGGATAACGACGCAATGTGGAATCGGGCGGAAGGCTTCTTGCGAGAGGCTTTGAACGAAGTCGGTGTCCCATATAAGGAAGCGGCCGGGGAGGCCGCCTACTACGGGCCGAAAATTGACGTGCAGCTGAACGATGTGCTAGGGCACAGCGAGACGCTCTCTACCGTGCAGCTGGATTTCTATCTCCCCGAGCGCTTCGAGCTCGAATACGTCGACCGCGACGGCAGCTTCAAGCGGCCGGTCATGATCCATCGCGGCGTGATCAGTACCATGGAGCGGATGGTGGCGTTCCTGATCGAGCATTATGGGGGAAATTTCCCCTTGTGGTTGGCTCCGATACAGGTGCGGCTCCTGACGGTGACCGATGCCCAGAAACCGTACGC
The DNA here is from genome assembly GCA_035559295.1 of Candidatus Eiseniibacteriota bacterium. GTDB lineage: Bacteria > Desulfobacterota > Binatia > UBA9968 > UBA9968 > DATMBL01. The sequence goes on from DATMBL010000078.1 coordinate 2,870, forward strand.
TGCTCGGGTATATCAGGAGCTGAAGGATGCCGGCTGGCGCGTCGAACTAGATGAGCGAAACGAGAAGCTCGGTTACAAGATCCGCGAGGCGCAGCTTGCCAAGGTGCCGTACGCGGTCGTACTCGGAGAGCGGGAAATGGCGGCGCAAACGGTGGCGCCGCGCCGGCGCGGCGGCGAGACCCTCGCGCCCATGTCGCTGGCTGCGTTCGAGGCGCATTTGAGATCCGAGATGGCGGAGGAAAAAGGAGAAACGTCGTGCTAACCATGTCGGTCGAGGAGGTGGCTTATCGCTAGAGACGCGAGGATCAACCATCAAATTCGTGCCCGCGAAGTTCGGGTGATCGGCGCTCAGGGAGAGCAGCTCGGCGTGATGCCGTTGCACGAAGCGCTGAGGCTGGTCGAGGCGCAGGGGCTGGATCTCGTGGAAGTGGCGCCGGAGGCGCAACCGCCCGTTTGCCGGATCATGGATTACGGCAAATTCCGCTACCAACAAAAGAAGAAATCGCACGCGGGCAAGAAGCACGGCGTCTTCGATATCAAGGAAGTGAAAATGGGCTCTCGGACCGACCCGCACGACGTGAGCTTCAAAGTGAGAAATATCCGGCGGTTCATCGAACGGGGCCAGCGGGTCAAAGTGTCGGTATTTTTTCGCGGCCGCGAAATCACGCACCCGGAGCTCGGACGCCAGATGTTGAGCGGTGTGGTGAGCCAGCTCCAGGATATTGCCAAAGTCGATATCGAACCGCGGCTGGAGGGCCGGAGCATGGCGATGCTGCTCACGCCCAAGTGAGCGGGCTTTAGTGAAAGCAATCCCATTCAAAGGAGAGTTCAGTGCCAAAAATCAAGACCAACCGAGCCGCGGCAAAGCGTTTTCGCGTCTCGGCAGGCGGCCGGATCAAGCGCAATAAAGGATTCAAGCGCCACCTGCTTTCCGGAAAAAGGAAGAAGCGCAAGCGCAAACTGCGGCAGCCGACGCTGGTGTCAGCCAGCGATTCGAAGCAGATTCGCAAACTGATTCCATACAAATGAAGGCCGCTCGCAGGTTGTTCATCTGTTGTCGTAGAAAGGAGCCAGCACGTGCCACGCGCTAAAGGCGGGAGCAAATCCCGCCGGAGAAGAAAGAAAATCATGAAAGCGGCCAAGGGCTACGTCGGCGGCCGCGGGAGACTCTACCGCTCGGCGCGCGAAACCGTCGAACGGTCGCTCGCCTTCGCCTACCGGGACCGCCGTGTGAAAAAACGGGCATTTAGAGGCTTATGGATCACGCGCATCGGCGCCGCCGCCCGTTTGAACGGCCTTTCGTACAGTCAGCTCATGAAAGGACTCAAGCAGGGCGGAGTGGAGCTGGACAGAAAAGTGCTGGCGGAAATCGCCGTATCCGATGGCGCTGCTTTCGGCCAGCTTGCCGAATATGCGAAGGCCCGTCTCAGCGCTTGAATGCTAGGATCGTTGAGCGGCAATCACTGATCACGCAGAAACACCGCGACTAGCTTAATCGCAGGCCGTCATTCTCGGTGGCTTCGGGGCGCATCGCGCGTCGCGAGAAGAGAAGCAAACGGCGCCGCCCCGGGGAACCCTTTTTTGCCCGATGAACGACTCATTGGAAGCACTGAAGAGCTCGGTTCTTGCGCGTCTCGAGCATTGCGCCTCGGAGCCCGAGGTCGAGCGCGTGCGGATAGAGACGCTCGGCCGCAAGGGCAGGTTGACGCTGCTGCTGCGCGGGCTGAAGGATCTGCCTCCTGCGGAGCGTCCGGGCGCCGGGGAACGGCTGAACCGGCTCCGATCCCAGCTTGAGGAGCGCATCGAAGAGCGGCTCCGGGAGGTGCGGGCCCGGGCGCGCGATCGAACGATTCAAAAGGAGTGGGCCGACATTACGCTCCCGGGCAACCGTTGGGAGCGCGGCCACTTCCACCCGCTCACTCTGGTTGCAAACGAAATCATCGAGATCTTTCGAGGCATGGGCTTTGAGGTCGCTCGCGGGCCCGACATCGAGGACGACTATCACAACTTCGAAGCGCTCAACATGCCGCAGGATCATCCGGCGCGCGACATGCAAGACACATTCTTCGTTTCACACGGCCGGTTGCTGAGAACCCATACCTCGCCGGTCCAGATTCGCACGATGGAAACGCGCAAGCCGCCGCTTCAGATCGTCGTTCCGGGAGCGGTTTACCGTCATGACGACGACGCCACCCATTCGCCGATGTTTCACCAGGTCGAGGGTTTTGTCGTCGACCGTAACGTCGCCTTTTCGGATCTGAAGGGGGTGCTGACCCATTTCTTGCGCCAGATGTTCAGCGCCGACACGGGCGTTCGCTTTCGTCCGAGTTTTTTTCCGTTTACCGAGCCAAGCGCGGAAATTGACATTCGCTGCTTGATCTGCGGCGGCGCAGCGAATTTCGAGCGGGATCAGCCGTGCCGGGTATGCAAGGGAACAGGATGGCTGGAGATTCTCGGCGCCGGGATGATCGATCCGGAGGTGTTTCGTTTCGTCGGCTACGACCCGGCGCAGGTCTCGGGGTTTGCCTTTGGCATGGGCGTGGAACGGATCGCGATGTTGAAGTACGGCATTGACGACATCCGGCTGTTCTTTCAAAACGACCTCAGGTTTTTGAAACAGTTCGGCTAAAGCGTTTTTAAGGGAGTCGTCAGGTGCTGGGGTAATGGACAATCCAGGAAGATATTGCACCACGAAGGTCACGAAGAACACGAAGTTAGGAGAAAACTGGATCATCTTAATCCTTCATGCGCTTCATGGGCTTCGTGGTGAGATGCGTTATTCCGCCTGACATGAAATTCACGCTCAGCTGGTTACAAGAGTTTGTCCCGGTCAAAATCCCGCCGGAGGAAATCGCCAACCTTTTGACCATGGCCGGATTGGAAGTCGAAGCGGTGCGATCCCTGTGGGATCCGCAAGGCGAGGAAGATTGGCTCTTCGAGGTCAACGTGACGCCGAACCGCGGCGACTGTCTGAGCGTGCGCGGGCTTGCGCGCGAGCTTTCGGCTTTTACAAACGAGCCTCTGAAGAGCCGGCCGGCCGAGGCTGGCGAGGGCGGGCGTTTGGCGGCGCGGATCGCAGTTGACATTCGCGAGCCCCGGGCGTGCGCGAGATATTCCGCGGCCGTGGTCGTGGATCTCGCAGCCGGAGTCTCTCCCGGATGGCTCGCGTATCGACTCGAATCCTGCGGTATCCGTGCGATCAACAACATCGTCGATGTGACCAATTACGTGATGCTCGAAACCGGCCAACCGCTTCACGCATTCGACCTCGATCGGCTCACTTCCGGCTCGATCGTGGTGCGTTTCGCCGGGGCGGGCGAGAGGATCGTCACGCTCGACGGCATCGAGCGCGAACTCGGCGCCGGCGATCTGCTGATCTGCGACGGCGAGAGGCCGATCGCGCTCGCGGGCATCATGGGCGGGGTTGAATCCGAAGTAGGCGCTGGTTCTCGGCGTGTGCTCGTCGAAAGCGCGCATTTCGATCCGACGATCATCCGCCGAAGCGCAAAGCGCCTCGGACTGCATACCGAAGCCTCGCATCGGTTCGAGCGGGGCGTGGATCCCACGGGAACCGTTGCCGCGCTCGAGCGCGCGGCGGCTTTGCTCGCCGAATGCGCGCGCGGAAAAGCGGCGGGCTGGGTTGATCGTTATCCGGCACCGCCCCGGGCCCGATTCATCGAACTCCGGCCAGAGCGAGTCGCGAGCCTTCTCGGGGTCGTGCTCGATCGCGGCGACATCCGGCGGTTCCTCACGGCGCTTGGGTTGGAGGTTCGAGACGGCGAGCATACAGGCGCCCTTCGGGTCACGCCGCCGCCGGCGCGTTCCGACCTCGAGCGCGAGGCAGATTTGATCGAGGAACTGGCCCGGCTCTACGGCTACGAGAAGATTCCCGCGACGCTACCTGCGCTTCGCGTCTGCGGCGGAAAAACCGATGAGGCGAGCCGCCGCGAGGCGCAAGCGCGGGCGGTACTCGCCGGCGCGGGGCTCTCGGAAGTCGTCAATCTGCCGTTTACCGGTCGCAGAATGAACCAATTTTTTCCCGGTCTGTGGGCCGAGGCCGGGGTTCCGGTGACGGTGCTCAACCCGGTGGCGGCCGAAAACGACGAGCTGCGCTTGAGCTTGCTTCCGGGCCTGCTGGAAAATCTACGGCTCAATCTGGCGCACAAAGCGCCCGGGTTTTTCGCCTATCATCTGGGCAAGGTGTTTTCGGCCGCCGCCGACGGCACCGCGGCCGAGCGACAATCGCTGGCGGGTATTCTCTACGGTCGCCGGCCGCGGCGCGGGCTTCGCGGGCGCGAAGTCGCGCCGGCGGACTTTTTCGACGGGAAAGGCGTGGTG
>DATMBL010000079.1:0-3745 GCA_035559295.1 Candidatus Eiseniibacteriota bacterium
CCAAGAGGGCAAGGCGCACCGCCACAACCTCCAAATCCGGGTTCCAATCGACGACTTTCACACCCAAGTGTTTCGCGCCAACTTCGTGCCGTCCGAGACCGACAGGTCGCCCGCGGATGCGCCGGTGCCCTTCCGTTTCACGCCGCTCAAGACGGGCCCGCGCGAGTATCGTCTCGACATGGTTCCGGCTCAGGACTCGATGGCCTGGGAGACGCAGGGACCGGTTACCGACCGGACGCAAGAACACCTCGGAGCCAGCGACGAGGGCGTCATCCTGTTTCGCAAACTGCTGCGCGAGCAGATCGAGCGCGTTCAGAAGGGCTTAGACCCGATCGGTGTCATCCGGGATCCGCGAAAGAATCAGTTGATCGATTTGGGCGTGTTCAACGAACGCATCGGACTCTACAGCCCCGGCTACGATGGAGAACGGCAAACCCGCGTCGCGTCTTGAAAGCGTGCCGGAAAACCCAGCGCGGCTAAGCCGCACCACAAATGGGAACATCTCGCGCAAAGCTCGAAAAGAGCAACAAGTAAAAGATAAATTTTTTTGCGCCCGGGTTGCAGGCCCTTGGCGTCCTTGGCGCGAGGAAATCTTCAGCTTTTCCACAGTGATGGTCGCACACAAGTGCGCCGACGCGGAAAGTCTTAGACGCCGTATCAGGGTATGACGGAAATTTCGAACCTGCGGGAACTCGTTGCGCAGTCGTGCCGGATTCTCGGCAAACTCAATCTTACCAAGGAGCCCAGCGGTCACGTGAGCGCGCGCGTGCCCGGAGAAGAGCGGATCCTGATCAAGGCGCGCGGTCCCGAGGAATCGGGGTTACGCTTCGTTGGAACGCGTGACATCATCACGGTCGATTTTACCGGGAGGAAGGTCGAGGGCGACGAGGGACTAGAGTCGCCGCAGGAAGTGTTCATTCACACCTGCCTCTACAAGACGAGGCCCGAGGTTCAGTCGGTCGTGCACGTCCATCCGCTAACGGTGGTATTGTTCACGATTTGCAACAGGCCGATTTTGCCGCTTTATGGCGCCTATGATCCCGCGGGGCTCCGACTGATCGTCGGCGGGCTGGCGAGTTATCGGCGCAGCATTACGGTAACCAACGACCGACTCGCCGAAGAGTTCGTTCAGGCGATGGGTGATAAACAGGCGTGCCTGATGCGGGGTCACGGCATCACCACCGTCGGCTCGAATGTGCAACAAGCCACGCTCGCGGCAATCAAACTGAACGAGGCGGCGATTATCAACTACCAGGCCGCGCTCCTCGGTTCGCCGCAACCCATTGATCAGGCGGATATCGATGCTCTCGTCGGCCGGGCGGATATGCGCCGCGGCGCGACGCATACGGACTCCAGCTGGCGCTACTATTGTAAGCTGCTGGATGAAGATTAAGGCGGGGTCATTCCCTGGCGCCGCCCGCCTTCGGCACGGGCCCGAGGACGCAATGCCGCCAATCCAAGCGCACATTCCGTATGGCCGCTTCGGTCCTTGAATTTCGCAGCGTCACCAAACGCTTCGGCCGGATCAACGCCGTCGATCATATGACTTTTTCGGTGCGCCGCGGAGAAATCTTCACGCTCCTCGGTCCGTCCGGCTGCGGCAAGACGACGACGCTCAGGCTGGTCGCCGGACTGGAAGAGCCGGATGGTGGAGAGATCTCGATCGACGGAAAGCTCGTTGCATCGGCGTCCGCCGGTGTTTTTATGCCGCCGGAGAAGCGGCATCTGGGCATGGTATTTCAATCGTACGCGATTTGGCCTCACCTCAGCGTATTCGAAAACGTCGCCTTCCCTTTGCGCGTGCGGCATGCCCCGGCCGAGACCGTTGCCAGCCGCGTCGAGCGCGCGCTCGACCTGGTCGGCCTGGCGGGTTTTGCCGAACGCGGCGCAACGCAACTCTCCGGGGGGCAGCAGCAGCGCGTCGCCCTGGCCCGGGCGCTGGTCTACGAACCCGCGATCCTGCTGCTCGATGAGCCGCTTTCCCACCTCGATGCCAAGCTGCGCGAGCAGATGCGCGTCGAAATTCGAGCGCTCCAAAGGAAACTCGGTTTGACAATCTTGTACGTGACGCACGACCAGGCCGAAGCGATGACACTCTCGGACCAAATCGCGGTGGTCCGGGGGGGCCGCTTTGAACAGATCGGTTCCCCCGAGGAGGTTTACGAAAGACCCGCAAACGCTTTTGTCGCCGAGTTTCTGGGGCGGACTGTGATCTTCGAGGGTCGAGTGGTTAAAAATCATTCAGGGTTGTGGATCGAATTTTCTCATCGCGCGCGAACCCTGGTGCCCTCGGTGAGCGCCGAGGGCTTGGCCGATGGGGATGACGTGCGCGTGACCACCCGCCCGGAAGACATCGAGATCCTCGACGACGGCGAGCTCTCGACAAACCAGGTCCGCGGGCGGATCGAACAGGTCGTTTATCTCGGCGATCGGCTGGAATATCACGTTCGCGCCCAGGCGCGTTCGTTTGTTTTGGCGGCGCCGAAGAAAACCCGTTATCGGGCCGGCGATGCGGTTCGCCTCGGACTCGACCCGTCGCGCCTCGACATCCGCAGATCTGGGTGACATGCAATCGTTTCCAGCCGATTGGGCACTGTCCGCGGCGCGCTTTCGCCTGCGGCCGATTCGCATCGCCGAACTCGCGTTCCTCTGTTTTCTCCTGGTGTCGACGGGATTGCCGCTGTGCTTCTTGCTCGTGGGAAGCTTTAATCTCTCGAGTCCGGCGGAGCCGGCCGCCTACGGACTCGACAATTGGGTGAGGGCGTTCACCGACCCCGACACGTTGAGATCGCTCTGGATGAGTTTTGCGCTGTCGCTCGCGCGGCTCATCCCGGCCATGGCGCTTTCGGTGATCTTCGCCTGGTTGATCGCGCGCACCGACATGCCGGGAGGCAAATGCTTCGAATCGATTTGCTGGATCGCGTACTTCGTTCCCGACTTTCCGCTGGTGCTTGCGTGGATTCTTCTTTTGGATCCAAACTTTGGATTTCTCAATACGCTCGCGCGGAGCTTGCCGCTCTTCGATGAGCCGCTCTTCAACCCGTACAGTTTCTGGGGCATCGTGTGGGTGCACACCTCCACCGGCGGTATCTGGTTCAAAGTCATGCTGCTGGTGCCGATCTTTCGGCGGCTGGGGGCGAGCCTGGAAGAGGCCGCGCGCGTCGCCGGCGCGAGCACGCCGGCAATGCTCTGGCGCATCACTTTACCGGTTTTATCGCCGATGATCCTCGCAGTTTCGGTTTTGAGCTTCATCCGAGGGCTTCAGTCGTTCAACACCGAGCTGCTTCTGGGGACGCCCGCCGGCATCTATGTCTATTCCACGCGGATCTACGATCTACTAAATCGCGAGCCGCGCGCGTACGGCGAAGCGACGGCTCTGGGGTCGGTCTTTTTGTTGGTCCTCGCCGTGCTGCTTTACTTCTATTGGAAATATCTTCGCGGCAATAAAAAGTTCGCAGTCGTCACGGGCCAGGGTTACTCGACGCTTCGCGTAAAGCTGGGAAAATGGCGATACGTCGCGTGCGCCGGATGCCTGCTCTACGTTACCGTCATGATGCTCCTGCCGCTCTCGTTTCTCGTGCTCGGATCGTTCATGCGGCGCTATGGTTTTTTCAACATCGCGTCGCCGTTTACGCTCACCCACTGGCAGAGGCTCCTTGCGGATCCGATCTTTTTGGTCGCGCTCCAGAACAGCCTCCTCATCGCCACCGTGACGGCGGCCGGAGGAATATTGCTGTACTCGACG
>DATMBL010000080.1:0-9957 GCA_035559295.1 Candidatus Eiseniibacteriota bacterium
CGAGTCCCGCACGCGCGGCGAGTTTTTCCGCGTTCGGATCGGGCGCGGCAGAGGCGCGGTATCCGAGTTCCCTGATCCAGGCGCTCAGCACAAAGGTGACGAACAACCCGTTTTGCACCGGCACTTGCCCGCCGATGCCGGGGGATTTTCGGGGATCGTAATCGGCGCGAACGCCGCAGATCACGCCAAAGGCATACGATGCAGCATCGCGGTTGTCCGCAGGGTTCAGTTTGACGATGCCGACGAGTTCAGCGCCCAGGTAGGCGGCCATTTCTTTGACGTGGCGCGAGGTGATCTCGGGCGTGTGGAGTTCGGTTTTGGTGGGGAAGACGTTGCCTTCGGGCGCTTTGCGGATCATCTCGACGACGCTGTTGGCGAGGTCGGCGGGAGGCGTGTTGATAAAGATATCCCAGTATGGATCGTCCTTGTGGGAATCTCTTCCAAACCAGGGGAATCGCCGCGTGCCGAATCTCAGGGCCACTTACGCGTCTCGTTTGACAAACCGGTTGGTATTTTCTTTGAGCGGCGCGTAGTAGCCGACGTTGCCCGCGACGGTTTTGGATGCGCTTGCGCTGGCGTGCGCGGCGGTGCAACCCCCCACCGTGCAGGCTTGATCTCCCGGCTTGATGCCGGAGTCGTAACCCAGCCAACGTACGCGACCGTTACGCGTAACGCCCCAGAAGCGATCATCGATCCATTTCAAGACGTGCACGAGCGCCGGGCGCGCGGCATAAGGACAGCTGTGAAGCGCCCAGACCGCAAGGTTGTGCCACCACACGTTCGGTTTGGTAAACGGGCATACCGCCGCGCAGGTAAGGCAACTGCCCCAGTACTCATGGACGTAGGGTCTGAGCTTGTAGCAAGTCAGCCAGTTGATCTTGTATTTCTCGACGCCGTTGAAAACGACCTTGTCGCCGAACGGGATGCTGTTGGTCGGACACGTGTTGGCGCACTTGCGACAGATCTTGCAGAAGTCCTCCACTCCGATGTCGACCGGCTCGTCGGGAACCAGAGGCAGGTCCGTAAGAATCGGATCAGGCATATGCACCCGCGCTCCGAAGTTTTTGTTGATCACGAGGCCGTTTCGGCCAAGCTCGCCCAGGCCTGCGGCGACGCCGGCGGCTTGCGGCGTGACGACGCCGCGGATCACGGTATAGCCCAGCTCTTTGATGTAGCCTTCGAGCGCCTTGAGGATCAGGACCCCTTTCATTTGTGACACGTGATAGGCGGCGTCGCCGATATGGTGTCGGTGCGCCTGAAGCTTCTGGTAGTCCCACGCGGTTGCAGCCTGAATGATGTACGGGAATTTCCGCGCCAGACTTGCGGGCGTCTCGTTCTGGTAATCGTCCTCCGCACTGCCGTCCTGAACATACCGGCTGCCGGCGTACAGAAAATCCGGATGAGTTTTGGCGATGCCGACGATATCGGCTCCCATGTAGCGCGCGACTGCTTTGATGTGCCGCGTCATCACCGCCGGATCGTCCACTGTGACTTTTCGCGCATTGACTTTTCCCTTGCTCGATCGGTTGATGACGTTGGTCAGAAAGTGCCGGCGATCCGCGAAGTGGTTCGGCGCCGAGACGCGGGTCAGCGGATCTCTGGAAACGGTATTGCGATACCAGTTAAAGAGCGGTTTACCCAGCTCGCCGCGGGCGTTTTTCGGATGCGGCGACTGGTTCATGTCGACATTGACGTGCGGTCCGACGATGCGAACAGAGCGCCCGAGGTAGGGTGTGGGAAATTCGGCAGCTCGGCTATCCGTGCTATGGTGTGGCGCCTCGATTGCCATGACTCGCATCCTTTCCCCGCAAGCGTAGCGGGTGTCGTTTCCGGCCGGGGGCCGAGGGTTCGAACGCCTGCGCCGGGCGGCAAGCGTCGCCTGAGCTTGTCGTATCAGAAAAGCCGCTGTGCGCGCAACGAGAGTTGGCGCACGGTCACATGGGGAGCCGCTTATGCGTAAGAGGCGAACGCGATTTCAGCACAACGCTGGTCCTGCTCTTCGGTCCCGCCCGCAACCGCAATCGCGCCGACAACGCTTCCGCCCTCGACGATCGGCAGGGCGCCTCCGCCCGGCATGATGCGCCCGTTGCTCGACACCACCAGGCTCTGAAACCATGGTTGTCCGGCGACGCCGGCCAGCTCCTTTGTGGGCTGCTGAAAGCTCGCCGCGGTGTATGCTCTGTTGAGGGCGATTTCCACCGTGATCGGGCGCGCCTTGTCCATGCGGCCGAGCGCGATCATGCGGCCGGCCTGATCGACAACGACGGCGGTGACCGCGATGTCGAGTTCGGCCGCTTGCTTGTGCGCCGCTCGCACCATCTGAATCGCTTTTTCTCCGGGAATAGCCATGACCTCGCAGCATCCTCCTTGGGTGGCTCTGATCGGCGCCAGTGTAGCAGGGAGCCGCGACGCAGGGAAAGCGGGAGCCGCCGGTGCCGAGATGAGGGACGGGCACGTTTTGTACGAGCGCCCGGGCCGATTTTGGCGAAGGCGCGCATCCTTTTTGGCGGTTTGCAAAGAGCGGGAGTTGAAGCGGGCTAGTTGTCTCCCGCGGAAATGCGGTAACTGGCGAGCACTGCGCAGACCCGGTTTTGATAAATTCCGGGAGATGTGCGGTCGTGGTAAAGCGAGTCGATCGTTATCTCTTTATCGGCAGAACCTCTGCGGCTTGAATCGATTCTAAGGAGCCACCAGTCCTGCCGGAACAGTTCCGGAGTATCATAGCCCCGGACCAGCGGTTGCCGGCGGCGTGGCCGTTCGGCCCTCGGGCAGGGCCGCGGCGCGGGAAGGCAGGCGATGCGTGTCTCATGAGTTCGCACGCAGCGCCACCGGCGGGAAAAGCCATCGAACAGCGCGCGCGCAAAAAGCGCGGCGCCTCCGAGCGCCGCGAAAGAAACACACGAGATCAAGATAGCTTCAACGCTCATAGTACTCGCCGAACCTTGCAGTAGGAGTTTTCAAGTCGCTGCCGCGCCCGCTTTTTCGCACTCGAATCGATTGGCATGCGCTGGGCTTCACGAAACGAATCATGCGCAAGCTACGCGGCTCGAAAAGCCTTGTCAAGGAGTTTTCTCGAAAAAATTGGCGCGGCAAGGGAGATCGCTCGAACTATTGATTGAGCGTCTCCGGAGAAGCTAAACTTCGTTGCCGGAGGGGATGGACGATGATCATCGATCACATCGGTGTTGCCGTAAACGATCTCGAAACAAGCAGGGAATTTTATTCCAAGGCGCTTGCGCCACTGAACATCAAACTGGTCATGGAATTCGATAAAGCGGCCGGGTTCGGCCGGGATGGAAAACCGGAGTTCTGGCTTGAAGTCCGCGCAGCACCGGCGCAGCCGATGCACATCGCCTTTGCGGCTGAAAGCCGCCGGGAGGTGCGGCAGTTTTATGAGGCCGCGCTCGCCGCAGGGGGGAAGGACAACGGCGCGCCCGGAGTCAGGAAAATCTACCATCCCGATTACTACGGCGCGTTTGTTCTCGACCCGGACGGCAACAACATCGAAGCCGTGTGCCATTTGCCCGAGTAGTTTGGCGACCGTAATCGGCTTCGCGCGCCAAGGCCTGGCCCGAGCAGATGCTCAGAATTTTCGTGGCTTGGGCAAATTTTTCTCTAGCATCGTGAGGCGACAAGTAAAACACCATCACGCCACGGAAGCACACAACGGACACGAAGGTCAGGAGAGTGTGCTTTTCACTTTCTTAACTTCGTGCCCGTCGGTTCTCTATGGTAAGTGTCCGAGGCGTCTCGGTTGCGGCTCTGCCGTGCTGGGAAGTTCGTGCTTTTTATAGTGGAGCGATCGCGCGCCAGTCCGCGTGCACAGGAGACCAAATGGCTAATGAACCGATCGTCGAACGATTGTTGAAGCTCGATACCTGCGCCGTATCGGACGCGTTGGACCGCCTCGGGCTGAAGGGCGCAACGTATGGAGTGCGGCCGATGTGGTCGTGTCCCCGTATCGCAGGGCGCGCGGTGACGATGAAGATTAAGCCGGTCGGTTTGGAAAAGCCGAAACAGCATCTCGGCACGGCGACGATCATGGCCGCGCGCTCGGGAGACGTCATAGTCGTGGACAACGGCGGCAGGCCGGGCGAATCGTGCTGGGGCGGACTGCTGTCGCTTGCGGCGAAGCTCAAAGGCATTGCCGGCATCGTGATCGACGGGGCGTGCCGCGATATCGACGAGAGCCGAACGCTCGCGTTTCCGCTGTACGCTCGCGGCGCGGTGCCTATGACGGCGCGCGGGCGCGTGACCCAAGCATCGTGCAATGAAGAAATTCAATTCGCAGGCGTCCAGGTCCACCCGGGCGATCTGGTGATTGCCGACGGGAGCGGCGTCGTGATCATCCCCCGTGCCAGGGAAGAGCAAGTGGTGACCGAAGCGGAAAAGATCGCCGCCGCGGAGGCGAAAATGGCCGAAGGAATTCGCCGGGGGCTCTCAGTGGTCGAGGCGCTGGAAAACCTAGGATACGAGACGATGCTGCAGCCAAAACGCGAGGAATAGGCCGCCCGCAGCTCTCTTTGACGCTCAAATCGTTCGCATCTAAATAGTTCAGGCTTTAACATAAGCGCTTGATTTTTCTTGAGTTTCTCGTAAAAAGCGCTTGTGTTCGAGCGCTCTCGTTGGATAGGATCTTCGTAGTGGAAAGCCCGCGTGCAATGATCGCCTCACTCGATCGACGGCGCCATCGTGGCGCCCCCAGGATCTTCCTTCTCTTTGCAATGCTCCTCTGGACGCTTGTGGGGTGCGCGGATGCGTTGGCCGGAGCCGCCGCTTCACCATCCGGAAAAACTCCCGTGCCTGCCGACTGGAACAAGCTGATCGCCGCGGCTGAAAAGGAAGGCCAGGTGACGATTTACGGACCACCGGGAATCCATTATCAGAACGCGATCACCTCCTTCCAAGGCGCCTTTGCGAAGATCAAACTGGTGTACGTGCCGGGATCGGGAACGAACAACGCGCAGCGTCTCGTGACCGAAAGACGAGCCGGGAAGTTTCTTGCCGACGTATTTATCGGCGGTTCCGGCACGCTGCTCGAGGTCCTGTACGAGGGCGGCCTGCTCGATCCGATTCCGCCGGCGCTGGTCCTGCCCGAGGTCACGGATACCGCCAACTGGTTCAACAACACGCACATCTATGCGGACCCGAAGTCGCAGTACGTCTTCATGATGCAGGGCAACGTCAACACCGCGCTCGCCGCGTACAACACCAAGACGGCCGACGTGGCTGGGATCAAGTCTCACTGGGACGTGCTCCATCCCAAGTGGAAGGGGAAGATCGTCGCCTACGATCCCAAAGCGCGCGGTCACATTCAGACGTTGCGGAGCGTGTACTACAACCCGAAGCTCGGCGGGGAATTTTTGCGCCGCCTGTTCAGTGACATGGACGTGGCGGTCGGTCGCGATCAGCGGCTCATGCTCGACTGGCTCGCCCAAGGCAAATATCAACTTTACCTCTTCGCGACCCGAAACGACGTGCAAGAGGCGAAAAAGCAGGGCCTCCCCGTCGATGTCATCGATGCTCCCGACGACGAGTCACACATGTCGGGCGGGTTCGGCCATGTGGCGCTGGTCAACAGAGCCCCGCACCCGAACGCCGCGAAGGTGTTTCTCAACTGGTTGCTCTCGAGGGAAGGACAACTCAAGTGGCAGGAGAAAACCAACAATAACTCGCTCAGAGTCGATATCCAAAAAGGGATGCTCACCGATCCGGATTCCGTGCCGAAAGTCGGCGGCAAGTACTTGATCAGCAGCTTGCCGCAGTACACGGACGTCGAGCCGATCATGAAGATCATCGAGGAGGCTTTCGCCAAAGCGGGCAGGCGCTAGGAAGGAATCATCACCTGAGCCTCCCCGGTCAATACCGGGAAGTACCCCCAACGCAGCCTACAACGGAGGGCGACACCATGTTGACGCGGGAAGAAAACGAGATGCTCACGCGGGTCGGACCGGGAACACCGGCGGGGGAATTACTGCGCCGTTATTGGATGCCGGTCGGCATCGTCAAAGAACTGACTCCCGAACAGCCGACGCAGCTCGTGCAGATTCTGGGCGAAACGCTCGTGCTGTTTCGCGACAAGAGCGATCGTGTCGGCTTGATCGCCGAGCGCTGCCCGCACCGCGGCGCTTCGCTGTTCTACGGCCGCACCGAGGAGCGCGGCATCGCGTGCGCCTACCACGGTTGGCTGTTCGACGTCAAAGGCAACTGCTTGGAAACTCCGGCCGAACCGCGAGAGAGCCGTTTTTGCCTGACGGTCAAGCAGAAATCGTATCCGGTTGCGAAGTACGCCGGTCTCTACTGGGCGTACATGGGACCGGGAGCCGCCCCGCTGTTGCCCAAGTACGATATCTGGGAACGCAAGGACGGCCGGCGGAAGATCTTCGTGCAGCCGCGGCTCGACTGCAATTGGTTTCAGCCGATGGAAAACTCGGTCGATCCCGCGCATCTTCAGATCCTGCACCAAAATACCGCCGGGCGGGGCCGGCCGGTGGCCAGCACCACGCGCGGGTTCACCGACGATGTCGCGAGCTTCGATTTCTACGAAGTACCGTACGGCATCATGAAGCGGCGCACGTATCGAAACGGGATGATCGACGAGCATCCGTTGATTTTCCCCAACATCCTGCGCCAGGGCAATGCGTCTCAGATCCGCGTGCCCATGGACGACACGCACACGAAGATTTATTTCGTGCGTTTCTATCCCACCGAAGACGGCTCGATCGTGGAAGACGAAGACGTGCCGTTCGAGTACATCGCGCCGTACAAGAGTCCGCTGGACGCCCTTCATCCGTACGCCAAATTCCGCATGGACGAAGTTCAGGCGCAGGATCACATGGCCTGGGAAACGCAAGGGCCGATCGCGGACCGAACCGCCGAGCGGCTGACCAGCTCCGATCGCGGCGTTATCCTATTGCGTCAGATTATGATGCGCGAGATGAAGCGGGTTCAGGAAGGGCACGATCCGATGGGCGTGATCCGGGACCCGGAAAAGCACGTGCTGATCGATACCAACCTGATGGTCTCGATCGCTCAGATGGGCCGCAACCGGGCGGCGCGGGCCGTCAACGAGTAGCGGTCATTGAAACGCGGCGCCGGGAGGCCCGTCATGCCGGACAAGAAAAAGATCCGAGTCTACTATCGCGCGCCCAGCCACGTGCCGTTGTGGAAGGTGACGGAGGAATGCGGTTTTCTCGAGAAGCACGGGCTCGAAATCGATCTGGGCTCGATGGAAGGCCAACGCCGACGGGCAGCCGAAGGCCTCAAATCGGGCGATCTCGACATCGTCTCGGGCAATCATCACAACCTCTATGCTCGGCGCGCGCTCTACGGCGACCCTTACGTCCACATTGCCCAGAGCAACAACTCGTGGCGCGAAAATTTTCTCGTGATGGGCGACGGCGTGAACGGTTTGGCGGATCTGAAGGGCAAGCGCGTGGGGATGGATGACTACGACGGTCATACGGGCCTCAACGTGTGGCTTTACCTGCGTAAGCATGGATTGGAAGAAGGGCGGGATGTCGAACTCGTGACCGGCGCGAAGCGCGGCGTGGACCGGGTGCGAGAAGTCATGGAAAAAAAGTACGCCGCGACTTTCATCCGCGCGGTCGATGCGCTGCGCGCGCGCAAACTCGGCGCGCGCATCCTGGAAGTGCCGACTATGCCGATGATCGAAGGGGTGACGCTGACCACGACGAGCACGTACGTGGACAGCCATGAGGAGGAAGTGCGCGCGCTTCTCATGGCGCTGGCGGACGCGATCCATTGCTTCAAGACCCGCCGGGACGATACCTTGCGGATTCTACGCCGCCATTGCTCCGAGCTTCTCCGGATCGAGTCGGACGAGGAGTGGACGTGCTTCTACGATACGCAAGCCGCGTCGCTCGAGCCGAGCCTCTACCCGAGCATTGAAGCGATCGAGAACGTGTTTGCGTTGGCGCTCAAGAGAAACCCCGAAATCGAGCGCTTCAATCCGCTTGCGCTCTGGGATTTTCATTACCTCCGCGACGTTCACGACAGCGGCTACATCCGGCGCTTATATCAATAAGGTCAATTGAACCGCAGCGTTTCGTCCAGAGTAATGGAGTGGAGTAATGGGCCCAATACTCCAGTACTCCAGTAATCTTTTCCTTGGCGATCTTTGCGCGCTTTGCGCGAGGTTTCCCCATTCTCTTTTGGTTGCGGCGTAGCCGCGCTGGGCCCTTCGTGTGGTTCGTGGTGAGATTTTCAGTCTACTCCAACCGGATTACGGGTTTGACGACCTGGTAGCTCGCCATCGCCTGCATCGCTTCGTTGATCTGATCAAGCGTGTAGCTGGCGCTGATCATCTCCTCGAAGGGAAAGGTGTTGCGGCGTGATGCGAGGAACTCGATCGCCTGCAGCCAGTGTCTCGGCTCGCCGGATCGGATCGTGTAAAACGTCATCTCCTGGGGTAGCGTCCGCACTTCAAGGGCGGCGCTTCCGCCGGCACCGATGCTGACGTATCGGCCGCCGTCCCGGAGCAAGGTGAGCCCCTCGGGAACCGCCATATTGTTAGCGACCTGGATCACGATGTCCGCGCCGCGCCCGTCGGTATGCTCGTGGACCCACTTGCGGCGCTGTTTCGGATCGGTTATCTCGTCCAGATTCAGGACCGCGTCGGCGCCCATGCGCTGCGTGACGCGCAGGCGCGCCGCGGGGGCGCCGATGACCAGCACCTGTTTTGCGCCGTGATCGCGCGCCACGGCGGTCGCAAAGTTGCCGAGCGGCCCGCTTCCTTGAATCACGACGGTTTCGTGGCTCTTGATCGCCCCGAGCCGGTCGAAGCCGTGCATGACCGTGCGGTAGGCGCATGCCGCGGCGGCTGCGGAGGCGGAAGAGACCGTATCGGGCACTTTGATGATCAGACATTCGGGCGGAACGTACATGTACTCGGCGCAGCTGCCGAGCAGGTACGGATAGCGGTCGCTGCGGTTATGGCCCCAGGACGCGCGTCCCGGACAGATGCACGGCTGCAGCGCGACGCTGCAGTAGTAACAGGATCCGCAAGCGACGTAGCTCCAAACGATCCGATCACCCGGCTTCACAGGGCTCCCTAGGATATCGGTGCGCTCGCCATTGATGCGTTCAATGTAGCCGCAGGGCTCGTGGCCGGTGATAATCGGCAGGCTATCACCGCCCCCGAGCGGGCCATGCCAGCGGTGTACATCCGTGCCGCAGAGCGTTGATGCCGCGATGCGCACGAGCAGCGCCCCGGGGTTAAGGTCCGGGATCGGCACGCGCTGGATTTTCAACGGCTCATTGTGAGCGGTAATGACCGCGGCGCGACAGTCGTTCATTGGATTCCTCCAAGCTTCGGTTGATTGAGATGCTATCCGTAGCGCGAATCGCGTTTCAGGACAAGCGTGCTGAAAGTCGGCGTTCAACTGGTTCCAACGGTTCCAGTTGTTCAACACGTCTTGAGCGGACTGAACAGCACAAACGGTTTGAACCCGAGTGCAGGTCGGCGGATGAAGGAAGCTCGCATTTGGCGAGCAGGAGGGGTTACGTTTTGCCGCTTGCCCTCCGGTTAAGCATCCGCTCGGCGAGACCGTAGATGTATTGTGTTCCCATGTTGACCATGACGACGCGAAACAGATGAAACGCAACCACCAGCGGAACGCTGATCTGGAGCGCTTGAGCCGTGATCGTCATTTCCGCCAGTCCGCCGGGCGCGGTGGAGATGATCATGGCCGCCACCGGCAGCCCGAAGACACGCGCGAGGACGATCCCCAAGGCGACCGAGGCGATCAGCGTGAAAACCGAATTTAGCAGCGCGAACGGAACGAAGAGCTTGTAACGGACAAAGAAAGCGCGCTCGTAACGAGCGCCGAGCACGAGTCCGAACATGAGCTGGGCGAAATCCGTCATCCAGTGCGGCACCGCCGAGAGCCGGACACCGCTCAACGTCAGCGCGGCGCCAAAGAAAATCGGCGTGAG
>DATMBL010000081.1:0-7293 GCA_035559295.1 Candidatus Eiseniibacteriota bacterium
GCAACGAGATACGAGGACATCGAAAACTCGCAGCCATCGTACTCGCCGTAATGCGCCATTCGCTGATGGCGCACGCCGCTTTCGACCGTGATCAGGTTCAGATCGATGCCTTCCGGTCGGATCTTGCCCTCGCGCAGCGGCTGAAGGTAGTCGTACTGATCGCAGGCAATCGTGAGTTTGAGCTTTGCCACGGCTCGCTCCAACAACGGATGATGTCCGTGATCGGATCATATGCCAGCATTCGAGTGGGGTCAATTAACGGAGCGACGGCGGAAACGTTGTGGCCGGAGGATCGGTCGCCGCAGGTCGGGACGGCGCGCGGAAACACCGCGGAGCAAAAGCCGGGAATTGACGCAGAGGTGCCTCGGTGCTAGCCATGGGCGAGGCGAAGACGATAACGAAAAGCGACCGGGGAGGAGACCATGCGATTCAAAGACAAATCGGTGATCATCACCGGCGGCGGCGGAAAGATCGGCAAGGCCTACGCGCTCGCGTTTGCGAGGGAGGGCGCCAGGGTCGCGCTGCCCGACATCGTGCCGGCAGACCACGTCGCCGGCGCGATCCGCGACATGGGCGGTAACGCCATCACGATGACATGCGACGTTTCGGACGAGCAAAGCGTCAAAGCCATGGTGGAGGAAACCGTAGCGCGTTTCGGCGGCGTTGACGTGCTCGTCAACAATGCCGCTTATTTCATGTCGGTCTGGAAAGGACCGTTTTGGGAAATGACGGTCGAAGAATTCGACAAAGCGATGGCGGTTAATCTGCGCGGCGTGTGGCTATGCGCCAAGGCCGTCGTGCCGCACATGCAAAAGCAAAAAAGAGGGAAGATCATCAACATCTCCTCGACGGTCGCGTTAACGGGAAACCCGAACTATATCCACTACGTGACCTCGAAAGGGGGCGTGATCGCGATGACGCGGGCGATGGCGCGGGAGCTGGGCGACTACAATATCTGCGTGAACGCCGTCTCGCCGGGTTTCACGGTGACCGAAGGCCGGAAAGTCGATCCCGAATACGAGCGCGTGCGCAATCAGGCGCGTTGCTTCAAGCGGACTCAGGTCGAAGCGGATGTGGTGGGAACGGTACTCTTTCTAGCGTCGTCCGACAGTGACTTCATGACGGGGCAATTGCTCAACGTTGACGGCGGCAGCCATTTCCATTGATCGCCACGGAGCTTACGGCATGTGGCTCGCCGACGCCGCACGGCGTCGGTCGATAGGCCGCCCTGCTACGAGGCAGCCGCTTTTTCCCATTTGCCGATATCGACTTCCCAGCCTTTGGTTTGAGACAGATCGAGCGCATTCCCCTCGGGATCGCGAAAGCGAAACTCGGCGTAGGGGCGAGTAGAAGGGCGGGGGGCGATTTGCATGACCCGACCGAGTTCGGCGATGATCGACTGCATGTCGCGCACGAGAAAACCGACGTGATTGATCCCAAACTTCGCCTCGTGGCCTTCGACGCGGCTGTAGAATGGATGAATCGCCAGATTGGTCTCGCCGTCTCCGGCAAAGCGGTTGCCTAGTCCCTGCCTTCGCCGTTCGTAGCTCGAGGGCACCTCGCGCAGCCCGAGGACCTGAGTGTAAAACCGCAACATGGTGTCGGGATCAAGGGCGTTGTAGGCGATGTGACGCAAGCGCGGAGCGCCGCTTTTCGCGTCCGCAGGAACACCGAACGCGCGCGTCGATAAACTGACGGGAAAACACTCCGGGTCATGAATCCGAATCTCGCCGTGATGGATATCGTTCGCTTCCTGCAGGACGACTCCTCGAGGATTGAAAGCGAGGAACCGGTTTTTGATCTCCTCCACATCATCGACCTGTAAGCCGATATGGTGTAACCCGCATTCCATCCGCATCTCATGAAGCTCCGGGCGGCGCTTGAAGAACGTCAGGTTGTAAAAGCCATCGGTGATCGAGATGTCCCCGTCCGGCGAACGGCCCAACTCTTCGGTCCCGAGAAAGCGCCGATAGAAATCGGCAAGCTTTTCCGGGTTTTCACTGACAAACGCCACGTACCGTAGAAGCGCCATGACGGATTCTCCTGCGCGCTATGATCGGCCGGTCTGCCGATCGCAGGCAGCTCCTTGACCTCGCGCTCCGATAGCCGACACTCCGAACTACTAATCCCTGATGTCAACTACTAATCCCTGATGTCCTGCGTAAACCACTCCAGCGGCAGGGGGTGGCCCAACCCTTTCGCTCTCGCGAGATTGTACGCGGTGCCGCCGACGGCCGCGAATTGAAGCCCTTGCGTGCCCTGATTGTTGAGAAAGGTAATCTGCCGATCATCGGTCCGGCCCGCCCAGCGGCCGGCCATGATGTCGGGAACCGTCCCGATCCCGGGATTGTCGATGGCGTGAAACGGGGCCGCCGGAATTTTTCGCTTTTCCTCTTCGGTTCCGGCGATATAGCCGAACATCCCGTCGCTGCCGGTCGTTACCTGGGCGGCGGAGCGGTCGGCGAAGAGGGTAGACGTTCCCAAGCGCGCGATGATATCAACCCGTTCGAGCACATCCGGTCCGGCTTCGTTGTTGCGCACGTTGTTGATGTGCATGCCGGGTTCGAGCCACTCCGCTTTGATGACCGGCACCAGCGAATCGGTCGTGAGCGCGACCACATCGGCCCCCTTTAATGCTTTTTCGGGCGATTCGACGGGCACCACGTCGATTCCCAGCTTTTCCGTCATTTCTCGGGCGTAGGCTTCCCGGTTGGCTCGGGTCGGGCTGAAGACGCGCATCGTTTCGATGGGCCGCACGTGCTTGATCGCGGCGGCGTAGGTGCGAGCCATGCCGCCGGAGCCGATCATCGCGAGCACCCGTGAATTCTCGCGCGCGAGATACTTGGTGCCGAGCCCGGCGCACGCGCCCACGCGCATATGCTGCAGGTAACCGTCGTTCATGATCGCGAGCGGCTCGGCATTGCGTGTGCTGGTGAGCAGGATCAAGCCGCAGTACCGGCCTCTCTCGATGCAGTATTTGTCCTCGACCATATAGCCGTCCTGATTTTCCCAGGCGAGCATGTCGGACTTCATGCGGATCGCGAAAACGCCCAGGCGCCGCGATGCGCCCTCCATCGTTCCCCAACGGTAGTAGTGCGGTTCTCCCGGGACGTAGAAATCGATTCGCGGCCGATAACCGGCGCGCGCCTCGTTCAAATCGCGATAAGCCGCTTCCATCGCTTCGATGCAGGTGGGCATATCGAGAACTTGTTGGATGTGCTCGTTGGTCAGAAAAATCATCTGCTGGCTCCATGACCGGCGCGCGGCCGGTCGATTGACTGCATTATCAGTGCTGATATAGCGGTTTGTGGTGCTCCTGTAAACCTACACCGGCCGGAGTTCGTTCAGGAAAGAGGTGAATTATGGAAAAAGCCGAACTGAAGAGCTTTGGCAAGCCCGATGAGGTGCGCGAATTTCCAAAAGGTCGCCTGGAGCTCGTCAAGATCGGGGGAGCGACGATCGGACGGGCGACTTTCGAGCCGGGGTGGCGGTGGTCCACGTCGGTGCAGCCTTTGGTGAAAACCAAGAGCTGCGAGGCGCCGCACTTTCAGTACCATGTCGCGGGCGTGCTCCGCGTCAAAATGGATGACGGGAGCGAATTCGATTGCCGTCCCGGGGACGTTTCCTTACTGCCGTCCGGTCACGACGGCTGGGTTGTCGGGAACGAGCCCGTTGTCGTGGTCGATTTCCAGGGAATGGTCGACTACGCCAGGGCAAAATAGCGATCGTTCACGGCCGTGAGTGCCGCCTCCACCGTGAAGGCGACGGTCGCGGCTGGACGGCGTCCGGCTTAGTCTCCTCTCCCTGCGACAGGGGGGGGCCGAGTCGAGGCTGAGAAATCAGCGCGCTCTCCTGCGTTGCGTTTGTCGCGCCGGCGGAACGCGGAAGAGTTTGCCTCTGCGCCCGGAATCTCATCCGGACCCGGCTCTAATTCCGCCAGCTACTGAAGACGTAATCTTTGTCCTTCTGCGAGCTGTGGCATTCGAAGCAGGCCTTGACGGCGTCTTTTACGACTCGGTTCTTTGGGTCGCCGCCGGCAAAACCTTCAAACCCCCAGCCACCGGTCTTGCTGAACCGTTTGGCGTCTTTCTGCATCACGCCTAGCACTTTGCGCTTGCCCTCGGTGATTGCGTTGTTCTCGGGGACAGCCTCGAGCAGGTCGAAAACGATCACCGAACCATCGGGAAACTTGCCTTTTTGGTATCCTTGCACGGCCCTTGCGTTTGCGTAAATGTGGTGGATACCGCCGAAAGCGTCAAATAGTGGATGACCTTTCTGGATCACCATCGATTTGACGTGCTGCCAGCGGCGATAGTCCTTTGGGAAATCGACGTCTGCTTCCTGTGCCGATGCCACCGTGGCGAGAACAAACAAAACAGCGACGAGCAGATTTTTCTTCACGTCAAAAACCTCCTGTGTTACATAAAGGCGGCATGTCAGAATCTCGGATTCATTAAACTCAAAATCGCGGAGCTGTACAGTAGTTACCGGTCGGTGTGGTAGGCACCAAACGGTTCATTTTAGGGAAATCTCGAGCATAAAAATGAAGAGAAAAATTCCGGTAGCGCGAATCCTCGAGGACATCATCGCCTGCAAATGGTCGCTTTCGGTGCTTGCAGAGGTGCGAAAGGGGGTGTGCCGTCCCGGGGCGCTGCGCCGCGAAATCGAGGGAATATCGACGAAAGTCTTGAACCAACGCCTTTCGAAAATGGTTCGCTATGGGATACTGCACAAAGAGATTTTTGCCGAGATCCCTCCGAGAGTCGAATACAGGCTTACCGACTTAGGGGTGAAACTCATCGGGATCCTGGATCAGGTCGAGGCGCTGCAAAGGGAGATCGATCGTCAAAGCCGCTTGGCGTCTGTTCCCGGACAAGGCCGTCGGATCATCGCGCGAATACCGGCGCACGGCCGGCAACGTCGCTCGGCATCATGAGCGGCACGGCTCGAGACGATGCTTCGGTGGTTCGCTGTCCCTGGCTCGATTTGAGCAAGCCCGATTACGTTCGGTACCACGATCGAGAGTGGGGCGTGCCGGTTCATGATGATCGCACGATCTTCGAGTTTCTTACGCTCGAGGCAGCCCAGGCCGGACTCAGCTGGTACACGGTTTTAAGGAAACGTGAAGCTTATCGGCAAGCGTTTGCGGGCTTCGACCCGGAGAAGGTTGCGCGCTTTGGACAGTCCCAAAGGCGGCGCTTGCTTTCAAATGCCGGGATTATCAGAAACGAACAAAAAATCCTCGCGGCGATCAACAATGCTAAATGCTTCCTCAAAATCCAGGAGGAGTTCGGCAGCTTCGATCGCTATATCTGGCGTTTCGTTGACGGGAAACCGATAGTGCACAAACTGAAGCGACTGGCGGATTACCCGACATCGATCGCGGAATCCGATGCGCTGAGCAAAGACCTGAAACAACGCGGCTTCAGGTTCGTCGGCTCGACGATCTGTTATGCGCACATGCAGGCGACCGGCTTGGTCAATGACCATGTGATCCAGTGCTTCCGCCGTCGCGAGATCATCGACGGCGCTAAAGCAGGACAGTAGCTGACATCCTTCTCCTCCCTCCGTGCGCGGCACTTTCCACGGCAGCCGGGCGCCGGGACAAGGCTGCCCGATCAATTCGATCGCGACGAGTTCCGTGTCGCTCATTTTCACCGACACCCCGCCATTTTTGTTCGCCGGTTCTGGTAAGCCCAGACGAAATTGGACGGCCGTAGCGTCAATCTTGTCTCTGTAAAAGCGGCTTTGTCAGTGTCTTTGCCCGTAGCGGCTTGGGACATGGCCGGCCGCTTTCCAAGGGCTTGATTTTGCATCGCTTTCGGGGCGCTGAGATGAGGCCCGGAGTGGCATGATTTCTGCTCTCGGGGTGGGGCCGTTGGTAGGACTTTGATGGCAACACCGTCGGGAGGACGAAGATGAGTTCAAGTCTGTTACGAGGCGGGAAAGGCCAAGCGGTCGTCGAGCTGACCTTCGGCTTCCTCATATTCATGAGCGTTTTTTTTGCCATCGTTGAGTTTTCCCACTTGCTTTACACGAAGGTGACGTTGCAGAACGCGCTCAGGTCCGCCGGTCGTTACATGGTCACGGGCCAAACAGGGGTGGACGGAAGCGGCAATCCGATTCCACGGGATCAAATGATCCATGATGTTTTTTGCGCGAACTTGATTGCCGTAGGAATCCCGTGTCCCAGCGGTTCGGATTTTCAGTACACGTGCATTGATGGCACGAGCTGTCCTCCCGGCGGAGGTCCGAATCAAACCGTCATGGTGACGGTGAATGTGGTTAAGCCGGCATTGGTGCCTTTCTTCTCTCAGTTTTTTCCCTCCGGCGGTTTGCCGTTCCAACTGCACACAACCTGGCGAAACGAGCCGTATGCTTAGAGGTGAAGTATGAGCCGTAGCGCTGTTTCTTCCGATAAAGGTCAGACGCTGGTCGAGCTGACTTTGATTCTGCCTTTGATGCTCCTTCTGGTCTACGGCGTCGTCGAAGTCGGCTCCGCTATAAGCACTTACCTGACACTGACTCACACCGTGCGGGAAGGCGCGAACCTCGCCTCTCGCGGCACGGATCCGGACGACGCGCTCGACGCAATCATCGCGGCAGCGGATCCAACGATGGGCGCCGGCAATCCGGGCCAGTGGCGGATCATTTACTCGAGAATCGTTCAAGAACCGGGCACACCCTGCACGCCGGAATGCACTTACATCATCGACAATATAGAGCCTAATGGCCAGATCGTTCGCGGTGCTTTGGCTCAATCAAGTAAGTTGGGTACCGAGGGATCGGTTGTAAACGCAGCTGTCGGCGGGTTCAACAACGTCGCACCGGGTCAAACCTTCCATGCGATAGAAGTGTTTTATGACTACGGTCCGGACGTGATCACGTTCGTGGGGAGTGGTTTTGACAAAATTTTTTACGAAAGGGCGATATTTACCGACGTTAGTGGAACTGCAAACTAAGAGGAACGAATATGTGTAGGCTAAAACTAAACCAAAGAGGGTCTGTGTTGGTATTTTTAACGCTATCGTTTGCGCTGCTCGGTACGTTTATCGGCTTTGCCGTCGATTTCGGGCGCGCGTACTTGCAAAAGGCGAGAATCTCTCGCCTGGTTGACGCAGCGGCCCTTGCGGCGGCAAAAGCTTTGCAAGGCCAGTCCGGTTTTGAGGATGAGGCGACGCGAGCGGCTTGTGATTCCATGGTGGCGAACGGCGCCCCGGTGGTGATGTCGGGTACGGGGACGTGCGAAGCTACGACAGGCGCGCCTTTTACCGTCGCTCTTCAGTTCTTCGA
>DATMBL010000082.1:0-9341 GCA_035559295.1 Candidatus Eiseniibacteriota bacterium
TGGAATGACGTGAAACACAACGGCGTGGGCCGCACACTGGTTCACGGCCCACGTGATTTGCATCGGGCTGTGGTAGCAAGGCTTCGGTACCTGCAAAGGAGTCCCAAGATCGTTCGCTCTTTCTTTCAGGCACCTGATACCTGTTACGCCGCTGCCGCATAGTCTCTAAATTGCGGACTGCTTAGTAATAGTTAGCTTTCACCCAGTCTCTTGTGCTGACTCTTGACCTCCATACGGCAAAGCCGTACAATGCACTCTGTTCAGCTTCGTTGAGTCCCGGCTCTTTACTCGCCTTGTTCAAGAATACCTGGATGACGATGAGTATCATGAGCTTCAAAAGGTCTTGATGGATAATCCTGAAACTGGGAATGTCATTCCCGGCTCAGGTGGCGTACGCAAAGTTCGCTGGCGCGCGCCGGGACGAGGGAAGCGTGGAGGGCATCGCGTGATCTACTATCCCAGAATTTCCCAGGGCGTGATCTGGATGCTGACCATATATCCGAAGAACGTAGCTGAGAACATCCCCGCCCATGTTTTGCGGCGGATTCGAAAGGAGGTTGAAAATGGCTAAATCGAAACGCAACATTGGTATCGAGATCCTTGAAGGTCTTCGTGAAATTAAGCGCGGCGAGTATGGCCGTGTGATCAACATTCCCGAGGTCCGAAGTATTCGCAAAAAGACCGGACTTTCTCAAGCACGATTTGCCCAGCTACTTGGTGTTTCGGTTCGCACTCTACAGGACTGGGAGCAGGGGCGGCGAGCCCCATCCGGCGCTGCAAGAACTTTGCTTGTCGTTGCGGCCAAGAATCCGCGTGTATTGCTCGACGTGGCTTAAGTGGCAGGCGCGAAATCTAACTTAGGCTTGACCCGACGTAGCGGGTCAGCCTGCCGTTCACCCGACCGCAGACGGTCGGGTGAACGGGGTTCGCGACTTCGCGCCGCGGTCTCGACCGCCTGCAGCGGCCGAACCCGCGGCTGGATCCGGCGGGCCTGCGGCCCGCAGCTCAGCCGCGAACCCCGTTAGGCGCCAAATTCCGACCGCATGTCCAAATGGTGTAGAAGTGTTAGACTCGCCCCGTGGCGTATCGGATCCGTTTCACTCAGTCGGCCGAGGATCATTTTGCGGAGCTGACCGCTCGACAGCAAGCGATCGTGTCGATTCCGTCAAAGTCCAATTGAAAAACGAGCCGTTGCGCGAAACACGGAACAGAAAGCAGCTGCGTCCTAATGTTTTGGCGCCCTGGGAATTACGAGTTGGTTATCTCCGGGTTTTCTATGAAGTGGACGCGCTGGAACGAGACTTCGTGAACATTCTCGCGATCGGAATCAAGAAAGGAAACAAGCTTATCGTTTCAGGCAAGGAGATTCAGATATGAAGGCGATGAAATTACCGAAAGAGATCCAATCTTTCCTCGACGTTGCAGAGTCTGCAGAGGAAGAGACGCTGATTTTCACGAAAAAGAAACGACCTGTCGCTGCTTTGGTCTCTTTAAGAAAGGTGGATCGAGAGTCGCTGGCGTTGAGCACAAATCCGCAGTTTTTGAAAATTATCGAAACTTCGAGAAAGGAAGTTCGAGCAGGAAAAACGATTTCGCTGGAGACTATACAAAAAAGGTACGGTATATCCGCGCCTAACAAAAGGATGGGACGAACGCGAAAGACGCGTCGCTCATCCTAACGTCAGGCGGCAGCATGAGCCCAAGTGCAATTTCCACCGATGAATACCTGATGCGCGCGTTCGACGTCGGTCTCCAATACCCCGTAGCAGGAAGGTTTGCAGCCCCGAGCCAGTGCATGCCGGTCTCAGCAAACCTCCTGCACCACGCGATTGAGATTTTCCTGAAGGGCTGCCTGGTCAAGAGAGTCGGTTTCTCGGGTATTCCTCGCGGCAAGAATGGACATGATCTGAACGCTCTCTGGTGCAAGTTCCGCGAGTACTTTCAAAACGAGTCACTTGAACGATTCGGATCAGTCGTTGCGAAGCTTCATGACTTCGAGAAGATTCGATATCCGGAGAACCTGATCAGCGGCGGTGGACTCCTCGGAATTGGATTCCCGTCGGGTGCAAGGCACATGCAACTTGAGGGTCCTAAAGTGCCCGAGTATCAGATCGCCGTTGAGGATGTCGATGCGCTCGTGCACGCGTTGTTTCGTGCTGGCAACGTCAATCCAAAGTTCTACGGGTGGCTGTTTGACCAGAAGCACGCGCAAACCTACTTCAACTACCGGAATGCCAGCCCCCTCATACCGGAGGAGCCGTAATGCGTAGCGTAGCGTGTATAGCCGCGGCCGCCGCCTAACCCTCGCGTGCAGTGGACCGCCTGCGGCGACCGAACCCGCGGCTGGAACCGACGGGCCTGCGGCCCGCAGCTCAGCCGCGAACCCCGTTAGGAGGTGTGATGATGAGACACCCCTCCGCCCTTAGCCTTGCCGCCTCGCTCCTCGTGTTTGCCGCGTTGCTCCTATCTCTAGCGCCGATCG
Organism: Candidatus Eiseniibacteriota bacterium; assembly: GCA_035559295.1. GTDB lineage: Bacteria > Desulfobacterota > Binatia > UBA9968 > UBA9968 > DATMBL01. Next base: position 2,483 of record DATMBL010000082.1, read on the forward strand.
CAGCAGCCCAGAAGCAGGCACCGAAGAGCCCGACGGCCTCGCCGGATCGGCTGTGATGCCGCTCCAGTCGACGAGGTTGGTGCGGTGTCGGCTTTAGTTTTACTCGGTGGCGCCGCGCTATACTGCGGTCTGATATCTGGATAGCCCGCGAAGCCAAGCGGTGTAGCACGGGAAAACGGCCTTGACACGGCGGCGCGAAGCGGTCGACATTACGGGTGTTTTATGTTGGGAGCGGTAAAATTCGGATCGGGATATCCCGCGCGGGATATCCCGGAACGTAAGCAGTTCACTTAATAGTTGGGTGCTTCGCACGGAATCAACGGAGTCAATTTATGCCAATCACATTTCAAAGCCTATTTCAGTCCGGCAATAGCCCACGTGACAAATTCTTGTCACGGCTTTTTGGGATTTTCAGTGAAGAGATTGTTCGGTGCTGGGGGCAAGATAACCAGTCACCCTACAGGAATTTAGGCCGACCAACCATTAAGCCCGTAGGAAGAACACGCGGCTACACATTGGACTTTGCTTTCGAGTCCAAAAACGACGGTCATGTATATATTGCTGAAATGAAATGCGAGTTGGAACTCGGCAACTACCGATTTCTCACTCTCGAATCACCCACTCAACTCGATCACCATACTAAAAAGGCTTTTCAACTCTTTCTCGAAACGGCCAAGAACGCAAACCAGCACACTGTAACTATTGGCGGCAAGCCCCAGCTCATCAGTGGCTCGATTTTGGTGTGGGGTAGATGTACAAAACAAGGTCGCGCCAGTGTCATCGCAAAATACGGCTTTCATGATATTCTCTCACTCGAAGACATCATTGTTGATTTAAAAGTGTGGAGAAACAAAGATTTCACTGAACTTCTCTGCAAGTATCAAATTTGGTCTAATGAACTCTTTTCAGGGTTGCGGGAGATGGAAAAGGCAAGTGAGTCCTGAAAATGGAATAGACGAACGTCATACTCCATTGTATCGTCAGGTTTTGGTAGGGCGTTTCCATGTCAAGTACGCACCCAACCCCGCGTTGCACCCGACTCGCCTTCGGCTGCGCCTCGGCGCGCAGGTGAACGGGGTTCGCGACTTCGCGCCGCGGTCTCGATCGCCTGCAGCGGCCCAACCCGCGGCTGGATCCGGCGGGCCTTCGGCCCGCAGCTCAGCCGCGAACCCCGTTAGACGCGTAGTCGGTACCCCGGATGGCATCGCGTCCTCACGTTCAGCCCGACCCTTGCAGCGGGCACTTACGTGGAGTAAATCCTAGGTCAAGGAGTACTCAATGGAAACTGCGAAAGAAGAAGTGCGGCGCATCCTAGACTCTCTCCCAGATGATGCCACTCTAGAAGACATCCAGTACCGGATTTACGTTCGCCAAGCGATCGCCGCGGGGTTGCGCGACATCGACCAGGGGCGCATTGTCAGTCAAGAAGAAGTTGAGCGGCGGATGTCGCGATGGACCGAGAAGTAGTTTGGTCCCTCTTGGCTACCGCAGACCTCGAATCGATCGTCGAGTATATTTGTCGTGACTCGGAATTCTATGCCGCGGCCGTAGCGCGGGAGCTGGTTGCGGCGGGACGCTCTCTCGCTACATTTTCTGAGCGTGGACGGGTGGTGTCAGAGTACGAGGATCCTGCCGTGCGGGAAATGATCGTTCGGCGATACCGTCTCATTTATCGGGTGCGGTCAGACCGCGTGGAAGTGCTGCGCATTATCCATGGCGCTCGACAACTGCCTCCAACCGTCTAAGAGAGGCGTCTAACCACCTATGAGGCCCCCGGTTGTCAAGGGCAAAGAACTGCGTAACGAAAAAAGCTTCGCCCAGCAACGACGCCGCTCCCAAGGGTAAGGCGCAATTTACGGGTCAGGCCTTTTAATCTTGACAATCTGAGGCTAAGGGAACAGGACTTGGGGAACTTTTTTTTTCAAGGGCGCGCCAGTACCTCGCGCTCGATCAGATCGGCGAGGGGCTTGATGTCGCCGGGGGCGAAGGTCGGCACCGCGGCTCGGGCCGTGACCGGCGACACCACCGCGAGCAGATGGCCGTCGGTTTCGCTGACGCGTCGATCAGCGCCGGCGGACAGCACTTCGATTTTGGCGCGGGCTTCGTCGTGGAAGCCTTCGACGAGGACGATATCGGTAGGGCCCAGGGCCGAAACCATCTCATCCAGCGAGGTCCCGCCGCCGTTGTTCCGAAACGTGGCGACCTCGACGGGCGTTGCCAAAACAACACCGGCCGCGCCGGCGTGGCGGTGCCTCCAGGTATCGGTTCCTTCGCCGTCGAAGGTCGCGGGAAAATCCGAATGGTGATGTTTCACCGTGCCGACTCGATAGCCTCGATGAGACAGTTCAGGAATGAGTTTTTCGATCAGGGTGGTCTTGCCGGTCTTCTTGTAGCCGACGATGAGCACGACTTTAGGCTTCGATGTCTCGGCGCCCTGCGTTTTGGGCAAAAGGCCGCCCTGAGCGCAGGGCACGCAGAGGGTGCGGCCGCCAACGCGCACTTCGCGATGAAAATTGATTCCTTCGCCGCACTCTTGGCACCGGACGCGCTCGCCGCGATAGCCCGGCATCTCCGAGACGGGGATCTCCACCGTGACCGGCTGCACGAAAAAGAGCGACTCTTCCGGCATGACCCGATAGGCCTGCTTCTGCGCCTCCCGGGGATGGGCGCCTTGGTCCGCGTACAGGGGCGCAAGCTTTCGGGCGTCGTCCCGCGCCAAGACCCGGACCGCCTTTTTCGTTTCGGTGTTGACGAAAGTGACGGCCATCTTGCCGTAGTCGAGAAATTTCAGGGTTCGCTTGCCGAGGGAGCAGCCGGTGACGGCCTGCACCGCATCGGTGGCGCAGCGGTCGATCTCGACGTAGACGACGAGCTTCTTGCACCCTTTCGGCTCGTCGATCCCGACCTCGCGGCATCCTACCATCGCCATGCGCACGCCCAGGACCTGTCCGGCGCAGTGATGGCCGTGGATCGCCGAAGATTCTTTCAAGAGCTCTTCCAGGCTACGCATCGTTCTGACCCTCCGCGTCGCGGCGCAGCGCGCCGGTGTCCGATCGGGTTGTGAAGTAAGAACTCGCTCCGGGCAGCGCCATCGCCGCGGCCATCGATAGGCGGCTTGCCCGATAGAGGTCGGCGCACTGGGCGCACAATCCCTGGTCCGGCGTCCACCGGGGAAAATCCCGCTCGATCGCCGCCAGCAAATCGTCGCCGAGATTTTCCGGCTCCGGCTCGAAACTGTGGGTGGGAAATTGGCAAAGCGGGCAATGCGTTCCGGCGGTCGGCCTTTGGTTTTTGCCGAACGATCGCGGATCGAGAGCAAAGGCGGCGATTTCGGCGTGCTTCGGCGGCTCCGCATCGAAGAAACGCCGGAAGCAGTCTTCGGTTTTATGCTCCAGCATGGGGAAGGCTTGCCGGAATTCGGCGAGCTGACGCTCGCGAATGCCATCGGGCAGCCAACCGCGCCGCGCCATGCGACCGTTGATCGTCGTGTCCCAGATGACGCGATAGCGGTTGGCGATCAGCGTGTCGTAGGTCGGGCCGCCTTCGGTTTTCGGCAGCGCGGGCTCGTAGGCAAAGGCGGGGTCGAGCATGTCGGCGATGTGAAACAGTTCATGGCGGAGAAAGGCGAGGGCAGGCTCGGGCCGGACCAAGGTTTCCGGACGGATGAGGATGCGCACGGTGCGGCGCGGCTCGTCTTCCCGAGATCGATCGGCGGCGACAAAAAGCTCGGCGCTTTCTTCCTCGGATCGGGTGGCGCGGACAACGAAGCCGCTTGGAACCGAGGACAGGATAATAGGTTGCTCGCTGAGCGCCTGTTCGACGACCTGTCCCAGGGCCAACCGCTGAAACCACGAGTAACTGAGATCCGTAAAGCGCCGGTCGCGCTCGCTCGGGTCGGGGATCTGGTAGATGCGGGTCCGCTCGGCCTCCCATTCTTCGAGAACGCGGCCGCCGCGCTGGAGCTGGAACAGAGCCTCTTCGACCAACCGCGGATCGTATCGAAGGGAGAAAGCGGCGCTCATACCGACTCGGCCTCCTCGGGCGCGCACGCGCCCGGCATGGGAGCGCACCCGGCGCCGTTGCCGCAGGCGATCGGAACGCGGCTGTCGTCGGCCGGGCGGAGCCCGAGGTTGGCCGAGCCGATGGAGACCTCGAGCCGCTCGCACTCGGCGGCAACGAAACGCAAGCAAAGATCGGCCAGCGCTCCGTAGAATCCCGACGGATCCTGGCGCGTGAGCCTGGCCGCAAACGTCGGAACAAAGCGGCCGAGATGGTCCGCCAAAAACGACTTTTCCGCCTGGCGCACCAGGGCGAGCATTTCCCGATCGTCCTGTTCCAGGGCGTAGGCTTCTTTGAGCGCAAGAAACATCGAGAACTCCAATTGGCAACTGATATGATCGGGGCGCTCGCGCGCGCCGTCTTTCAGGGTCAAGCCGAAGGCGCGGTAGAAGCCCATGATGTCGCCCAGCTCCTGGGGCTGTTGGAACAACGCTTCGTTGCCGTACTCGGTCTCGTAAGGGGGCACCGGTCCGCGGGCCGTGTGGCCGAACAATTCTCGATGAAGGGCCGGGATCGCCTCGGCGTCGGCGCGCGCGAGCGCTTCGATCATGGAAACGAGATCCGGCCGGGCCGAGGGGTAAAGCGTCTGGGCGGCGCAAATCAGCGAAGCGCGACTCTCGGGCGAGAGCAGACGCGCAACACCGTCATCGGTCGGCGCCTGGAAGCCGACGGCCAGAGCGCCGTAAAGCGCGGCGCGGCAGTAGGCGAGGTCGATATCGCTATGATCTGGGACCATGGTCGAATCGCCGGTGTTCATGGGTTACCTCTCGGCGGAAGAGTTCAAACGTTCAAACGGAGCGAAGCGATGGAACGACTGGAACGGCTGGAACGTATTCTATTCATATGGAGTTCGCATGCTTGTTCGGCCGTACGTGCAGCGGCTCTTCCACCTGGGTGCGGAAAAGCTCTTTGCCGTTCTGGCCGTAGGCGATCACGGTGTCGTTGTAAAGCGTGATCTTTCTGCCGCGGAGGGTCGCTTCGTAAATTTTTGGCCCCTCTTTGATTTCGTAGCGGAAGATGATGCGGTTGGAACGGCGAAAAAGCTGCAACACGGCGAGCAATTCGCGATCAGGGTAAGTGTAGCGCTCGATGGCTTGATCGACGCCCGGACCGAACATCTGCTTCAAGTAATCGCGCGGCACCCAGCGCGGCGGAATGTAGTAGCCGTTGGGCTCGGTGCCGAACTGCGGGTAGAGCGGCAGCGCCACTTTGGCGACGTGGACCATGTAGTAGATCGGGTTGTAGCGGTCCTCGGCCCAGGTGCCGTCCGGGTTCATCTTGACCAGCCCCTGCATGCGGATCTGGCCGATGCACGCGGCCATGCAGCGGGTTTCCATGGGCTCGCCGCCGCTTTCGGGATCTTTGCCTTCGATGCGCGGATAGCAGGCGACGCATTTCTCCGAGACCCGGGTGTTGCCGCGGTACATGGTCTTTTTGTACGGGCAGGCTTCGACGCATTTGCGATAGCCGCGGCACTGGTTCTGATCGATCAGGACGACACCGTCTTCCGGCCGTTTGTAGATCGCCTTGCGGGGGCAGGCCGCGAGGCAGGCCGGATAGCTGCAGTGGTTACAGATGCGCGCGAGATAGAAAAACCAGGTCTTGTGCTCGGGCAGGGCCACGCCTTCCTTGTCCAGCTCGTAGCGCACGCCCTTTTTGCCCACGGGATTGTCTTCGTAGATGTTCGGCGAATTCCATTCTTCGTCGGTGGGCAGATAGCCGAGCACGCGGGCGCTGTCGGGGGTGAGCAGGTTCTCGGCTTCGAAAATGGTCTTGCCGTCGAACTGGCCGTAAGGCTTTTTCTTGTCGTCGGAAGGTTTGCCGGACCATTGTTGATTGCCGGGATTGGCTTTCTCCAGGAGATCGAGGATCTTCACGTCCCAAAATTGCGGATAGCCGCCGTAGGGCTTGGTCTCGACGTTGGCCCACCACATGTGCTCCTGGCCCTTGCTGAAAGTCCAGGTGGATTTGCACGCCATCGTGCAGCTCTGGCAGGCGATGCAGCGGTTGATGTTGAAAACGAAGGCGAACTGCCGGCGCGGAAACGCTTGCGGGTAGGGATAATTCATCTCCCGCCCGATCTGCCAGTTGTGAACCTTAGCCATCGTCGAGCTCCTTATTTATCGGATTCAACTCGTTCAAAACGTTCAAGCCATCGTTCGAGCCCCCTCCCGAGTCCTCCCCGCCGGGGGGCTGAACGGTGACCTGAAAATTCCCCCATACGCCGATACATTCATCGATGATCGCCCGAGTTTCTTTTTCGCCGAGCGCGCGATAGACGCCGTGGGCGCCGCCGTAGAACGGATTCTTGAACAGCCAGAAAATCTCTTCCCGGCGGTAGCCCAGGCGGGCGAACTCCTCCGCGAAGACATAGGCCATGTCGCGCGTCGCTCCGGCGTCGGCTTCGAGCACAACGCCGACGAGCATGTTCGGGTCGGTGGGATCGGGATCTTTAAAAGGCATCGCTCGTCTCCTTCATCTCGGGTTCCGCTCGTTCCAGTCGTTCCATGGCTTCGCTCCGTTCAAACCGTTTCGGAGGTTGTCCTTTCCTCCCCGCAGCCGCGGGGGAGGACAAAGAAGAGGGTGGAACGTTTGGAACCCTTGGAGCTGTTGGAACGGCTTCGTGTCACGCTTTTACCTTCGTCAAATCCCCCGCCAGATATCGTTTCATCACCTCGTTCTCGTTGTCCGGGGTGTAGCCGGTGGTCGCCGGCTTCCAGATGCCTTTGCCGCCCAGGCCGCCGTCCTCCGCCTTGGTGACGCGCACCAACGTCTCTTTCGGCACCGTGTTGACCGCGTG
>DATMBL010000083.1:0-4021 GCA_035559295.1 Candidatus Eiseniibacteriota bacterium
GCGGCGAACGGCCGCCAAGCCGAGCCGTTCGAGATGAAATCGAGAAACAAAGATTTATCACCAGGCCCCAGCCAGGAGGAGTTGCGATGGCCAGATATGGAAAAAAAGCGAGTCAGAAGGTCGCCAGAGCGATGCGCGAGCGCAAGCAAGGCACGCTCAAAAGCGGTCGATCAGGCAAGAAGGTAAAGAGCCGCAAACAAGCGATCGCTATCGGATTGTCGGAGGCGCGCCGCGCCGGAGCCAAAGTGCCGCCGCGTAAATCCAAGCGAAAAAAGAAATAGTTGCCTCGGCAGCGGGCGCTCCTCCGGACGGGCTCGGGGTCAGCGCTTTGAGCCCACGAAGATCAAAGCGAGCCCCCCAATCAACGCTACCACGCCGACAATCGGCGGAATCGGAATCGTCTCTTTCTTTTCAGCGGTCGCTTCGATCGGCCCGAGATCGACGACCTTCTCGCGCTTGGTGTAGGTGATGCCCTGATAACCCAAGGCGATCGCCGCAAGCACGATCAGAATAATTCCGATGATCGTTGCCGGTTTCATAAATGCTCCTATCGACAGCCGTTTGCAGCCGCGAGAACCAGGTTAAACACGCGGCCGCCGGCCCATGACCAGGCTCACCAAAAACAGCACGATAAAAACCACGAAGAGAATCCAGGCGATTTGAGTCGCCGTGCCGGCAACCCCGGAAAGCCCCAGCAATCCGGCTATCAGCCCGATAACAAGAAAGGTCACTGCCCAGTTTAGCATCGTCTGTATCCTCCAGATCGGCTCCGGGCGCAGACGCAATTTTCAGACCTGCACGAAGGACGGCGAAAAGGTGCTGTTCACGCCAGCGCTGCGTCTCAAAAATGCGAAAGCGGCGGATTCTGTCTCGGATTTGAGACGCACCAGGATCCGCGGGCGAGCTTTAAATCTCCGGCTTTACGCCGGGCGGTGTCAGGAACTCGAGCGCTCCCGGGTGAACTTTTACCTCTATCGTGACGCTCGGCGTCTGCGGTACAGAGGAGCCTTTGTCGGGCCAGACCGCGTCATCTATATGAATCACCGATCCTTCCCATTCGAGCCGGAGATGCCGGCATCGATGTACGGCGAACACCGCCGAGCACGGCGCCCCGCGAATGCACGCGGAAAGATAACCGGCCAGCGTCTCCTTCTCAGTCTCGCGCACGACGACGATATCAACCTTGCCGTCCGTGGGATCGGCACCCGGCGCGAGATAGAGGTTCGGCCCGACCGATTTGATGTTCATCGCTTCGAGTAAGAGGTAGCGGCCGGAGAGATCCCGTCCGTCGATAGTCAATTTCAAGTCCTTGACCGGGCAACTTTCGAGTCTCTCCTGCATGATCCAGAGAACCGAAACGATCTTTTCCTCGGCATCGTTCGCGTGCGCAAGGTCGATGTTATCTCTGGCGTCGAGCCTGTACATCGTCTGGGTGAACAGACCCAGGCCCAAGCCCTCGATAAAGTTCGCTTTACCCCAAGGCCCTACAGCCACGCCCGCGTCGATCTTGATTCGCCGCCTGTGGGACCAAGCCGCGACCAGATCGGCCAGCGGGATATCCGCGATTCCAAGCGTCCTGGCGATATTGTTGGCTGTCCCAAGCGGCAGAACCGCGAGCGGCACCGTCCGGCCGACGACACGGTTGGCGACGTTGCCGACGATTCCGTCGCCACCGGCGACCGCGATCAGATCAGCCGATTGATCAAGGCAGTCAGTCCAGTTCTCGGCTTCGGCGGACTGATACAGAACGTCATACCCATGGGTTCGTACCAGCTGTGTAAGTTCCTTAGCCGAAGGTTGCCGCTCGTTGCCGGCATTGGGGTTGTGTATCAGCGTTACTTTCATAGTTGAGAAATAAACGCGGACGGGCTGTAGCCGCATCGTTTCAGCGCCCGAGATCCATCATATAGCATTGCCGTCGGAAGCAGAAAGGTGCATTTTGAAAATCAGGAGGATGCGGCTATGCGCATCTTGGTTTCCAATGATGACGGAATCTACAGCCCCGGACTCGCCGCGCTCGGGGAGATCGCCGCCAGGTTCGGCGATGTTCGCATCGTTGCGCCCGACGTCGAGCAATCCTCGGCTGGCCATGCGATCACCGCTTCTCGGCCTCTGTCGTACAAGCGCACTCGCATCGGCGATTTCGAAGCCTATCGGGTTAACGGCACGCCTGCGGACTGTGTTGCGCTTGGTGCCCACCACTGGGAGAAAGTCGATATCGTGCTTTCGGGCATCAATCTTGGGAGCAACCTGGGCAATGCGATCTGGCATTCGGGCACTCTGGCGGCCGCCAAACAAGCGGTGCTTTTGGGACTCCGGGGGATTGCGCTGAGTCTGCAGCTGACGCGCGACGAGCCCGATTTCGATACCTTGAAGCCGTGCGTAGAGCGCGTGTTGTCAGTGCTTTTGCCGGATCCCGAGTTGACTCTGGTCAACGTCAACTTCCCGGACGAACCCCCCAAGGGCCTCTGCTGGACGCGGCAATCGGTTCGCCACTATGACGGCAAGGTGGTGCCGGGTGAGGATCCAATGGGCCGCAAGCATTTCTGGTTCACGGTCATCACAATCGAGCAAATGGAAGAAGGCACCGACCGCTGGGCGGTGGAAAAGGGTTATGTCTCGATGACTCCTCTGCGTCTCGATCTGACGAACGAACAGGAACTCGCCAGGGCGCGCGCCAAGCACCCGCTCTGAGGAGTTTTCCCGCAACCCTCCCCGTTAGAAAGTAAAAGGCGCGGTGTCGAGAGGCCAGAGCAAACTCACAAAGAGCGTTGTCAAGTAAAAAAACCCAAGAAACACAAACGGCGCGACAACCGACGCCACAAGCCATGGCGTTGAGGCAAAACGCAATGCGGTGTCTATCCGGCGTTTCATGGCACACACTGGAGCAAACGACGTACCAGGTCCGGGCGTGCTCGATTGTCACGTGGCACATCACGAGCCGTACGCAACGATTTTACGAAGATGGGCGATCTTGTAGCAGTTTCGAGACGATCAAAGCGCCTTGTATTTTCGGGTAGATGCCTCTTGTCGCCAGTATTTTGTTGCAGGATCGAAACAATGAGCGCGAGTCCCGGGACAGCCATGCAAGGCAAAAACTTTTTGCTTTTATCGAGCTTTATTGCAACCCCGCAGCGGTTTGGTACGAGGGTTGCTCGTTGGCCCTTTTGAAACCGATCGCGGAGGTTGACGATGCTACCAACTAAGAAGCAGGCGCCGCTACCCGGGCAGCGGCAAACATGCAAGGTCTGCGGTTGCGAGGACAAATTCGACTTTCACGTGCCGGATTCGACTTGGCAGAGCGTTGTACCGCCCGAGTTTCAAAACCAAGTCGTGTGCCTCAAGTGTTTCGACAACTTCGCTCTCGAACGGCAGGTCGATTATGCCGGGGCGATCGACATCCTCTATTTTGCGGGCGATCGCGCCGTTTTTAAGTTTCAAACTGTTTCGGCTCAAACCATCTAGTCCCACCGTGCCCACATTCACTGCACGCGAGCACGACGGCTCCTCTGATGCGGCGCGGCCGTCCGGGAGGAGGCGAACGACGGTACCGCGCCGATGCACGTGATCAGCAACGAATTAATCGGAGGCCTCCCGAGCGCGGAGCAGCTTGCAAGTCTGACGGTTCGCTTGGTGTTGGCGATGATCCTCGGTGCCGTGATCGGCATTCAGCGGGAACGCTCGGGAAAGCCCGCGGGCATTAGGACCCATATCCTGGTCGCGCTTGGTTCCACGCTGCTCGTGATCGCGCCGATGGAGTTTGGGATGGATGCGGAAGGTCTCTCGCGCGTGATCCAAGGCCTGATTACCGGAATCGGGTTTCTCGGAGCGGGCGCGATCCTGAAGCTCGAGGAGCGGCGCGAAGTGGAGGGGCTGACGACCGCGGCAGGCATCTGGATGACGGCTGCAATCGGTTTGGCCCTCGGCTTGGGTCGTTTGGGGCTGGCGCTCGTAAGCACCGCGCTCACGTGGATCACACTGGCCGTGATCGGGAAATTGGAGCGTAAGGCAAAATACGCGG
>DATMBL010000084.1:0-51158 GCA_035559295.1 Candidatus Eiseniibacteriota bacterium
CCGCCGATGGCCAACTTGTCTTGGGCACAAGGTCTATATAGGATTGGCGCCGTGGAACTGCAACAACTCAAAGGCTTTCTCGCCATTGCCAAGACCCGCTCCATCACCAAAGCGGCGCAGCAGCTTCGCTACACTCCATCCGCTGTGTCGGTGCAAATCAAAAAGTTAGAGCAAGAACTGGGAGTGCGGCTGTTCGATCGTACAAGATCGGGATTGATGCTTACGGGAAGCGGGAAACTGTTTTTGGAGATCGCGCTGCCGGCCATCGAAAGCTTGGAACGCGCGGAGGTAATCGTCAAGGACACCACAGGCGAGCTGGTGGGCAACATCGTCATCGCCACGGTCTATGACGTTAAGCAGTACTACTTGCCGGCGCTGGCTAACTTCGCTAAGACCCATCGGAAAGTGAATCTGACTATTCTCACCCGTGATAAGGCGGAGATTGTTTCCCTTCTCACTTCTCGAGAGATTGATTTCGCAATGGCCAGGATTAATCCGGACCCGCGGCAGTTTCTGATCCATCACCTGATTTCGCCGGGTTTTTCCCTAGTCATTCCGAAAGACCACTGGTTGTACAGAAAGGCGAAGATTTCTCTTCAGGACATGAAGGATTGCCGATTCGTTTTTCTGCCGAAAAGTACGACCTCGCGCCAGTTAGTCGAGGAGAAATTCTATCGCGCGGGCTACGTGCTCAACGTTAACTTCGAGGCGTGGAGTTGCGCGGATATCATTGACTGTGCTTTGTTGGGTCTCGGGCCGGGCATCGTGCACGACATCTGCATCCCGGGTGGAAGACGGCCGTTCCGGGTCGTGGATGTCACTTCCATTTTCGGCGCCACCGATGTCAACCTCGTATGTCGAAAAGACAAGTTTCTTTCAAGGGCCGATCACGCCTTGATCAACGCGGTGCTGAGTTATCAAAGCAGCTCTAGAATGCCGGCTTGAGTTCGAACGCTTCTTCGGCCGACAACGTTCCTCCCGAAGGAAACGCCTATTTGAGAACACGGTCTAAAAAACCGCTCGCGTCCAGTTCGCGCAGGTAGCCCATGTCGTAAAAATCCTGCGGCTTAAACTTACTCGCCGCGGGATTACGAATCGCGATTGCGTCCAAAACCGCTTGGATTCCTTTATCGGTCGCGTACGGCTTCTCGGGAAGGATCTTGAGCAGATAATCATACGTCTCGTTGAGAGCTTCCGGATCGTTCAGTCTCATCCAACGAGACAACGTCGCAATGCTTTCTTCCTTATTTTTCCGAATGTACGCAATCGCCTCGACAAACCCTCTGAGAAAATTCAAAACTACGGGGCGGTTTTGTTGAGCGAAGCGCTGAGTCGTGTCGATCGAGTTATAGGCCCACACGATCCCTGCGTCCTGAAAGCTCGAAACGAGATTGAATCCCAGGGATCTCGCGGTAACCGTCAAAGGCGGAGAGATCACCGTCGCGTCAACCGTCCCGTTTTTCAGGGCGGTAAAGCGCGAGGTTTGGTCTCCAATTCCAAGAATCGTTGCTTCCTTTTCGGGATTGACACCCAAATTTTTTAAAGCGATTCTCAACGACAAGTCGGAAATCGCTCCGAGGCGGCTAACCGCGAAACGTTTCCCCTTGAGTTGATGGCCCGACTTGATTGCAGGACTTGCAACGAGCGTGTATGGCAGGGTGTCAACAAAAACGGCAATGGTCACTACTTCTGCTCCGCGCACCCTCGCCTCCATTGGAGAACTCGTACCGCCGGCGTGAAATTGCACCGAGCCGCCCAACAGCGCTTGGATGGCGAGAGGCCCGCCCTGAATCGTTATGACTTCGGTATCGAGACCATACTTTTTGAATAACGCCCGGTCTTGCGCAATCCATAGCGGCAGCAACTCGCCACTGAGACCTGAACTGCCGATTCGAAAAGCCGCGCCATGCGCATTAGGAATCGAGGCCGCGCCCACGAGAATGAGCAGCGCAATCATGATACGGTACATGAGCATTCCCTCCGGTTCTTTGTCACAGGCGGTAGCCTAGGGGCGACTTACACCACGCCGGTTTTCATGGCTAATTCGGAGGTGGCCGCCCACTTCAGGACCCATCACAGCTCGAGCTGCCGGGCAGCGCGGCAGGTCGAGGCGGCCGACTGAGGCCCGGATCTCAATGTCTCAGCGGCCCAAAGGGTAAGTTGCGTACCCGAGCTTTCGAGCCTGATATCTTCCCCTCGGCCGACCGACGATATCGTGCTTTTGCTCCCGATCGTTCCATTCCGATACCACCTGCCCCCGCAAAAACACCTGATAAGGCCACCCCGTGACCTCCCAACCCTCGAATATCGACCATCCCGCGGACGTCAACAGCATGTTCTTGTTGATCGTGACTTTCTTCTTCAGATCGACCAACACGATGTCGGCATCGGCTCCGACCCGAAGCACGCCTTTCTTTGGAAACAGTCCGAATGCGCGCGCCGGGTTCTCGCAACAAAACTCGACGCACCGCGGCAGCGTGATCCGGCCTTTGTTCACGCCCTCGCTCAGCATCAGCGGCAGCATCGCCTCCACGCGGGACGAAAAGCCGCTGATCGTTTTCCAGACGTCGCCCTTCACCTCCATCTGCTCGCGCGGCACACCGTGGTTCACATGGTCGGACCCCACGCAGTCGACGTCGCCGTCGGCCACCGCCTTCCACATCTGCTCCATTGTTTGCGGATCCCGCAGCGGCACGTTTATCTTGTACGCGTTGTGATCGAGCGTCAGGTAAACGAACCCGGTCTCGCCGATGATCTTGACGCCTTCACTCCGCGCCCGCTTGATCTCGGCAACGCTTTCCGGGGTCGTCGTATGGACGATGTAAAGCGGCGAGTTCGTGACTTGTGCAAGGTAGGCGTACTGCCGTACGTGGATCGCCTCGACGAAATGCGGACAGCGTTCGTCCCAGGCCTTAGTGTCCTTGCGCCCCTGTTTGACGAGGCGCGCCTGAAGCACGCGGATGATCTCCCAGTTTTCCGGGTGAATGCAACTGATGCACGGCGGCCCCAATCGTCCGACGTGCTCCATCCCGATATAGACGGTGCCATCGTCGAACCCGTAGACCCCGATCTTCTTCTGCGGCTCCCAATGGCCCAGCGTCTCCTGCCCGCGCTTCAGGTGCAGGTAGTACTTGTACGAGGTGGCGCCGTATTTGTCGGCGAGCAATGGAATCTCTTCGACCTGAGCGTCAGTGGACACGAGCGGCGTGAGAAAGTAGTCCACCATGGAGTGCGCGTCGCCCATATCCTCGTAGAGCGACATAACTTGGCTGAACGGGACGCTGTCCTCGGGGTCCTTAACCGGCTTGAACGTGCGGCTGATCGTGGGGCTGGTCAGCATCATACCCCATGTGGTGACTCCGTTGGCTACCGCAGCTCGGGTCTCCGAGATGAAATCGTCCTCGAGCGAGCGGTGCACTCCCAGATGCGTCTCGGGATCGACCGCGCCGGGAAGGACATAGTTCCCTCGGGCATCGATCGTCTTTTTTGCCGGGAACCCGCTCAGATCGGTGGCGATCGCCGCGATTTTCTCGCCCTTGATGCCGATATCCGAAGCGAGCACGTCCGGCGGGATCACGAGCTTCCCGTTTCTGATCACGGTATCGAATTCCATGGGTCCATTGCTCATAGCCTGATGTCTTTCCTTTCTGCCGAGTCTCTCCGAGCGCCGCCGGGGCTTTGATCGCGTCCGCGCCTCGGCCGGCTCGGTACAAACCGAGCTATACGCGAGTCGGGCTTTTGTCAATTTCAAAATACTGAAAGCAGGGTTGAACGAAATTCAACGCCGGTCGGTGGCTTCAGCGACGGAGCGCATCGTTGCGGTTTAGTCGGCGATAGAGAAGCGCCGCGGTCTGCTCCGACGGGTCGGCTTGACGTCGCCCGCGGCGGTAGAGGCGATACATTCTTGCGCCAATCGGCTCGACCCTGCGCGCGAGCGCGTGCTCATCGACGCCGGTCAGGCGTCCCGCCTCAACGACGATGTTACCGTCGACCAGCACCGTATGCACGGCGTCGCCGCCTGCCGAGAAAACCAGCTGGCGGACCGGATCGGTCAGAGGCCTAAGGCGCAATCCCGGCTTCAGCAGGACCACATCGGCCCGGTAGCCGGGCTTGATCCTGCCGATCCTGCCGCGCCAGGCGGGAACGGCGTCGGCGCCGTTCACCGTTGCCATACGCAGCGCATCGTCTGCCGTAATCCAGTGATCCGGATCAGTGCTCGCCACGCGCGACACGTAGGCGCACAACTTGACTTGCTCGAAAATCGAATACGTGTCGCTCGTATCACCGCCATCGGTGCCGAGCGCCACGTTCACGCCGCGGCTCTTCAGCCTGGCGACCGGCGCGATGCCGCTACCGAGCTTGAGATTGCTCGCGGGGTTGTGAACCACGCTCGTGCCCGATGCGGCGAGCAGATCGATCTCCCGATCGGTAAGCCACACACCGTGCGCCGCCGAAAGCCGCGCCGAGAGAAACCCGAGTTTCGCCAGATGAGCGCAGAGCGTGCGCGGGTAAAGCCTGGCGGCCGCCCATGCCTGGAGACGCGTTTCAAGTAGGTGGGTATGGATCCCGAGATCGAGTCGCTCCGCCACCGCGATCACCTCGCGCAACAAGCGGTCGCTGCAGTTGAGCGGCGAGGACGGGCCGAGCATGACGCCCGAGAGCGAGCGCGCGTGCAGGTGCGCAATGACCTCGCGCACTTCATCCTGCCACGGCTCCGGCCGGCCCGGTTCCCCCATGCGTCGCCGGTGCCGCACCCCGCTCGCCGCCAGGCGCACGAAATCGCGGTCCCGCAGTGAAGGAACGAGCATGCCCCGGATGCCGGTTCTCTCGAACGCGGAAAGAATCGCCTGCATCTTCGAGACGCTCAGTCCCGGCCGCGTAGAGAAGTGATCGACCACCGCGGTGACGCCGCTTTTCAGCATTTCAGCGCAAGCGAGTTCCGCGGCGGCAGCGATCTCCTCCGCGCCGAGGCGCGCACGCTCTTCGGTCCGGGCACGCTCGCCGCGCCAGAGCTCCATGGGCAGGTTGTCGCGAAAGCTTCGCTGGAGGATTTCGGTCAGGTGTGCGTGCGCGTTCACCAGTCCGGGAATGGCGATCATCCCCGAACCGTCGATCCTTCGGACGACGCCGTCCGCGCGGACGCGCTTTGCGACTGCTGCGATCGCCCCGTCTTCGATCAGAATCTGGTGCCCGTTCAGATGGGGCTTTCGCGGATCGAGGGTAACGACCGTGACGTTCTCGATCAGAATGCCGGGCATCAACGGCTCCCTCGGGTGGCCGGGCCCATTCCCCAACGGCTCGCGGCTGCGGTTTTCGAATCGTCGGGGTCCATGCGCGCGCGGGACGCGCGCCACACCGAGCGTGCCATCAACCCCGCCCGAGAAAAATCTGCTTTCCCTCGGTCTTCTCCAGGTAGCGCACGAAGCGATACTTGTGCTCCCAGAGATCTTCGGTCGGACGCGGGATCTGACGATGGCCGGTGGTCTGTTCGATCTTGCACACGATGAAGCTCAACGTTCTTTGTTCGAGCGCCTCGGTCGCCTCGCGCTTGAATGACTCGAGATCGCGCACCGTCACGGCCCGGCTGATCCCGCAGGCGCGCGCGACCGCCGCTAAATCGGTGTTGCCCGAGGTTGCGCTCGGCTCGCTGATACGGGTGCCGCTGTAGACTTCGTTGTCGAACACGAACACCGTGAGGTTGGGCGGGTTCAGGTTACCGAGCGTCGGAAGATTGTAGAGAGACAAAAGCAGGCTCCCGTCCGACTCGAGCGCGATCACTTTGCGATGCGGCAAGACCAGCGACAATCCGACCGCGACGCCGAGCGCGGCGCCCATCGAAGCGACCAGCAGGTTGCCCTCGTGCGGGCAGACATGCGCCCACTCCACTCGTTGGCCGCTGAGGGAGCCGACGACCAGCTGATCCGTGACGCGCGGCGCCAGGAACTCATAGCAATCGGAGCGCTTCATACGGTAAACTCACCGGTGAACAGGAGCGCGACCGGCTGCTTGATCGCGTGCATCATCTTCACCGCTCCCTTCATTTTGTCTTCCAGGCGCGCGCCGTCCTCCAGTACGACATGCTGAATTTCGAGGGATTGTAGAAGCGGGATCAGGTGAATGCCGGGGGCGGCATAGATGTGGGAGTTGCGTTTGTCCAAGATGCTGCCGTAATAGGCTACGATCAGCAGCATGGGGACGCCGAGCCGCTTGCCGAGCACGAGCAGATTGTAAGCGGAAACGTAGACGCCGCTGCCTTCGAAATACACTGCCGCCGGCCTGCCGCCCAGCGAAGCGCCCGCGCTTATCGAAACTGCTTCGGACTCGTTTGCGACCGGAACGACCATGAACGACGAGTCCGCCCGTAACAGGGGTACGATTTCACTCAGTCGGGTTTCGGGAAGATAAGAGACAAAGCCGATTCCCGCTTCCCTCAAGCCGGTGACGAGCCGCTTTGCAAGTTCAGCATCCATGGTTAATGTCGGCAACTGCTATAACGTAGCGATCTATGATTATCAACTCTGCACGCGTGATAAAATCCAAACCCATTACGTATCAGGGCTCTCCCGTCGGCGCGGTTGTCGGCCGTTTCGGCGGTGCGGGGTTCTGTAATTTGACATTGGCGACCGCTGCTGCTGCTCATGCTATGTTCGCCAATCGTCTACCTGACGGATCATAGAAGCGAATACGGATCTTTTCGCAACCTATAACTACGACCGACATTACAAAATCTCGGCGGCTACTGAGTCGTTGTCTCAACCGTTGAGGCGACCGCCTCGACTCTGTGGCAGGCGGCGAATTGGTTCGGTCTCTTCTCCTGCAGTGGAGGCTCAATTTCCTTGCAGTGATCAGTGCGAATCGGGCATCGAGATTCTAGGCGACAGCCAGCCACGGGATTCACCGGTAAAACAATCTCGCCTCTGAGTTGGTGCTGTCGCTCCATTTTGTTGCAGTCGAGAGCGAAGTTCGAGGCGATTAATCCCTTCGTATAAGGATGCAAAGGGTGCTGAAAAACCTGATCGACGGGCCCGAATTCCATTATTTTCCCCGCATACATCACAGCGATGATATCGGCAATGTAGTGGACGACGTTCAAGTCATGCGATATGAAAAGCATTGTGAGCCCCAGCTCCTTTTTAAGCTTCTTAAACAGGTTAAGGACCTGAGCTTGAACTGACAGGTCTAGTGCCGAAACGGGCTCATCAGCTACGAGCAGTTTCGGCCGTGTAGCCAAGGCTCGGGCAATCGCCACCCGTTGACGCTGACCGCCGCTAAGCTCGTGGGGAAAGCGCCACAGATGTTCGCTCCCTAGTCCGACGAGATCCAAAAGCCTTGCCGCCTCCTCGCTTCGCCTCCGCCCTTTGAGACCATGATAAATTGTCAAGGAACGGCCGATGATGTCGGCCACTTGCGCTCTCGGATTCAACGAAGCGAAGGGATCCTGAAAGACCATTTGGATGTGCCTGCGGATTTCTCTCACTGCTCGTCCGCGAGCGCTCAGAATATCCCTCCCCTCGAAAAACACCTTGCCCGACGTCGCCGGAATCAGAAGGGTAATGAGTCTGCTCGTCGTCGATTTGCCACAACCGCTCTCGCCCACCAGGCCCAACGTTTTTCCTTCCGGGATGCTGAAGGTGATCTGATCGACGGCTTTTAGGATTTGTCTTCCTCGAATGAGGCGACTTATCACTCCCCTGCCGAGTTCGAAGTACTTGCAGAGCTCCTGAACTTCGATCAAATTCATGAGTTTCATTCAGGAAAAAAGCACGCGACTGCCCGGTCTGAAGCCTTATGCTCCAGTTCGGGTCGTGACTTCTCGCACACTTCTTGTCTCTTGAAGCAGCGCGGATGAAACTTGCACCCTCTCGGAGAATGAACGAGATCGCAGACGGTACCGGGGATGGTGTTGAGAAAACCCTCGCGCAATGCCGGCCGAGGAAGCGCCGCGAACAACCCCCCTGTGTACGGGTGAAGCTGATGCGATACGAGCGACGGTGTGTTCGCAAGTTCAACCAACGATCCCGCATACATCACGGCAATCCTGTCACAAAGCCGCGCCACTACCGTGAGATTGTGAGAAATAAAGATCATTGCCAAGCCGAGCTTTTCTCTTAGTTCTTCGAGAAGCTCGATAATCTGGGCCTGAATAGTAACGTCGAGCGCGGTGGTCGGCTCGTCTGCAATCAAGAGCTTTGGCTGGCATGCGAGAGCAATCGCGATCATAACCCGTTGCCGCATGCCGCCGCTTAGTTCATGCGGGTACATCCTCATGAGAGTCTTCGGCGAGGGAACCCTTACCTCGTTGAGGATGTGTTCTGCGCGCTGCCACGCGAGCCGCTTGGATTCTCTCAGGTGGGCGCGGTAACACTCCGAGACTTGTTCTCCTATCGTAAGCGACGGATTCAGGGATGTCAGCGGCTCCTGAAAGATCATGCCGATGTGCCGTCCCCTTATCGCGCACAGTTGGGTTTCAGTCATGCCCACGATGTCCTGCCCATTGAAAGAGACACTCCCGCTCACTTTGCCTGGTGGACTCGGGACCAACCCGAGGATGCTCAGAGCCATAACGCTTTTCCCGCAGCCCGTTTCTCCGACGATGCCCAAAGCTTCTTTCTCATGAATCCGAAAGGATACGGAATCCACCGCCGTCAAAACTCCGCGAGAGAGCGCAAACTCGACCCGGAGATTCTTAACCTCGAGCAGCGGTGTTTCCATGCTCACCTATCGTACTGACGAGGATCGAAAACATCCCTAAGCCCGTCTCCGACGAGATTGAACCCGAGAATCGTAATCGATATTGCGAGACCAGGCATGATGGCGGCGTGGGGCGCGAGTTCCAGAAATCCTCGGGCTTCGCTGAGCATTAGGCCCCAGCTCGGAGCCGGCGGCGGAAAACCGAGACCAAGGAAACTAAGGGAAGATTCGAGTAGAATTGCGTGCGCGAAATCGAGCGTCACCAGGACCAATAGGGGCGCTACACAATTGGGCAAGATTTCCGCAAAAAGAATGTACCCGTGCGAGTTGCCTGACATGCGCGCCGCCTCTACGTATTCTCTGCCCTTTTGCGTCAGGACGGCGGCGCGCACGACACGCGTATACCCCGGAATGGCGTTAATGCCGATCGCAATGCAAAGCGTTAGAAAGTTCGGACCCATGGCGGCGACCAGAGCGATTGCCAGAAGGCGCCCCGGGAATGCGAGTAGAGAATCCATAATCCTCATGACCGAAGTATCGAGAGCGCCGCCTTTATAGCCCGCAATCGCCCCAAGCGGTACGCCGACGATAAAAGCCACGAAGACGGCTCCGACGGCCACCCGCATTGCGATACTGGCGCCCAAAACGATGCGGGTGAAAATGTCTCTTCCGTAGATGTCCGTTCCCAGAAGGTGGTCGGCAGAAGGCGGAGACAGCCGCTTGGCTAAGTTGATCTCGAACGGATCGTGGATGGTTAACCATGGCGCGAGAACGGCCACGAGACAAACGCATATGACTATGGCAAAACCGACTGCCGCCAAGCGGTTTCGCAAAACGATCCTAACGCCTTCCCGGATAACCTGGATCATCGTTCCCAATCATCTACGCCATCGGGTCACGCAAGGCGGATCCGAGGGTTCAGCCACTGATACAGGAGATCGACCAGTAGATTGACGAAGACATAGCTCACCGCCAGAAAAAGAACCGCACCCTGGAGTACCGGGTAATCCCGTGCATAAACTGCTTCGAGTACCAATCGCGCAAGTCCAGGCCATGCAAACACGGTTTCGATCACCGTCGAACCGCCGAGTAAGCGACCGGCGAATAATCCGATGACCGTCGTTGCGGCGATTAAAGAGTTCCTTAGCGCATGCTTGTACAAAACAACCCTGGGCGGCAGCCCTTTAGCCCGAGCCGTACGCACATAGTCCAGGCGCAACTGGTCCAGCATCTCGGCTCGCACGAACCGCGTTGTCGATGATGCGACATCGGTTCCAAGCACGACGGCCGGAAGAGCGAGATGTTGCAGAAACCTCAAGAAGTCCGTCCCGGGAGGGACATAGCCGATGGTCGGCAACCAACCAAGATAGACCCCCAACCCCAGGATCAAGAGAATGGCAAAAAAGAAGTTGGGGACTGATACGCCGAAGAGAGCAAAAAGCATCGCGCCATAATCGTAAGCTGTGTTCTGCTTGACCGCGGCGAGTGTCCCCGCGGGGATCGCGATCAGGATACCCAGGAACAACGACCCGCTGGCCAGGTAGATGGTTGGCGGATACCGTTCGACGACAATGTCTAAAACCGGCCTGCGACTGCGCGGCGATTGCCCCAGATCTCCCTGAAGCACTCGACCGAGCCAGTTCAGGTACTGGACGTGAATGGGGCGATCGAGACCCAACTCTTTGCGAAGCGCTTCGTACACTCGCGCATCTTGTGCATCCTCGCCAAGAATCACGGCTACCGGATCGCCCGGGATCAGATGAACAATAAAAAAGACAATCAACGAGACGATGAAGAGCACGGGAACAAGCTGCAGCACTCTCTTTGCCGCGTAAATCGCCATTTTCAGACCGCTTCTCGGGCTCCGCGCCCAGCCTTGGCCTTGACTCTTTTACGTCATCGTTCGATCCAAGTTTTCACCACCCCGAACCGGACCGCATTGATATTCCCGGTGTCATCAGTGACAAACCCCTTGACTCGGTCGGAATGAGCATAGAACCGGGGATAAAAAGCTAGTGGCACCTCGGAAACATCCTCTGTAATCTGACGGATCGCCTTCGAGTAGAGCGCGTATCGTTCCTTCGTATCGGTTATTTTACCCGCTCGATCGAGAAGATCGTCGACTTCCTTATTGCAATAACCGGCCAGGTTTCGCGTCGACCTTTTCAGTTTCGCCTGCTCGGCCTCTGAACAGTTGTATTCGACTCCGTAGATCAGATGAGGATCGGGTTGTATTCTTCCCCCGAAGATGATCATCTGCCAATCCCTCTGTCGCTGCGCTTCTCTGTAACCGCCATACTCCATCATTTTAATTTTCATCTTGATACCCGCAGAGGAAAGCTGTTGCTGAATGATTTGCTGTTCCGCTTCATCTCCCTGCTGCCCTAACAACTCAACCTCGAAGTTGCTTCCGACGCCTGCCTCCGCCAGGAGCGCTTTTACTTTCGCCACGTCCCTTTTGATCTGGGGCATCGTGACAAACCAGGGATGGCCGGGCGGGTAACGCTGATCGGCGGGCGTGCCGAATCCCCAAAAAGCGCCCTGAAGATATTGCTGCTTGTCGATTGCATACGCGACCGCCAGGCGGATCCTGCGGTCATTGAACGGCGCCTTCTGCACATTGAAGATGAGCCGCTTGAACCCGCCTGCTCTCGCCTCAACGATTTTGATGCCCGAGACCTGCCCTTTTTTAATCTTCTCGGCGTAAGAATGCGGCGCACGCTCGATCATTTGAACATCGCCGGCCCGTAAAGAAGACAATCGGATATTTTCGTCGGCAATGGGCTTGAAAATTACTTCATCCAGGTAGGGCAGACCTTTTTGCCAATAACTCGCATTGCGGACGAGCACCGTTTGCACCCGCGTATCCCAATTTTTGAAAGCGAATGGGCCGGTCCCTGGGGGGAACGTCTTCAGTTCCTTTTCGCCGGGTTGCACCGAGCCCTTTGGCACGACGACGAACGTACGGATAGAGGCAAGAGCACTGAGAAACGGCGCCGTCGGCTCCTTGAGTTTAATCCGAATGTTATACTTATCGAGAATTGTCACCGACTCCACGGGTTCCAGCACGCTAAATCCCGTGGCACCGTTCTTGGGATCCATCGCGTATTCTACGCTCCATTTGACGTCTTCGGCGGTCATTTCACGGCCATCGTGAAACTTGACTCCCGGCCGTAGCTTGAGAGCGTAGTCTAAACCGTCCTTCGATATGGTCCATGACTCGGCCAACGCCGGAACGACCTGACCCTTCACATCAAAGTCCAGCAGTGTCTCGTAAATTAGACTTCGCATGAGTTGGTCCGTCGAGATCATTCGAACAAAGGGGTTCATCGTCGAGACATCCGACTCCATCGCGAAAACTAGCCGGCCGCCCCGTTTCGGCGTTTCCGCGCCGCCGGCATGGTTCGCCATCGTAAAGAACAAAAGGCCCAACAGCACTACACTCCGTTTAAACTTCATAGAACGTCCTCCGGTCTTTAAAACCCGGCCACCATCTTTACTTTTCCGTGAACGGCGACCTAGAACGCAATCGCAAGACGGGCTTTTTCTCCGTTTCCTCGATGTAACTTGCGAAAATGTACTTGTTGTATTTGTAATCCATGCTCGTGTACTGCGTTCGTTCGATGGTTCCTGTCTCTACTTTGGCCACGAGAAAACAGAGACCGTCTTCAGCGAAAAACTTCATCTTTTCGGAGAAATCCTCGATGGTAGACGCTACAAAGCTCTTGCTGATACCGCAGCCTTTGGCGATCTGAACGAGGTCCACTCCGTGTGCGGTTGCGGTGGGCATGCCTCCTGGGGATTCATACGCCTGATTATCAAAGACGATGATCCGGAGATTGGAAGGCTTATGGTAAGCGGTATCCGCGAGTGAGGCCAGATTCAGCAAAAGATTGCCGTCTCCGTCCAAAGCAATGACCCGCCTGTGGGGCAAAGCAAGCGCGAGTCCCAGGGCGACCGGCGTGCACTCCCCCAAATTCATTCCGTATAGGTTCGCTTTAGAAGGTCTGACCGACATCCACTCATGAGGCGTATTTCCCAGGTTAGTCACAACCAGGTCGTTTTCTTTCGTCACGCCGGCTAAGACCTTCATACACTCGATTCTTTTCATCGTAGCGTCTCTCCTGTGAATAGAATGCAGATCGCGTTCTGCCATGCGAAAGACGAACTAACCGCATCTTGGATCGCGCCTTCGATTTTCGAGACTTGGTTTACGATCACGTACGGGATCTGCAGATCCCGCAAAATCGGCTCGGTCGTGAAGTTGTACGTTCTCATGACGGGCTGGGCGTCGCCCACGTCACCCCGGTACGGAATGAGCAGCAGTAGGGGTAAATTCCAAAGATTATGCAAGCTCGCCAACGGCCATGTGGCTACCAGCAGGCCCGAGGTCGGTATCATCAAGGCCGGGCTCTTGCCGCCGAAAAAGGCTCCTGCACAGACACCGACGCCTATACCTTCGTTGCTCACCGGAACGAACGTAAACGCCGGGTCGTCGGCGATTCTCTTCTGCACGCGGTCGAATCCGTGATCGGGTAAAATGGCCACCAGATCGACCCCGGCCGATTTGAGTCCGCGGACGATTGCTTCGCTGGCCTCAGCTTTCATAAGTATCGCTCCTTTGCGTCATTCTGTTTTTCAAAACCTCTGTGAAGCGAAAATGGTTTTCGCCCGGGCGGACGTCGACCGCAGTCGCCGCGTCAAAACCGGATATCCTTAACCAACGAGAAATCTACAACCGCTTCTGGTTTGAGCGGTTTGTCCGTGAGGCCGCGTTGCACCGCGCTATCGATGACGAGCTGGACCTGCCCAAGTTCAGCAATCCCGCTCGGATTGAGTGAAGGTATGAGCCTGCGATAAAACTCGGCCGCCAGGGTGCCGTCGAGGTTGAAAAATTTGCCGAGCCAACTCGTCACATCCTTTGCGTTCTGGGGGTCCGTGATGGCCCGCGTGGCTCCGAGAACAGCACGGAGCACTTTCTCGACCTCGGCTCGGCTGCGATCGATTTTCCGCTGCGTGGTACTAATTCCGCCCCAGGGGAGGCGGTAATCACTCCCTACGTCAAGTAGAATACTGAACCCTTCGGCGGCAGCCTTGATGTCCTCCGGAGAACTCAGGAGCACCGCGTCCACGGCTCCTTGTTTTAAAGCCGCCAGCCGCACCGCGTTCGTCCCTCCGGCCAAAATGACCACGTCCTGCTTCGGTCTCAAACCGTTGTTGTTGAGCAAATAAAGCGCTGCGCCATAGGTTGCTCCACCAAAGGAGCTTACGGACAGTTTCTTGCCCTTGAGATCCGAGACCCTGTTAATTCCTTTGCGCACGACGAGACCGAGCAGCGGGTGCCGGTTCGTGACGGCAACGAGAAGTAACGGAAGGCCCTTTAAAGCGCCTTCGATAGACGACGTGCTTAAGGTCGAGTAGTCCAGATCACCGGCCGAGAGCGCAGCTAAAGCGGCTTCCGTTTTGATAATAATGATCTTCGCGTCGAACCCCTCGGATTCAAAGAACTTGCGATCCCGCGCATAGTAGGTCACAACATTCGTCACGCTGATGTTGCTTGAACCGATTTTAATCTCCTGGAGCGGCTGTGCAGCCGCGGAAGACGCGCCGAAGCACCCGCAAAGGAGAACCAACCGGATTTTCGCGATCATAGACATCTCGCTAACTCTTCCCCGGCGCCGCCGACGGTTCCCCTGCTGTGCCGTGTTGGAGACCCGCTCTCAGGTTCGCGTGCCGTAAAGCTGAGTAAACCTTTTCCGCGGTAATCGGTAAGTCGCGGATCCGCACCCCCACGGCGTGACAGACGGCGTTGGCGATTGCGGGCGCGACTTGCGAGATCGCGCTCTCCCCTATCTCCTTGCTCTGAAAGGGAGCGGCACCCAGCATACTTGACACCAGCGTTGTTTGCAGCGGAGCCACGTCTTTAATGTTCGGTATCTTGTACTCGCCAAAATTGAGAGTTGTTATCCTCCCCTCCTCCATGCACATTTCTTCCGTCAAAGCATAACCCATGCCTTGCACGATTCCGCCGTCGATCTGGCCTTGGTGCCCAATCGGATTCAGGATCGTCGCGACGTCATGGATCGTATTCAATTTGAGCAAATGCACCTGTCCCGTTTCGACGTCGACCGCGACCTCCGCCACGCAGGCGGCAAAGACTCCTTCCGCAGGCGTCTGGGTCGCCTCGAAATAACTTTCCACTTCCAGGCGTTGTCCCACCGATGCCGCCGCTTGCGCCACTTGAGCCAACGACACCGCTCGCGGACGGCTTCCGTTCGCGACCAGCCGATCCCCTGCCATCACGATTTTATCCGGCGGCACGTGGAGCAGTTTTCCACCCCAATCGCGCAGCAACGCTTTCAACTTCTCGGCCGCACCTAACACCGCCTGACCGAGGACGAACGTCACCCGACTGGCGCCAGTTCCGGATTCGGAGCGAAAACAATCCGTGGTTCCGACCTGGAGACGGATTCGCTCCAATGGAACCCCGAGCACTTCAGCGAGCATCTGACACAGGATTGTATGCGCCCCCGTGCCGGTGTCGGCGTACGTGATCAGCAAAGAAATTTCGCCTTTGGCGTCGACGCTCAATCGAGCGTTGGCATCACCGATCCCGACGTTGCGATAGCCGAGCGCCAGTCCGCGGCCGATGCGCGGTTGTTTGTTGAAGCTCTTCCACCTCGTGACACGACCAGCGGCTTCCAGTACTTCCCTGCATCGGACATCCACTAGGGAGGTCCCATCGGGCGTCGGGTCTCCATCCTGGAGGGCGTTGCGAATCCTTATCTCCAGGGGATCGATTCCGAGCGCCTCCGCAATCATGTCCATTTGCGACTCTCCCGCGAATGCGAGCTGAACGAGTCCGGGAGAGCGAAAATGGCCGCACGGAACAGTGTTCGTATATACCGCGTAAGAATCGATCTGAACGTTGGGGATGCGGTAAGGGCCCGCGGCTTTGACGGCGCCGGGGAGGTTTACCGATGGGATGGGCTTCATCGCTCCGTACGCTCCGCCGTCCCAAAAGACTCGGACGCGCCGGGCCACGAGCGTGCCGTCTTTTTTCACCCCGGTTTTTACAGCGATCACTGCCGCATGACGCGGGTTACCGGCCAGGAACTCCTCCGTGTAAGTCATGACCATGCGGACGGGCCGGCGCGTCCGGCGAGCGAGAAAATAGCAAAGCGGGAGGTCCATTAGCGCGCCCTTACCGCCGAAGTCGCCTCCGATTGTAGAGATATGAATGACGATCTTTTCCTCGGCGACGCCGATCGCTTCGGAGAGACTGCGCTTCGTATGATACGGGACTTTGTTACTGATCCACACGTTCACAATGCCCGTGTCTTCATCGATGGCAACAACGCTGGAATGCGGCTCGAGGTAGGCTTGGTGCACGTGTTGCGTTGTGAAGTGATCTTCGAACACACGATCCGCTTCCCGAAACCCTTTTTCCACATCCCCGATTACCCAGCGGTCGTGCGAATACACGTTGTTGAGGGATGGCAGCGGGTGGGGCAGCCCCTTATAGCTTTTGAGTTCCGGATGAAGCGGCGGTGCCGCCTCGGTGATCGCGACGAGAGGATCGAACACGGCCGGAAGGGGCTCATACTCGACCTCGATCCGCTGTGCCGCTTCCTCGGCTGTGTCGCGATCTTCAGCCGCAACGACGGCCACCTTTTCACCCACAAAGCGCACCCGCTCACGCGCCAGTAGGGGCATGTCTCGCAACCTTCGACCCGTCAGTACGTCCGGAACGTCCGCCGCCGTTAAGACAGCCAAAACGCCCGGATATTCCCTTGCGGGCGAGGCGTCCACGCGCACGATTCGCGCGTGGGGATGAGGGCTTCGGAGTACTTTGCCCCAGATCGTGCCGGGCAAAAGGCGGTCGGCCGTGTAAAGCGCTTTGCCGGAGACCTTATGCACGCCTTCGACTCTAGGAGTCGGTTGGCCGACCACGGATAATCGAAGCCGGCTTTGGTTTTTTGATTCAACAGGTTTCACGAGATTCCAAGTTCTATTCGAGGTACGACGGAATCTGCCCGCCTTTAGTACAGCACGACGGACCAGAGCTGCACGTCGCCGCAGCCGAACCCTCATTGAGAATGCCCAGGCCGTTGAGTTACAACATGAACCCGCCTCCGGAGATGATAAGCGCCTGTCCGGTGACATAAGCCGCCGCCTCGCTCGCAAGGAAGACAACCGGGCCAACCATATCTTCGGGTCGTCCAATTCGGCCAACCGGAATATTCTTGGCTTGTGACAGCAGTTCCTCTTCCGATCGGTGGCCGCGTGGCTGGGCGGTGTCCGTAACGCCGGGACAAATCGCATTCACAGTGATGCCATCTTTCGCCACCTCACGGGCCAATGCTTTGACGAATCCGATAATTCCGGCCTTAGACGCCGCATAGTGAGCTCCGTCCTTCGCGCCTTTGTAGGCGAGCGTAGAGGCCACAGCAATAATGCGCCCGCTCTTGTTCGCGCGCATGTGCGGGATTACAGCGCGCGAACAAAGAAAGTTGCCGCCAAGATTGGTGTCGATAACACGGTTCCAAAGCTCTTCCGTCATTTCACGGACAGAGCAAACAGGGTAGATGCCCGCGTTGTTCACCAGAATGTCGATCCGTTGGAACCGTGCCAACGTCGCAGCCTTGAGATTTTCCACAGACGCGGCCTGGGATACATCCGTGCGGCAGGCAAGCGATTCCGATCCAGCGCTTTCGATTTCTGCAGCGACCGACTGCACTGTTTTTTCGTTGGTGTCGGCCACGACGACCCGGGCCCCCTGGCGTGCCAGACCGAGAGCGATCGCACGGCCGATACCCTGGCCGGCACCTGTCACGATTGCCACCTTCCCCGTTAGGATCACGGCATCACCAAGCCGCCGTTTACGTGCAAGGTCTGCCCGACCATGTAAGTGCTGTCCGGGCCAAGCAGGAATGCGACGGCTACCGCGATTTCATCAGGTTGCGCCGTCCTTCCCATTGGAATCAACTCCTCCCAGGCGCGCCGCCTTTCCGGCGTTGACTTTGCTAAAACCCGCGGTGTATCCGTTGGGCCGGGTGCAATAACGTTCACCGCTACACCAAATGGCGCCACTTCCAGCGCTAAGGACTTACTAAAGCCAATGATCGCAGCTTTCGCCGCGGAATAAGGTGTGCGCAGGGCAGAACCCGTGAGCGCATAATTAGACGCGGTGTTAACGATTCTGCCGCTTCGTTGGCGGATCATAACCGCGGAAACTTCCCGGCAGAAAAGAAACGTGGTTTTCAGGTTGCGGTCGAGATCCGCCTTCCATTCATCCCAAGTGAGTTCTTCAACGCGCTTGAGGTAAACCGTCCCGCCGGCAATGTTCGCCAGCGCATCAATTCGGCCGCAGCGCCGCACAATCTTAGCGACCACGCCCTTGACCTGCTCAGCACTCGTAGCGTCTGCCACGTGAGCAGCCGCCCGGCCGCCGTTGGCCGCAATTTCAGCGACTAGAGCTTCTGAGTTTTGCCTTTCCAGATCGACTATCTCGACGGCAAATCCGTCGGCGGCCAACCGCAAAGACACAGACCGGCCTATCCCGTTCGCTCCGCCGGTGACAATTGCAATCCCACTCACGTCAGATCTTCTCCAACTCGCCCGCCGCATAGGCGCGGATCGCATCGAATATTGCCGTGTAGCCGGTGCAGCGGCAGAGATTTCCGTCCAAACCCGTTTTGATTTCTTCCAAAGCAGGGTGTGGATTACGGCGTAGAAGCGCGGTTGCGGCCATCAACATCCCGGGCGTACAGTAGCCACACTGAAGGGCGCCGTGCTTCAAAAATAGCCGCTGTAGCCGGTTCAACGCCCCGCCCTGACTCAGCCCTTCCACAGTGGTGATCTCCTTTCCTTCGCAACGTGCCGCTAAAACCACGCAACTGTGCACAGCCGCTCCGTTCAACAAAACAGTGCAGGCCCCGCAGTGGCTCGTCTCGCAACCGCGCTTGGCGCCGGTCATTTGCAGCCCTTCCCTGAGCACGTCGAGTAACAACGCCGTCTCTTTAGCTTCGACCTCCGCGTCTTCGCCGTTAACTCGCAATTTAAGCTTGGCCATTGCTGCTCCTTTCGGCTTGCTCTATTGCCGTCGTGATCGCCCTGCGAACGAGCACTTTGATCATCTTGCGTCGATACTCGGCCGATCCATGCGGATCCGTCATAGGTTCGGCTTCCGAGGCCGCGATTTCGCCGGCTTCGCGAATCGCTTCGGCGCTCAGCGCCGCGCCGCCGATTGCGCTCTCGGCTTTGGCCGCTCTAAACGGCACGGGCGCCACGCCTCCCAAGGCTATCCTTATGTCGCGAACCGAGCGCGGCTTTTTCCCGTCCGGCACGAGGATGACGGCCACTCCGACGATCGCGAGATCCTCCGAGCTGATCGCATGCTTCAAATAGATACCCGATGCATTCGCCGGCAACTTTGGAAGGTCGACCCGGCAGAGCAGCTCCTCGGGGCCGACGACGGTTTCAAAATACCCGCGAAAGAATTGGCCCAGCGGAACCTTCCGCGCTCCCTTCTTGCTGCGCACCTCTGCGACCCCGTTCAGCGCCAGTAGCGCCGGCGGCAGGTCCGCCCCGAGCTCGTTATGGCAGAGATTCCCGCCAATCGTCCCCAGGTTTCTGATCGCCGTCGATCCTACCTTGGACGCTGCTTGCCCGAGAACGGGAGCCGCTCTCCGAACGTCCGGAGAAGACGAAAGAGCATGAATCGTCGTCATTGCTCCGATCGATAAGGTATCCGCTTCGGTTTCCAGCCTGTGCAGCTCGCGGACATTCTCGAGATCGATCAACGCAATGGGATCGATCAGCTTGTTCCGTAGCAGCACCAGCAGCGATTGCCCCCCGGCAATCGGCAACGCGTCCTTACCGTACTTCTCGCGTTCGCTCAAAACGTCTTCGATAGAACCGGGCCGTATCAATTTCCTGTCCATGCTAAATGACGTGCTCCTAGGAATTTGCTTCTATGGCGCTCTTGACCTTGTCTCCAAATTCTTTGATCACCGCCTCGGCCTTTTTTTTGACAAAAGGATAGCCGAGGGTTCCCAGCCGTCCGAAAACGCTGACGTCGGTCTCGAATCCGATCTCGGTTTCGTTCCCCTTGGGCGCGAGCGCAAGCGTCATGGTCTGGCGCACCCCTCCCGCCTTGAAGTCTTTCCCTTGCATGGCGATCTCGATTCGCTTCAGCGGGTCCAGTTTCTTTACGTCGGCCAACATATCGAAGCGGACTGTGATCGGGCCGACACTATCTTCTATCTTCAATTCATACTTCTCCCGCTCTTTAATCGTTCTCACGCTTTGACACCCCGGTATGCACCGCGAAAGCTTCTCGACGTTCCAGAGAAAGTCCCAAACCTTTTCTACCGGCCGGGCAATCATTAGGCTCCCTTGAAATTTCATCCGGGTCCCTCCTGTTGTTTCACTCACGCGGCCTTCAACGTAAATTCAAAGACTTCGCGGGCGGCCTTACCGTAGGTTTCCCTGAATTCTTGCTGGTTCTTGTAAGCGATCCGAGGGATTAACCTGCCTCTTACTCGCACTCGAAGCGGCGACTCGTCGAACGGATAGGGATCGGCAGCCACGGTTTCCTTGTCAATCGGCAAAAGCCGCAGCACGCCATCTTCATCGCCGAAGCGGGTTGGAGTCGGATCGATGATCGGTCCGTAATACCCCTTGCCAGCCGAGTGCGCCCCCGTTACGGGAACAGAGACGACATCGAAGTTAGCGCAGAAAAACAACGAGAGTCTGTCGAACACCTGCATCATGCGGTAATTAAACCAGATCCGGTCGGAGCTGTTGGCGCCGGCATACTGCTCCATCTGAGCAACCTGCGCCATCAGGTCCCGATGAGTCGGCTCACGCGCTTCAATGAACTTCAACGAATACTCGTCTACTCGCTTCGTCATCGACGGCATTGTCCCATAGCGCTGCTGCGGCAATCCCACGCCGTGCATACTCACGATCAGCCCAGCGTAAAGATCCTTCTCCACGACGCCGTCGATGCCTCTGCCGTAAAAGCTCGAGCGAATCTCTCTCGGGGTTTGGGTAAACGCAATCGGCGCTCCGTTCTCGTCGATCGATGGGTTAACGTCCCAGTGCCACCAACCGTTATCGTGAGCCTCCGCCGCGAGCACCATGGAAGCGTAGGGGTTGAGCCGCGCGAATCTCTCGTTCCCCCAATGCGCGGCGAACTGTCCTGCGAGATCACCGTGATCGTTCTGCGTGATGAGCCGATATTCTTTAGGTCCTTCTGCGACAATCATCGCTTAATCCTCCTTGCACCCCGGGCGCCGTTGAGAAAATTACTTCAAATCCTCCAACGAAACATTTTCTACGCCGGGAACCTTGACCATTTCAGGGAACGTCTGGCCGAACGGCCGGGTCGCATCGATGCCGAGCCCCGCCCCCATGCGGAGTTTCCTCACGGACGGGTCCATCGCGGTCGCGACGAGGCGGGGGAAAATCACCACATCTTCGTCCGCCTGGCTCCTGGTCGCCACCGCCCAGAGCACCTTTTCCATGTCGAAGATGTCAATGTCATCGTCAACGACAATAATGATCTTGTTTCGCCTGGACCCCAGCATGGTTGCGATGACGTTTCGCGCTTCGCATTCGTAATGCTGCTTCATCGCGATCACGGCGATCATGCCGACGGTCCCGGCGGCGGGAAAATGCACCGCAGTTACTCCCGGAAATTCTTTTTTCAGCATCCAGTAAAAAGTCGCCTCCAGCGGCAGTTGCTTCAAAATGTGGTTTTCGGTCGTCGGCATCCCGGTCAGGGCGGCTTGGAAGATCGGGTTTTTTCTGTGGGTAATCGCGCTTACTTCGATGATCGGTTTTGGGTTGGCCGGGGTGTAATATCCCGAAACTTCGCCAAATGGACCCTCCTGCTCTCTTATGTTCGGTAAGACCGTTCCTTCGATAACAATCTCCGCTGTGGCCGGGACCTCTAGATCCACGGTTTCAGCCTTGACAACTTCGACGGGCTCGCCGCGTAACGCGCCGGCAAGATCCATTTCGTCTGTGCCGTACGGAGCCATCCACTGAGTTGCAAGAGGAATTACAGGATCGGTTCCGATCGCGATCGCCACCGGCAGGCCTTTGCCCTCGCTTTCCGCCTCGACGAGTTGGCGCACCAGGTGCTGCGCCATGATTCCGAGACGATTACGCCCCTTGAGCTGTAGTCTGTAGATCGAGGTATTCCTCTGGCCGCTCTTAACACTGCGGCTTATCGACAACCCCAGCGTAATGAACGGGGCTGGATCTCGTTCGGAAAATATCGGTATTGGAAGCTTGCCGAGGTCAACGTCCTTTCCTATGTGAACGACTTCCTTGCACGGCGCCTCCTTCACGAGCCGAGGCGGGACCAAGCGGTCCAAAGCGCTTTGAAACTTGTTGACGTAGGTCTCCGGCGTTGTTTCGAGCGCCAGAAACGCCCGAGCCCGCGTGGCGAACAAGCCACCGAGCACGGGAATGTCGAAGTTCTTGACGTTCTCAAATAGGAGAGCCGGCCCCTGTTCGTCGCTGGTTTTACGAATGTACGAGGAAATCTCATATCTGACATCGACCGGTTTTCTGGTTTTCAGCAGCTCACCTTTCTTTTCGAGAAGCGAGAGAAACTCCCTTAAGTCCCTAAAAGGCATCTTAGACCTCCGGCCGCTTCAGACCGATTGCAAAGGCTTGGACGGGCACGCGCCTCGCGAGTTGTACGCCGCTTTTCGTATCCACACCTTCTCCCATCAGGGGATACCCAGCTCCTTGTTGATCTCTTTTTGCAGACCGAAGTCGAACACCTTGGAAGCCTCGACAGGTTTCGGCAAACCTAGGGTCTTCGCATCCTGGCGCATCACCTCTTGCATGTCCCGCTCGCTTAGGATGCCGTTTTGCGTGAAGCCAAAACGTGAAAGCCTATAGGTCTCTAGAGTGGTCGGAAGGTCCAGTCTCGTGTACTTCGCCAGCGTCTCGCTGGTTCCCTTTTCATCCTCATGGAAGTAGCGATACGCCTTGGTTCGCGCGCGCATCATTCGCCGCACCAGATCTCGCTTTTCGGCCAGCACCCGTTCAGTAACGGCGAATCCCCCTTGCGTGCTGACAAAGTCCCCCGGAGGTTCCGCCAAGACATTGAGCTTAAACTTGTCACGCCCGACGATGATCGTCGGCGGAGAAAGAGCCGTAACCTGAATAGAGCCGGCTAGAAGAGCCTGCAATAGCGCAGGGGCGCCGCCAATGATCACAGTGGTGACATCTTTGTTTGGATCGATGCCGCCGGAAGCGAGAAGGCGGGCAGCAACCAGGTGCTGGCTGCCATTGCGCGAGGTAATCCCAAGCGTCGCCCCTTTGAGTTCGGAAATCGATTTGATTTGCGACTTGGTCACGAGCCAGAAGAGCGCGCGATGACCGGTCACAGCCAATACTTTGATCGGCATGCCGGACTGGCTCGCGCGCGCGGCCAAGCCTACCGCTCCAAGCGCGTCGACTTCGCCGGAAACCAAAGCAGCCGTGGCAA
The DNA here is from genome assembly GCA_035559295.1 of Candidatus Eiseniibacteriota bacterium. Classification (GTDB taxonomy): domain Bacteria; phylum Desulfobacterota; class Binatia; order UBA9968; family UBA9968; genus DATMBL01. Next base: position 23,210 of record DATMBL010000084.1, read on the forward strand.
TGTTGGCCGACACCTGAACCAACTCCACTTCCAGTCCTTCTTCCTTAAAGAAGCCTCGATCCTGCGCTATGTAAAGGTCGATGAAGGCGATCCCGCGGCTTGATACGGCGATCTTGACCTTCTGCAGCGTGGTCTGCGGCCGGACTTCACCCACACCGCAAAAGACAAAGAGGCAAATCAGAAAGAAGGCTCTTCGCGCCATGGACTTAACTTTTACCGGTAGAGGCCGTCGATGAAGCCGCTCTGATCGATTTTTCGTAATACGCTGTCATCGATGAGGTCCTCCGGTCTCACGGTTTTTGCTTTCGGGATCGTGCTTTCGATGTTGCGCAGCACCGTTTCAACGCCTTCTTTTGTTGGATAGGGTTTCCGCGGCTGGATCTCCTGAATGATTACCTGGTAGGTCTCTTCGGCCTCGTCGCGATCTTTGAGTTTCATGAATTCCATAATCAAGCGGATGCTTTCCTCTTTGTTTTGTTTGGCATAGGCAACGCCTGCCAGAAAACCTTTGACGAAATTTTCCACTACAGGGCGCCGTTCCCGTAGGAAGCTGCCGCTGGATGCGATACCGCTGCCGTGGAACTTGAGGCCGAGCTTGTAGGCGTCTACCATCGAGACAAATCCCGCTTTGCGCGCTCTCACGGTATTCGGAGCGGTAAAGACCGTGGAGTGAATCGCGTTCGACTTGAGCGCCGCCAAGCGGCTCGGATTGTCGCCGATCTGAACGATCGTCACGTCGCCATCGCCGAGACCCAATGACTTAAAGATGTACCGGATGGCAAAATCCGAGGCCGACCCGAAACGGCTGACGCCGGCTCTCTTCCCGCGCAGGTCGGCGGGATTCCTAATGTCGGGTGAGACAAAAAGGCTGAAATGCATCGTCGGATTATTCGCCGACAGAAGGGCGATATCGGCGCCTTGGAGTTTCGCCACCACTCCCTCCGGTCCGGCGGTTACGGTCAAGGGAACATCGCCCCCCAACATCGCCTGAATCACCTGGGATCCGCCCTGAAAATAGACCAGGTCGACAGCGACGCCATGCTTCTCGAAGAAACCCTTTTTCTGGGCAATGTAGGCCTGGCTGAATTCTCCCGAGAGGAGCGACGCAACACGCACCCGAACGGGTTCGGCGGCACCGACGAAACCGTGCCATAGAAATACACCGACGAAAGCAAAAAAAAGAACGATCGCGCTAGCCATACTTGCCGGGTCCTGTTCAGCGATTCGCAGAGATCGTTTGGGAGGATCGTGCGTTGCTCGCCCGATCTTCGATAGCGGATAAAACACGCTCCGGGAAAAGCGGCAACTCCTTGATTCTGACTTTGAGCGCGTCATAGATCGCGTTTCCGATGGCGGGTGCGATGCCGACCACGGCCAGCTCGCCAATGCCCTTTGCGCCGAACGGTCCCTCTGGAAGAGGAACCTCCACCGCAATCGGCACGATCTCGGGAATTTGCTGAGCGCAGGGGATCTTGTAATCCATGAACGTTGGGTTAATCACCCTCCCTTCCTCAAATTGCAGCCGCTCGTGCATCGCATACCCTATTCCCATGACGACACCACCAGTGATTTGCCCTCTGACGCTGATCGGATTGAGACTCTTGCCGACGTCGTGTGCGGAGGCGATCCTTCTCAGAGAGATCATGCCGGTTTCCTCATCGACCTCGATCTCGACCGCCTGCGCAGCGTATTTCCACCCGGGAACATACTCTTTTCCTTGCGCCTTGTGCGGTAGCGCCGGATAGTCTCCCTTACCGCCATACGACCCTCTCCCCAAGATGGGCCGCTCTCTGTTATGAGCCATTTCCAGAACTTCCCTTAGCTCAAGCGAAAGATCAGGACGCTTGGGTGAGACGATCCGACCGTCCTTGACAGCGAGATCGTTTTCAGGGACCTCGGTCATCTTCGATGCCATTTCCAGAAGCTGTTTTTTGGCGTCTTCAGCGGCCTTTTTGACGGCCATGCCGGTGTAGAAAGTTACGCGGCTCGAAAAGGTGCCGCGATCGTAAGGCGTCGCTCCGGTATCCGCGCTCGTGATGCCCACCGCTTCCACCGGCAGCCCCAGGACTTCGGCCGCAATCTGCGACAAGACCACGCACATGCCTTGCCCGATTTCCGACGCGCCGACTAAAACCTGCGCGCTGCCGTCTTCGTTTAGCTGGACATAGGCGCTCGAAATGCTGGAATGGGTCGTCGGGGATTTGGCGATCACCGCGAGGCCGCGACCGACGTTTTTTTGTTTTGGCTTGCCCCAGCCGATCGCTTGCGCGGCTTTTTCCAAACATTCCCTCAGGCCGATGCTGCGGACGGCATCTCCGATCGAGTTGATGTCACCCTCCTGCAGGATGTTCTTGAGCCTCAGCTCGAGCGGGTCGATGCCAAGTCTCTCCGCTATCATGTCCATTTGCGACTCGATCGCCCATGCGCCTTCCGGGACGCCCAACCCCCTCAGTTGGGTGCCGCGAATCCGATTGGTGTAAACCAGAGTGGACGTCACCCGGATATCGTGAATTCTGTAAGGGCCAATGCCGTCTTTCATCGCTCGATTGCTCGGAGCAAGTCCTTCTGCATGGGCGCCGGTATTCCACAAAAACGATATGTCGCGCGCCAGGAGCTGCCCGCTTTTCGAGACGCCCGTCTTGACTGTCACCACGGCCGGCGTGGAGCCAGCCGCCGCTGTAAACTCCTCCGTTCTCGTCATCACGATTTTCACGGGTTTACCGGTCGTCAAGGCCAGGGCGATTGTGATCGGTTCCAGGCGCGGCTCGATTTTACCGCCGAAGCCGCCGCCGACTTTCGTGCAGATTACTCGCATCTTGCTTTCCGGCACTCCAAACAGTTCCGCCATCACGGTTCTTAGTTGAAATACCTCTTGAGAACACGTCCAGACCATGATCGTCCCGCCGTGAACCGCGGCAAGCGTGGCATGGGGTTCCATGTAGCTGTGGTGTATCTGACTCGGCCGAAACGTGTCTTCGAAAACATAGTCCGCCTTACGGAGCGCCGCTTCCACATCGCCGCGTTGATGAGACGCCCGGTGAATGATGTTGGTTCCCGGTACGGGACTGAACGAAGCGAGATACACTCCCCGGGCGGTGAATGTGCCGATCTCCTCGTGCACCAGCGGGGCGCCAGGGCGGATCGCGTCTTCGGCCTCAAAAACGGCCGGGAGCTCGTCGTAGTCGACCTCGATCAACGACAGCGCCTCTTCCGCCGTTTCTTCGTCGATGGCCGCCACCGCGGCAACCGGTTCCCCCACATAGCACACCTTTTCGATGCCGAAGATGTGTTCATCTTCGATGGCATAGCCGTATCGGCGATTTGGGACGTCTTTGGCTGAGATCACCGCCTTCACGCCCGGGAGCTTTTTCGCCTTTTCCGCCTCGATGCGCAAAATCTTTCCGTGAGGAATCGGACTCCTCAGGATTTTGCCCAACAACATCCCCGGGAGTCTTACATCGGGACCGTAAAGCGCCTGGCCCGTCAGCATCTCGGGTCCGTCGACGCGCTCCACCGGAGTTCCGATCACGCGGTAGTCAGCCATCAGCTTACCTCCTGAAGCCTCAAGTGTGCTCTTTATGCAGAATCGACAGCGCCTCCGTCGCTTCGACATATCTGATGAAGCGAAGCAGTCCTTCTCTATGCCCTACCTCTTTGCGTGGCGGCGGCCCCTTCGACAGCTCAACTTTCGCCACGACGAACGTCATTCCGTCGCCGCCGAGAGCGGCGCGCGCCGCGCTCTTGAAAGAATCCAGGTCTCTGACCGTGATGGCACCGCGCACGCCTGCGGCCTGCGCGAGCGCCGCGATGTCGGCCGCGCGCGATGTATCGGTCGGCTGCCCGCCAGTGCCTTCGTAAGCCTCGTTATCAAAGACGAAAATCTTGAGATTATGAGCGGGATAGGAACCCAAAGTCGTCAAGGCCGAGAGCAGCATGAGTATGCTTCCATCCGAATCCAGCAGAACGATCTGCCGGTGAGGCAACGCCTTCGCCAAACCCAGCGCGACCGGTATATGGTTGCCCATTCCGGAGTTGAACATGTTGCCGTCGCGTGGGCAGACTGCCGCCCACTCCTGTGCCGTCCTCCCGAGCGTAACGACCACCAACTGGTCTTTGATATGCGGCGCCAGTGCTTTCAGACAGTCGATTCGCTCCATGGTCGAAGTTCCCTATCAATCAAAGATTTTCGACGCACACCTCGGCGCCCATGATCATGGCGACGTGATAGTTGGTTACGCTTACGGTCGTAAGGCAGCGGCGGATCGACTGGCGAATTCGGTTTTCTTTGCGGACGACGTGATACGGTATCCTTAGGGACTCGAGAACTGGGATCATGGTTTGGCCGTGCGCTACCGCATAGGTCAGCTTGTCGCCGATGTCTCCCCGGTACGGAATGATCATGAAGCACGGTAACCCGACACTGATACCCAAGCGCGCGAGCTGATCGCATGCCATTCGGATTCCGGTATTCTCCATGATCATCACGGCTTTCAAGCCGCCGAGCCACGCGCCGCAGCACAAACCCACACCGACACCCTCGTTCGAAACCGGAATGGTAATGAAGTGGGGATCGTCGAGCAGCCGGAAGTAAATCGGTTGCAACCAGCTGTCCGGTAAAAACGAGGCGAACTTGACACCCGCCTCTTTGAGTCCCTCGATGACCTCGTTCGCCACGCTTTCGGTCATGTGCAACTCTCTCTCGAGATTGAGACGAGAACTTAGAGGCCCCGTGCAAAAGAAAAATCAACCAGGCTTTCCGGACCGACAGGTTTGGTGATCAACCCTCGGTCCAGAGCGCCGTCGACGATGAGCTTGATCTTGTCCAGCTCTACCATGCCCGTCGGGCTCAGTGTCGGGACAAACCGCTGGTAGAACTCCTCGGTCGAGGCCGGATCAAGTTTAAAGACACGGCCCAGATACCTCATGATCTCCGATTTGTTCCGCGGCTCGACGAAGAACTTCGTCGCCTGCACTAGCGCCCGAACGACGCGCCTGACCTCATCGGGGTTCTCCCGGATTTTGGCTACGGTCGTGCTCATGCCGCCGTTCGGGAGTTTATATACCGAGCCCGCATCGAGCAGGATCGCGAATCCTTCCTGGCGGGCCTTCATGTCTCCGGGTGCCGGAATAATAGCGGCATCTACAGATCCGTGCTTAAGCGCCGCGATGCGCTCTGTCGTTCCGCCTGTCGCCAGGATCACGACGTCTTCTTTCGGTCTGAGACCGAAATGTTTGAGCACGTACAAAGCCGCCGAGTAGCTCGTACCGCCAAAGGAACTAACCCCGAGTTTCTTACCCTTCAAATCGGCTATCTGCGTAACATTATCTCGAACCACGATGCCCCAGAGCGGCTCCGCATTGGTCACGGTGATGAGACGCAAAGGCATGCCCCTCAGCGTCGCTTCCACGGCGGACGTGGCTAAGTTGGTGTAGTCGAAGTTGCCCGCAGCAAGAGCGGCCAACACGACGTTCGTCTGCGCATAGATGATCTTCGCGTCAAGGTTCTCTTTCTCGAAAAACTGGTAGTCGCGCGCGAAATAGGTCATCAGACTGCTAAAGCCGATAACGCTCGAGCCGATGCGGATCTCGCGACGCGCTTGAGCGGAAGAATGCCCAGGCAACAGGGCGCCGGCAAGCGCAATCGCCGCGAACAGACACCGTGCTCTGGATCTAAAATTCTTCCAACCCTTCATTCGCTGCTTTCAACGTGCATCAAAGATCGGCTCAAAGGTTCACATAACCGTGGGGAGCCCCGTCAAGCCGCGGTCAAGATGTAGCTTACGGTTGTTCGTTCCGCTTTGTAGAACTCCTCCAAGAAATCTTCTCCGTCCGAATAAGGCCGGTTCGTCACGAGCCGTCCGGAGTAGGAAACGACCAAAGGGTCCGCGTCAAACGGATACGGTTCGACGAGAGCTCGCTTCTCATCGACCGCATTCACCGTCAGCTTCACGCGAGCGCCTCCGGGCCGCACGGGGACTGGAACATCGTTCAAGGTATTGTGCGGCCCGTGTTTGCGCGCTTTGCTGTTCAAGGGATATCGGTTGCACAGAAACTGCGCCAGCTGATCAAAAACCTCGATCAATTCGTAATTGGTCCAGACCTGTTCGTCTGACGAAAACTCCCTAAACTCTTCCGAACGTCGACACGCCTCGGTGAGCTTGATACGCACGCTGTCCTCGTGCCGGATATAATCTTGAACTCTCGGATCGGCGGAACGATCGGGGGGATAAGTGACTTTACCGTACCCGGCGTTCATGAGACCGACGCCATGAAGCGAGATTAGCAACGCGGCGTAAGGGTCCCGCTGAGCGACGCGCTCGACGGCTCGCTTGTAAAAATCGAGCCGCAGCTGGCCCAGGTACTTGAGACTGCCGTCGTGGTAGTCCAGCGGATAGCCTTGGTCATTGAGGGTTGCCGGTTTCATTTCCCATTCCCACCAGCCACTGTCGTGCTCCTGAGCCGCCAGAACAACAGAAGCGTACGGCCTGGGTTTTGCGAATGTGTCGTTGCCCCAGTGAGCAGCGAGAAATCCCGCGACCCGCGAATGATCGATCTGCAAAGCCAGCAACAATCTCGACTCATCGTAACGGTTGACCATCATAAACGACCTCCAACCTGATCGCCTCCGGCGACTTTCAAGAACCCGCTCTTTGCCCTCCTTTTCTTTCCTTCACGCGCTGCCCCTTAGCAGCTTTGGTTCTTAGCTCGGCGGCTCGGACGGCAAGAGCGTCCAGCACGGCGATTTGGGCAACCCGATGCACGCCGCTTTCCCCACGAAGCGTTTCCGAAGGTGTAGCAATGAGCAAAAGCCTATCGGCGCTCTTGGAGATCAAGCTCTGTTCAAAACTCGTGATAGCCACGCAAAGAGCCTTCCGCTCTCTCGCGCTCTGCAGCGCAACAGCGACGTCTTTCTGATTGCCCGAATAGGTAACTGCAATGGCCACGTCTCGGGCGGTAACAAGTTTGGCGGCGGCGAGTTGCTGGATGGGATCGACGAATGCGACGGTTCGAAAACCAAGCGTCAGGAAATTCAACGCCGCCTGCTGCGCGATGTGGGCTGAGCCTCCAGCGCCGAAAAGATAAAGGATCTCACTATTGGCTATGGCGGTTGCGACATGGTCCATCGTCGCGTGATCGGCGCACGAAACTGTATCTTGCAAAGCGATTCCGCAATCAAAAAACACTCGTCGCGAACTCTTTTTTTGATCGCCTGCATTGCCGCTACCAGCAGCCGAGTGCGGAACGAGCTTGGCTGCAAGTTCGAGCGCAAGCACTTTTTTCATTTCACTCAGGCCGTGATATCCCATTCTCTGACAAAATCGCACGACCGTCGCCTCGCTAGTGCTGCATTGGTAGGCGATCTCCCTTGCGTCGAGATCGAGAAAAGCGGCGGGGTTCAACATCGCAAAATGGGCGATTCGCGCATGGTGCACGGGCAACGACCGGAGCGACGCACGAAGCTTTAACAGGCAGGCCGGCGTGGCCGCGACTGGAGCGAGTGATTTCATTGTTACAGCAATATTGATTGTGCTGTAACTATCACGTCACCCCACGATGTCAAGGGGGCCTTTGCTCCGAAAGCGACCTGCGCGATTGGAAGCCCTCCAAACCACGTAGTTTGACTATCTCAGAATCTCACTCAACTTTGCGAGAAGCTCGGGCTTGAGTTGACACATATTGGTGACGACTTCCTCCAGCTCTGTGCTTGAAACCGGATCGATGTTGAGGTTCGACTTCTTGGCGTCCGACAGAAATTCTGAATCCCTCAACGTTTCCTGGAACGCGCGCGTCAAAACCTGAACTCTGTCTCTGGCCACCCCGGGAGGCATCAGATAGCTCCGGAAAATACTGCCACGCTCGGCCACAGCTACCTGAATCAGCGTTCTTCCGTCCGGCTTTTTCGCAAAATCGGAGGCCAGGGGAAGATTGGAAATTTCGGGGTCGGAACTCGCTGAAAGGCGAGTCACAACCGCGACCTCGCCGGCGTCCAACGCTTTGCGCCAGGTTGATCGGATCGAGTTCCAATCCATGCACACGCCGTCGACCTCGTCGCTTTCCACCGCCAACCGTATAGCCGCTGTTCCTTTGTACCCTGCCACTACCTGGGTGGGGAGGTTGAGGGCATAGGCCAAAACCTTGGGAACCTCATAGGTGAAATCACCCGGACCAATCCCACCGATCTTGACGGGCTTCTTCGAGGCTTGCCACTCTTGCAATGTTCTCAAACCGCTTCTTTTGCTCACCGCGCAAACACTGATGTCGCGAGCCGGAGCGCCCAGGTAGCTGAACTTGCGGGCGTCGAATTCTATACCCGGCCGCTTCAAAACCTGGCCCAAAAGCAATGCGCCGGTAAAGTTACCTATCGTAAGGCCGTCGGGTTTGGCGACGTTGTAAAGGTAGTTGGCTGATACGAGATGGGCGGCCCCGGGCATATTGTCCACAACAATCGTGGGATTGCCGGGGATATGACGTCCCATGTGCCGGGCAATCACGCGCGAATACGTATCGAACCCTCCGCCAGCTGCCGTGCCGACGATCAGTCGTATTGTCTTGTCCTGATAGAAGGGCTGCTGCGCCTGGACGGGGGCTTTCCCCCAACAGAGCAGCGTGACGCCCGCGACAATCAGCCGGTAGAAACCGAACTTCATCATGGAATCTCTTAACTAATACGAAGGTGCAAAGTCTTTTTTTCGGCGCCGGGGGTACGGATTAATGATCCGGATGTTTTCCGTTCTTTCCACGTAACGCACGAACCGGTACTTATTTTCACGCCCTTCTTGGCGCGGAAGCGACACGAGGTCTTCGCCGGGCGCAACCTTCGCGATGATGAAAGTTAGTTGATCGCCGCCGAGGGCTCTATCGATAGCTTGTTCGAACTCCTTCAACTCTCGAACCGTCCAGGTATTCTCGATACCGCATCCTTTGGCTATCGCTTCAAGGTCCACGCCTTTCGCCGTGGCCGAGGGGAAACTGTCGCACGATTGGTAGCATTCGTTGTCAAAGACGATGTCCACGAGATTGCCAGGGTTTTGAACGGCGAGGTCGGCGATCGACGCGAGATTGAACAACAAATTGCCGTCCCCGTCCAGCACGACAACTTTGCGATGCGGCAGGGCCAAGGCGAGACCTAGTCCCACCGGGGTGCATAGACCTAAATTCAACTGAGAGATCTGTGCTTCCCTCTCCGTCGCTTCCCAGTACATGTAAGTCTTACCCGTGGGCGTGACGACCAGCACATCTTCTGGCAGTTTCTTATGGAGAATTTTGATGCAATCAGGTTTCCTCAAAGATAACCTCCCCTGCAAGCAATACAGCCGCCGGCCTCAACCAAGCTTCCGCCGAGAGCTGCGCTTGTTTGATCGCATCCGCCACTTGATCGATTTTGTTGATAACCGTATAAGCCACTTGCAGATCTTTAAGTAGAGGCTCCGTCGTCAACGCCATCGGACCAACGAACCAGATTCCGTCGCCCAGGCTGCCGCGATAGGGCACCACCATAAGCACGGGAATGTTTTTGGCCAGATTTAGGGTCGTCAAGGGAAACGCGCTCGCTATGATCCCATCGGTCGTGATTAGAAGCGCAGCTTTTTTTCCGCCCAGCCAAGCACCCGCGCAAACACCGAAAGCGATGGCTTCGTTGCTTACAGGGACACAAGTGAAGGTCTTATCGGCCATAACGGCCTTCTGGGCATCGGTGAAATCCGAGTCGGGCAACATCGATACAAAATTAATCCCCGCCCGTTTCAGTCCGGTGATGATAGCCCTAACACTCTCTTTTCTCATCGCGGCACTCCCAGAAGTTTTCTCAAATTTTCGATTACTCCTGGCGGTTGATCGATGATCTCTTTTGCAATCGCTTCCAATACATTGCCGCTTACCGGGATCGTCTCCCATCCCGCCTTTTTCGCCTCGGCTAAAAACTCAGAGTCATGCACGGTCTTGATAAATGCCGCGCGAAGAAGTTTCACCCGCTCCGGTGGGATACCGGGCGGACCGATAACGGGGCGGCCGATTTCGCCAGCAGAGAGAACAACTTTGACGAGGCGCCGGGCTTCGTCGGCGGTTTTATATCGGTCCATTAGCTCGTAGATCGTGGGTGCATCGGGCAGTCTTGAATCGCGTCTCGGGCCGCCTTGAATGAGTACTCGCACAAACCCGGTTTTCGTCCACGTGCGCGTGGGTTCACGACCGAAGAACGTCGAGATAGTTCCTGCCCGACAGACCACCTCGCCTCTCTCGATAGCCACGTTAATATCCGCCGTGCCGGTATATCCGACCACCATCTGCAGTCGGAGACCAAGCACGTCCTCTAAAAGCTTCGGGAAATAATAATCTGCCGCGCTCGTACCCACAGCGCCGCACTTTGGCGGCTCTGCCGACTTACGGAAGTCATCCAAAGACTTGTACGGAGTGTCCGCCCTGAGATAAAGGATCTCCTCGCTCCTCTCCGTCGAGCCGATCCAAGTAAATCGCGCCCAGTCGAACTGCACCTCCTTTCTTCCCACGAGCTGATCGAAATAAAGCGCGGGGTTGATCAAGCCGATAGTCAGGCCATCGGGTTTGGCGATGTTGTAAAGATAATTGGCTGCCGCTATGCTTCCGCCGCTTGGCATATTCTGGACAATAAAGTTCGGGCTACCCGGCAAGTACTTCCCCATGTGCCTGCCGATAAGGCGGGACCAGAAGTCAACGCCGCCTCCAGCCGCCGAGCCAGCAATGATTCTAATGGTTTTGCCGGAATAGACGGGTTCGCTCTGGGCGTGGATGTTCCCAACGCGCGGCGGCTCGGATGCGGCAAAAACCAGCAGCAACAATCCTAGAGCGCTCGTACGGCTTCTTCTCATAGCAATATCGGCTTTGATCCCGTTCTCTACATTCTGATGATGCCTCTGATTCTCTAGTCATCTAGTGAAAGGCTTGTCAATTTCGAAATAGTAAATCTCGGATTAAATAGGATTTAACGCACGAAGATTTGACAAGATGCAGAAGCGCGATTATTTGGAAGGCGTGCTAGCACAACGAGGTGGCGAGGTTCCTCATGAATCAAAAAAAGAACCTACCCCTGGTCAAAGTCGTCGCAACCGGCGGGACGATCGCAAACACCCCTTCAGGCAGGCTCCACGCGGGAGAAGTTGCGCAGGTCATCCCGGAGTTGAAGAACCTCGCGCGCGTCGAGATCGAAGAGATTTTTCGTGTCGGGAGCTCGGACATTACTCCAGATCGGTGGCTCATCATCGCCAAGCGAATCAATGAACTTGCCGCCCAAGAAGACATAAAAGGATTTGTCGTTACCCACGGCTCGAACACTCTGGAAGAGACCGCCTACTTTCTTCATCTTGTGGTGAAAACAAACAGGCCGGTTGTCCTGACGGCCGCCCAGAGGCAGTTTTCTATGTTGAGCTCCGACAGCCCGAAAAATCTTCTCGATGCTGTTCGCGTCGCGGCCTGTGAAGAGGCCGCCGGCAAAGGCGTGATGACTGTCGTGAATGACGAAATCAACTGTGCTCGAGAGGTGACAAAGAGGATGAGCTATCGGCTGCAGACGTACACTTCGCCCGACGTCGGTGTGCTCGGTTTTGTCGATCTCGACCGCGTGACTTTTTACCGACTGCCGACAAGAAAACACACCGTCTTTTCCGAATTCGGCGTGCAGAATCTCGAAAGGCTGCCGCGAGTCGATATTCTTTATACTGCGTCCGGCACCGACGGAGTGTTAATCGATGCCGCCGTTCAGCAAGCGAAATCGGAGGGTCTTGTAATTGCGGTTTCTCCGACGGGCGCGCCTGCACCCGGCATGAAAGAGGCTCTCCGCCGCGCTGCTCGATCCGGCATTCCCGTCGTCTATGCCAACCGCGGTGGCCATGATCGCCTCCGAGTGATGCTTCCGGAAGAACCGTTCGTTGCCGGCGATAACCTAAACCCTCAAAAAGCGCGTGTTCTGCTGATGCTCGCGCTTACCAAAACCAAAGATTTGGAAAATATCCAAAGGATCTTCGACAAGCATTAAGCCGGTAGTGAGGACAAAAGATGGGGTGGGCCTATTCAAGAAATCCTTGTTAAAAAACTTGTGACTTCCAAATTCGTCAATGCAAGTTGAATAAAATTCAAGCGAAAACAATTGATAAACCTCCCCGCAGCAATATGGCAGCTACCAGCAGACGAATGCCGTACAGTAAGATAGGCAAGCCGGTTACTCGCGTTGAAGGACGCGACAAAGTTTCCGGACTCACCAAGTACTCGGCCGATCGAGTTTCGCCGGGGACGGTTTGGGGGAAATGTCTTCGCAGCCCGTTGCCACACGCAACGATTCTGAACATTGATGTTTCCAAGGCGCGGGCGCTACCGGGTGTTCTGGCGGTGCTTACGGGTCGAGATATTCCGCGGGTCCTTACGGGTCGACGAATCCGTGATATGCCGATGCTCGCCCTGGACCGGGTTCGGTTCGTCGGAGAAAAGATTGCCGTGGTGGCTGCGGAAGACCTGACCGTTGCAGACGAAGCTCTAAGCCTGATCGACGTCGAATACGCGGAATTACCCGCCGTATTCGATCCGCTCGACGCGATGCGTGACGGCGCGCCGATTCTTCACGAGAATCTCAAAACGTACGCCAACCTACCTCAACCCGCACCGGACATTCCCAACGTCCACTCACTCGTGAAATGGGATCTGGGAAATGTTGAACAGGGGTTCCAGGAAGCGGACCGTGTGTTCGAGCACACATTCAAAACCCAACGCGTCCACCAAGGTTACCTTGAACCTTATGCGAGCGTAGTCCACATCGACCTTTCCGGACGCGTGCACGTGTGGATGACTAACAAAGCGACTTACTTGTTGCGCGAATTCCTGGCTGCAGCAATTGCGGTGCCCGAGACAGAGATTGTCATTCATCAGGCTGGTATCGGAGGCGATTTCGGCGGCAAAGGCGCGCTGATGGACACCCCCCTTTGTTATTTTCTGGCGCGGCAACTCGATCGACCGGTAAAAATGGTTATGACGTATGCCGAAGAGCTGCAAGCCGGCAATCCCCGTCATCCATCGGTGGTTACGATCCGCACCGGCGTGAAAAAGAACGGCCGAATATGCGCCAGAGAGGCTCATGCGATCTTCAACAGCGGCGCTTACGCCGCCTTCAAACCCACGCCTCCGGCTAATCTGCCGGGTGCGTTCGCGGCACTCGGCCCCTATGCCATCCCAAACGCCAGAATTCTTTCCTACTCGGTTTACACGAATTGCGTTCCCTGCGGCCATATGCGGGCTCCTGGAGAAGCTCAGGTTACATTTGCTCAAGAATCGAGCCTGGACATGGTCGCCCACGAGTTGGGAATTCGACCCGACGAATTTCGCCGAATCAACCTGGTACAAGACGGCGACCTACTGCCTGACGGGAAACGATTGATCCACGCTCAGGCGCGAAAGACCCTCGCTGCGGCGCTCAGTGGATCAAACTGGCGGAAACCAAAACGTAATCCCAACATAGGCCGGGGGATCGGCATGTCGTACCGCGTCGTCGGTGTTGGAAAAGCGACCGTGCGGCTCACGTTACAGAAAGACGGCTCCGTCAGTCTTTTAACAACGATCATGGACCAAGGGACTGGTGCGCATACGATGTTGCTCCAAATCGTCGCAGAAGTGCTCACGCTACCGATCACATCGATAAAGCTCACATTGGGGAATACCGACACGTTTGAAAATGACACGGCGCCGGGTGCATCCCGCGTGACACACGTCACGGGGATGGCGGCGTACAATGCGGCCAAAAAAATGAAAATGTTGATCGCGGAAGCAGCAGCGGAACTATTGGGGAACCGCAAGAGCAGTATCGTATTTAACAACGGTTTTTGCAGAACCAGTTCAGGAAAACGGCTCGCTCTGATCGAATTAGCGGTTTGGCTGGAACGCAATGGCCGGAAAATCGAGGTGACCGAAACCTACGAGCCGTCCAGCAATGCAGATAAGGAAATCGTTTATTTTTCCGCGCAAGTAGCGGAAGTTGAAGTTGATCCAGAGACGGGTGTAGTGACCGTCCATCAAATTACAACAGCACACGACGTAGGTACTATTATCAATCCGGTAACGCACCAGGGCCAAATTGACGGCGGCCTCATCCAAGGGTTTGGTTTTACTCTGATGGAAGATCTCTCCGATGATGAGGGTCGGATCGCCGCGTTGAGTCTTGGAGACTATAAGATACCCAACATCAATGATATCCCGCGGCGAAAGACAGTCCTGGTACAAGAAACGACCGGGCCGGCTCCGTTCAGGGCCAAAGCGATAGGGGAAAACAGCATCGATTTGGTCGCTCCTGCCGTGGCAAACGCTTTGTTCGACGCAACCGGCGTACGGATACGCGAATTGCCGATTACGGCAGAAAAGGTTTATACCGGATTACTCCGGAATCGATTCGAGCGTACAGGGCGGAACTCGCGGCGTGCCTTTTCGCACGCTCATGTGGAAGAGGATTGCCTTCAGATGCCCAGGAAAATAACCCGGACGGAAAAGGAGCATTCATGCGGAACATAAGCGCCTACGATCGCGTTATGGCTCAAATTGAAAGCGACCGAGAAGAACTCGTGAAGCTTTGCCTCGACCTCGGCAACACTCCCAGTCCGCACGGGAAAGAAAGAGCCGCCGGGGAAAAAGTGCTTGATTGGCTCAGGGCGAACGGCATCGATGGTTTTCTTCAGTTCATTACCGAGGAAAGCGTCAATGCCGTCGCCCGACTCCGCGGAAGCGGTGACGGCCCGAGCCTCATCGTGAACGCGCACCTGGACACCGGCCCCGAGCCCTCGGCGGAAGCCTCGGAAGCCGCAAGAAAAATCGAAGGCGCTTGGGTGGATGGCGACCTCATCTTCGGCAAAGGGGTCATCAATGACAAAGCACAGCTCTGCGCCTTCATGACGGCGGCTGCGGCCATTAAGAAAGCCGGCGTCCGACTGAAGGGAGACCTCATCATCGCTGCGGTTGCCTTCGAGACCGGGTCGCCCTCGGTCGATGAATATCAAGGGGTGAACTACCCGGGGGAGGGCTTCGGAACCAAGTGGCTGGTCGATCGCGGAGTCACGGCCGATTATGCGCTTGTCGGTGAGACCTCTGGTTTCGGCATCGTCGAAGCTGAATGCGGAGCTGCGTTCTTCAAAATTCGCGTACATGGTCGAGAACTCTACACGCCTCGCTTGGAGCGAGGCTCGTCGCTGAAACAGCATCCGAACGCTTTCGTCAAAATGGCTCACGTCGTGCAGGCTTTAGAGCGATGGGCCACTGAGTACGAGAAGCGTGAGCAGTACGAGTTCTCCGGGGGAACGATCATTCCAAAGGCGCAGGTTGTTCACGTGCGCGCTCCGGGCGGCATAGGCCACCCGAGCGCCTTCTGCGACATTTACTTTGATGTCCGGCTAGTGCCCGAGAAAAAACCGCAAGCCGTTCAAAAAGAGCTCGAAACGCTCCTGGGCTCTCTCGATCTCGACTTCGATATCGTTCCGTTCCAGTACTCGAGAGGTCATATAGCGAGAAACGCCGATCCTTTGATCGAAGCGATCAAGAGCGCGCATCGCTACGTCTTCGGATCCGAGCCGCCGCGGCCGCCTTCTGCCGAGGTAAGCATGTGGCGGGATCTCAACGTGTTTAACGAAACCGGTATTCCGTCGGTATGCTACGGTCCGCCGCGCCAACGGGAAGCAATGAGCGGCGGACAAAATCGCGCGATGAAAATCTCCGATCTCGTCAGCGCGACGAAAGTGTATGCCTTGACGATACTGGGCCTTTGCGGCTACGAAGTGGCCGAGTCGCGAGCGCGATAAACCTTCGCGCCGGCAAAGCGTCGGTCTCTTCTGGGAAAGCGCGCGGCGCGCTTCCGGCGCTCAGCCCGGGTCTTCGAACGGCAAGCGGTATTTTCGTTCGGTGTTGCACTGCTTGCAGCTCGGCACGACGTTTCCCTTGGTGGATTTGCCGCCTCGAATGATCGGCACCAGGTGATCCATCGTGAGCTCCCGGGCCGGGAATCTTCCGCCGCAGTGATAACAGACGCCCGCCGCACGCTTGCGCTTCCACCACGGCGTGGCGCGTAGGGCACGCGCCTTTTCCCGTTCGCGGCGCACGTGCTCGGCCGATACTTCGACCAGGAAAGGTTGCGGCTTCATTCGAGAGATTCAGACATACCAGCGCTTGATCAGCCTGAGATAAACCGCAAACCCGACCGCCACGACAAGATACAGAACGCTCCGTGACGCGGCCCAAGGATTCCCGCTGAGCGAGTAGGCTCGCAGTTCCCAGAGCGCGAAGAAGAGGAAAAACACGGCCGCAGCGCCGATGAGTATCTTATGCGCGGTGATGAGCTTCATTCGAGCCAGCGTGCCTGCGCGCAACGAAAAAAGAATCGGAATATTTCGCGCAACGGCTGCAAAGATCGCCACGTAGAGAATCACATGTACTCGGCGACCGGGTTGCGGGGCCTTTGCGCACTCGGCATCCTTGGCGCGAGAAAATCTTATCGACTCGCCCGTGACGGTCGCGAGCCGGTTCGCGTAGCAGTTCGAGATCCGGCGAAGCGCCGGCGGCGAATTGCATTCGGCTCGCCACAGGCTATTTTAGCCATTTGCTCGGACGAAAAACCAGGAGGGCAGCATGCATATCGAGGCGATAAGGACCGACCAAGCCCCGGCGGCGATCGGACCGTATCAACAAGCGGTCAAAGCCAATGGTGTCATCTATACCGCGGGCCAGATACCGATCGACCCCGCCACCGGCCAACTCGTCTCGGGCGGCATCCACGCCCAGGCGCGCCAGGTGCTCGAGAATCTCAAAGCGATCATCGCGGCTGGGGGCTCCTCCCTGGAGCGAGTCGTGAAGGCGACCGTTTATCTGAAAACGATGGACGACTTTGCGGCGGTCAACGAGGTGTACGCGGAGTATTTCTCGGAATCGAAACCGGCCCGCTCGACCGTTGCGGTCGCCGAGCTGCCCAGGGGCGCGCTCGTGGAGATCGAGCTCGTCGCTTTGGCATAGGCGCTGCGCTCGGGGCCTCAGATCCCGAGCGCCATGCGCAGCAGAGCCTGAACGATCACTCGAAAGACGCCGCGCCCGGGATCTTCGATGGAGTCCGTTCCCCGGCTTGCTTCGGCTGGATAGGCGAACATCCCTCGGGTGCCCGTAACCACCCAAGCCCCGGGGTCTTGAGAAACCTCCGGAAGGCGCGCAGTGAGCGTTTCGTACCCGAGCTTATCTTCGCGAACTTTCCTCTGGCGGCGCTTGAAACCGGTGAACTGGCCGCGGTTGAGCCAGATTCCGTCGCACTTGAGACAGCGTCTGAGCTGCAACTCGGCAGGAAACAGCGGATCCCTCGGAACCGCAAGCCGCGCCGTGCAGCGCGGGCAGTAGAGCTGTTTCTTTCCCGGCGCGCTCGGCTTGAGGAGCAGGGTCGCATCCGCCGGCTCGAGCCGTGCGGCTTCGTCGGGCTGGATCGGAAACAGTTCCCACTTGTCGCACCAGATGCCGCCGCAGTTGGCGCACTGATTCAATTCGATCAGCGATCCGGGGTTGGCGCGGACCGTCACCGCTTTCATGGCGACCCCGCACTCCGGACAGGAGACCATGGGGCCTAAACCGGCGCCGGCGCGGCGAGCCCGGCCATGCGGTAGAGGAGGCGGATCCGGCGGTCGATCGGCGGATGGCTGCTTAACAGATCCGCGAGGCTGCCGTCGCGGTCATCGAGACCTCTCGGAAGCGGGTTGACGAAGAACAAATGCGCGGTTCCGCGCGTCGCCTTGTGAAACGGAATCGCCGCATCGCGGATCCTCTCGAGCGCTTTTGCAAGCCCGAGCGGATTGCGCGTGAATTCCACTGCGGCGGCATCGGCGAGGTATTCCCGCTGGCGCGAGACCGCGAGCGCCATCAGGCGACCGACGAACGGCGCGAGTGCGATGAGCACGAGCGCCGGGAGCGCCATCAGCCAATGGCCGCCGCGCCGGCCGTGTCGCGAGGCGTAGAGCGAGCGCTGCGCCCAGTCCGCCAACAGCGCAACCCCGCCCAAAAGGACGCTTACGAGCATCATGACCCGCGTGTCGCGATTTCGAATATGCGCGATCTCGTGCGCCACAACCCCCTGGGTTTCCTCACGGCCGAGGAGCGCGAGCAATCCGGTCGTAATGCAAACAGCCGAATTGTTTTCGTCGCGACCCGTGGCGAAGGCGTTCGGCGCCGAATCATAGACGACGAAGACTCTCGGCATGGGACAACCCGAAGCCAGCGCCATTTCCTTCACCACGTTTCTTAGCTCGCGGTGCTCGGGGATCTCGGGGTCGAGCGGCTCGGCTCCAACCGCCTTCAAGATCAGCTCGGCGCCGAAGCGGTAGCCCGAGGCGGTCGCCGCGACGGCAACGAGCAGAGCAGCGACAGTGGCAAACGGAAACCAGCGGCCGCCGGGCACGAAGGCGCCGAGATAGAGATGATCGACGGCGAAGCCGATCACAACGAAAAACGCCACGAACCCTAAAATCAGGAAGGAGCTGATTCGCCGGTTCCGCAGCTGCCGCTCGGCAAAGTCCAGGGTTCGCTCATTCGGCGGCGACACAACCGCGTCAGGAGGGAAGGTTGAGATTCACCCGCGGAGTTCCCTTTTCGGCTGCGAGAACCGGATAAAACTCGGCGGGCTCGAAACGGAAGAAACCGGCGATCGCGTTCGACGGAAACACTTGCTGTTTCATGTTGAAGCGCATGACGAGATCGTTATAGTACTGGCGCGCAAACGCAAGCTGATTTTCGGTTGTCGTCAATTCTTCCTGGAGCCGGAGGACGTTATCGTTCGCCTTCAGCTCCGGGTAATTCTCCATCAACGCAAATACCCTGCCCAGCAATTGCGCGAGCGCGTTTTCCGCTTGCGCGGTTTCCTTGACGCCGCTGGCGGCCATCGCCTTGCTTCGGGCATCGATGACCTTTTCGAGGGTGTCTTGTTCGTACTTCATGTAACCTTTCACGGTCTCGACCAGATTCGGGATCAAGTCGTAGCGCCGCTTCAGCTGCACGTCGATTTGCTTCCAGGCGTTTTCGACCTGGTGCCGGAGCGCCACCAACCCGTTATATGTCCACACGACCCAGATCACGATCGCGAACAGAACCCCCCAGAATACCCACGTCATAGGCCCGGCGGACCCCCGCTTTCGTCGCGCAGCAAGATATGCTGCGTCACCGCTTCGACCCCGGGCGTTCCGGTCATCGTCAAAACCCGCTTCACCTCCTCGCTGAGGATGGCAAAGACCCGTTCCACGCCGCGCGCTCCGAATGCGCTCACGCCCCACGCAACCGGGCGTCCGACGAGCACCGCCTTCGCTCCCAAGGCGAGCGCCTTGACGATATCCCCGCCGCTTCGGATGCCGCTGTCGAGCAGCACCGGAATCCCGTTCACCGCTTCGAGTACCTCGGGCAAAGCTTCCAAGGCCGCGCGGTTGTAGTCGAGGATGCGCCCGCCGTGGTTTGACACAACCAGGGCGTCCGCGCCCGCGGCGACGGCGACCCGCGCGTCCTCTCCGCTCATGATGCCTTTAACCACGACCGGAAGCGCGACCTGGCGCTTCATCCACTCGATATCCTTCGGATTTGCCGGATGGCCGCGCCGAGGCTTACCATCTTTGGTCGATAGGGGTACTTCATCGCCGATCTTGACGGGCCGGACGGTATCCATGGTAATGCCCACGGCCACAAACCCGAGCTCTTCGGCGAGTTTGGCATACTGGGCCACCTCGTCCCTGCCGCGATTCATGTACGCCATGAACACCAGTGGCGCGCGGCTGGCTTCGCGCCACTCTTTTGGCCCGAACTTGGCGGCCTGGCTGCAAAACACCATGGCGCCTGCGCGTTCGGCGCCGGCGGCGACCTCCC
This sequence comes from Candidatus Eiseniibacteriota bacterium, assembly GCA_035559295.1. Taxonomy (GTDB): domain Bacteria; phylum Desulfobacterota; class Binatia; order UBA9968; family UBA9968; genus DATMBL01. Next base: position 43,079 of record DATMBL010000084.1, read on the forward strand.
TTTCCGCCTCAGGTCCGATCAAGCTGAAGCTTCCCACCGGAGCGACGATCGCCGGCAGCGGCAAACGGCAACCGAACAACTCGATCGAGGTATCCGGATCGGTTACGTCGTGAAAGATCCTCTGGCGAAAGAGGTATCGGCGAAAGGCGCGCGGGTTTCTGTGAAACGTGGCTTTGCTTTCGGCGGCGCCGTTAAAATGGTGCCATGCCTCGGCCGGCATTTTTGCGCGCGCAATCGCTCGAAGATCGCGCAATCCCATGTGCTCGAGCGGTTTCTCGTTCATACGATCGGTGTTTTTTGGTGGCGCGCGCCGGACGCTCAGGCCGCCGCTGAAGTGACCTCCCACCAGTTCTGGTCGGGATCGCTTATGAGAAAGCGCGAGACCGATCCGTCGGTCTCGAGCGCGCCCAGCTCCGTATAGCCGCACGCCGTGGCGGACGTCTTTAGTCGTTCGTGCGCCTCGGCCACGTCGTCGCGCGAAGCCAGCGTCACCGTGAAGCGAAAATTGGGGGAGAAGCGCTTGAACTCCTGACGCTGCGCGCAAACGACGTAACACTTCGTGTCCGGATGCTTGATGTAGAAAACGTTCGGGTTCGCTTGGTAGGTGGCTAAGCCCATCACCTCGTTGTAGAATTTGCGCGACGTCTCGAGATTCGCGCACGCGAGCGTCCCGTGAGTAAATCCCTGGGGCACGTAGCCTCGCCCGGGAAACTTCTCCTCGGGGTATGGGGTCGTCCAGTGCGGCGCGTAGACCCCCCCGACTCTTTGCACCAGCGACTCCTTGCGCATCGCCGACTCGTAGCACTCGATTTCCCAGCCGTTGGTCCCCGGCTCGATGAAGTAAAGCGAATAGGAACCGTGATTGTAGAGCGGTTTTCCGATCTGCGGGATGCGGTACTTTTGTTTATTGGCGGTGAGGTACTCGTAAGCCGCATCGACTTCACGACTCGTGGCCACGCGCACGCCCCAGTGGTTGTGCATCTGTTTGACGGGGGCCTCCGCGCCCGATTCATGCACGACCAGCCGCCAATCCGTGTTGGGATGCTTGAGCGTGGCTTCTCCAGGAGCCTCGGCGATTTTCTCGAACGCCAAAAGATCGGTGAGCACCGGCAACGACTCCTCGAGACTTCGGCATTCCATATGCGTGGCTGATAATGCGATCGGTTTGATCATGGCTCTATCCCCGCTCGGTTTCTCGCGTCTTCCGCATCGCCAAGCCGCCGCCGGTCGGTCCTGGAAAATCTACAGTGCCCGCCGCCGCCTGTCAAATTATCGATGAGTTCCTCTTGACTCGACTCCCGCCATCTCCTAGAAGCGTGGCAGCGAGTGGAGAGCCTCGGCTCAAAATAAGGAGAAGACGATGATGAGCGGTGTTAGATTGGGATACCTCGCTTCGGCGCTTATTTTTAGCGCTTTCTGTTGGACCCCGGCAGGCTTCGCCCAGAGCGGTTTCTTCGAGGGTAAGGCGATCCGGATCGTCGTCGGCTTTTCCGCGGGCGGCGGTTACGACGTCTACTCGCGGACACTGGCGCGCCACATGGGAAAACACATCCCCGGAAATCCCGCAATCAACGTCGAGAATATGACCGGGGCCGGCAGCATGATCGCGGCCAATTATGTCTACAAAGCCGCCAAGCCGGACGGGCTGACCGTCGGCCATTTCATCGGCGGCCTTTTTCTCCAGCAGCTCTTGGGCCGGCCGGGGCTCGAGTTCGATGCGCTCAAATTCGAATACATCGGCGTTCCGGGGCAGGATAATTTCGTGTTCTTCGTCGCGAAAAGCACCGGAATCACCGATGTCGAGAAATGGATCGCTTCGAAGACGATGCTGAAATTCGGCGGCGTCGCTTCGGGATCCGGCACCAACGACTTGCCCAACGTTCTGCGGGCTACCCTGGGGCTGCCGATCCAGCTCGTTTCGGGTTACAAAGGAACGGCGGACATCCGGCTTGCGTTGAACGCGGGCGAAGTGCACGGGTTGAGCAACTCGTGGGAATCGACCAAATCGACATGGCGCAAGGAGCTCGACAGCGGCGAGATTATCGTCATCCTCCAGGCGAATACGAAATCGCATCCGGAACTCTCCCATGTTCCCGTGGCGTACAATCTGGCGAAGAGTGAAGAGGCGCAAAAACTGATCGCCACCGTGGTGCGCGTGCACGGTCCCTCGGTTCGTCCATACGTGCTACCGCCCGGAACGCCCAAAGACCGTGTTCAGATTCTCCGCAAGGCGTTCATGGACACGATGAAAGACCCCGAGTTCCTCGCCGAAGCGAAAAAGGCGAACCTCGACATCAACCCCGCCGATGGCGCGGAGCTGGAACGCAACGTCAAAGAGATCTTCAAGCTTGAACCGGGCTTGATCGCCAAGCTAAAAGAAATCTTGAAATGAGCGTCTCCGGAAGCCGCCGTCGCAAACGAAGGGACTTTCATGAAGGTTGCCGTTGATCGAACCAAATGCGAAGGCTACGCGAAATGCGTCCAGGCCGCGCCCAAAGTCTTCAAACTCGACGCGCAGATGATTGCAGAAGTAATCGACCCTAAAGGCGAGACAGATGAGAAGATCATGCTCGCCGCGCGAATCTGTCCCACCAAAGCGATCACGGTCGAAGAGGAAACGACGGGAAAGAAGTTATTTCCGCCCGAGTGACGGAGGCACAGAAGCCGCGCCGCTACGAGGGGGGATCCTGAAGGGCGGCCGAACGCTGCCGCTCGCGGCGCCTGAGGATGCCCCAAGCCCGGCGTAACATCTTTCTTTCGCTCGGGAACTTGACTTCTCGAACCGCCTGTTGGATCGGGAGCCAACGCGCTTCATCGACTTCCTGGTCATGGTCGCGCACGTCACCGCGCACGTAGCGCAATAAGTAGAAATGGACCCGCTTGTTGATCCTGATGGGTTCGCCTTCCTCGGTTTTTCCGCGATACGAATAGCGAATTTCGCCGAGCTTGCCGCTTACGCGGCCTTCGAGGCCGGTTTCTTCCCGGACTTCACGAACCGCGGTTTGGCCCGTGCTTTCACCTGCTTCGATGTGACCTTTGGGCAGGGTCCAGCGATTGCGCACGTGGATCAACGCGATCTCCAGCGCGCCGTGGTGCCGGCGGTAAATGACGCCGCCGGATGACGATTCGCGGACGTTGCGCATAGCATGGTCGTGCTACGACGCGCCGCTGGAAAGCTGTCCCGCGAGCCAATCGAAATACGCCCCGCTACCCTCGATCAACGGCAGCGCGATGATTTCCGGCACCGAATAGCTGTGCAGCTCGCGGATCCTCTTTTCGAGGCTCGGGAAAAGCGCCCGTTCCGACTTGATGACCAAGAGCTCTTCTTCGCTTTCTTCAACGGCTCCCTGCCATCGGTAAACGGAGTGCACTGACTTGATGCGGTTGACGCACGCGGCGAGCCTCTCTTCGACGAGCGCCCGCGCGATGCGGTCGCCTTCCGCGGGCGAGCCGGCTGTAACGAATATGACGATAAAATCGGCCATGGCGCTCTTGACAATGGCCCGACAAGTTCTGGTTACAGGGCGAGCTCGAGAAATAAACGCTTCGGTCCCTCCATTCTACAACCCGCTTTCCTCGGCCGTCAATGACGGTGAAGGAAGGTGTGGTAGTTTTTGGCGATCTTTGCGCTCTTTGCGCGAGGTCCCCCCGTTATTTTTGTTGCGGCATCTCCGCGCGCCGATCTCTGTAGACACTCGGGTTGCGCCTTGGGGCGAGGCTCGCTACGGTGCGGCCATGAGTGGCAAAGAGGCGATCCGTCAGCGCATCTGGGCGTTACTCGAAGCTAAAAAAGCCGCTCGTTTTCCGGGAGCGGTTGGAAGGATACCGAACTTCATCGGCGCCGAGGCATGCGCCCGTCGACTCACGGACCTCCCGGCTTGGAGATCCGCGCGCGTGCTAAAGGTGAATCCCGACTCGCCGCAGCGGCCGATTCGGCAAAAAGCGCTCGAAGAAGGAAAGGTCATTTACATGGCCGTGCCGCGGCTGCGCAGCGACAAGCCGTTTATCGCGCTCGACCCCGAGAAACTCAAATGCTCCCCGCGCGCCGCTTCGTCCATCGAAGGCGCCTCGAAGCACGGACGGCCGGTGAAGCTTGAGGAGGTGAAACCGATCGATCTCGTTGTTTGCGGCTCGGTTGCAGTGAATCGCCGCGGCGGCCGTGTCGGTAAAGGCGGGGGTTACTCGGATCTCGAGTTCGCGCTTTTAGTCGAGGAGGGAAAAATCGCTTCGCGAACCCAGGTGGTCACGTCCGTCCATCCGCTCCAGCTTGTGGATGACGATTTGCCGATGACAGTTCACGATATCCCGCTTAGTGTGATCGTTACGCCCGAAGAAATCATAAAGGCCGAAAAAACTCTGCGCCGCCCCCAGGGGATCTACTGGGACATGCTCCCGGCAGAGAAGATCGAGGCGATCCCGGTGCTGAAAGCAAGGCAAGCCCGCCGAACGAGGTAGCGATGCTCAAGACGAGCCCGAATTTACGGCCCCGGCGGTCCTGTGAAATCGAGTTGGCCGCGGATCTCGCCGTTGGGAAACTTCGTCGAATGGACGTTGACGTAGGCGAGTCCGCTGCGAATCGCTTGGGCGAGGGCGCGAAACTCCTCGGGCTCTATGCCCTGCCCGGCCGGGCCGATCACGTTCTCGCGCGTGATCTCGCCCGTCACGGTCCCCTCGTCGGGACACGACGGGGCCTGCCCCGTCGGATCCGGCGATGCCGGCGTATCGCAGAGAAAGACGGAAATGCCGCCGTTCGCCCCGGCTTGGCCGAAGTGGATGTGAGCTTCGGTCACGTCTCCTTCGAGATCTCTGTAGGTGAGCTTGTAACCGAGCCGCCCGGCCTCTAACCTACCTCGAAATCGGCCCGTCGCTTCGCTCGAAACCGCGGGGACCTCTTCAAAACCCCGGAGATCCGCATTAACAGCCTGTGCAAACGCATCCTGCCCCATGCCATTTGCGCCAACTCCCGCTACCGCAAGGAACCCGACAATCCATCGTTTCATCGGCTTACCTCCGCTTGCACAACGCCGGAGCCGGCCCGCGATTCACGTTGTGGATTAGTATTTCGACAGAACCGCCAGAAGCTTTTGCGCCTCCGGAGGCGGCTGAACTCTTCCCGAGAGGATCTCTTTCGGTGTCACAGGCTCGCCATAATAGGCGGCGTTTACTCGGTCCCGCGTCCCGATAACGGTTCCCTCCACCGAAATACCCGCGAACAGGCCCTGGCTCCGACTGTACGAATACATCGCCGCGCCGACCGCCACGCCCGCTTCGGCGCTGCGGCCGACGGGGCCCGCCGCCACGCCGAGCGCGCCGCCAAGTGTAACGTTGCCGCCCTTGGCGAAGGCATCCACCGCCTCCTGAGTATTGAGAACGATCACCAGCTCGGTGACCTCGGCGCCGGCTTGGAAACCCACTCCCAGCCCGCCGGTGCCGATGGCCGAGGGACCGCTCCAGCCGTTGTCGGTTCGCGCGACCACGACTCCGGTGCCGCCTCGGACGCTCCCGATAAACCCGGCCTTGGTAATGGTGAGAATCGCCAACCCTCGCGCGGCGCGCATCACTGCCGGCGGGATGGCGCTTTCCGGAATCGCCTCGAAGCGCTCGATGATCGTCGCCGCCTGATCGACGTCCGCCTGCATCGATTCGCGGCTCGACATGGTGACGCACCCGGCAAATAGAGCCAGGGCGGCAATTAAAACAATTCGCCTCATCTGAGATCCTCCTCGTCAGCTGGCGCAACCGAGTTCGCCGCGCCGCCGATGTTGCGTAACGTAGCAGATGCGCGGGCAGAGGAGAACAGCCCGGCGAATAGTCCGGCCGGAAAGCTCGACTACCCCAGTTCGGCCGCGCGCAGGCGTTGATTCGACTGCTCGAACACCCGTTTGGCGTTTTCGAGATCGAACGGCCGTTCTTCCAGCGTCTGTGGGTCCCACTCGCTACGCGGAACCGCGAAAAAATCGCCGCCATAGACGTGGATCGCCGCGGTGATCTTTTCGAGCGGATTCTTCACCGCGTGGATCACTGACTCGCCAAGCGGAAGGGCATCCTTCGTCGTGAGGGTCTTGTTGCCGTGGCCGACCAGACCGCGTTCACTGCGACGATAAAAAGCGTTGTCTTCCTGACCTCCGTAAACGCCGATCACAGCCCACATGCGGTGGTCATGCGGATAGAGCTGCATGCCGGGGCCCCAGAGAACGTTCAGGATCGTCAGCTGTTCGGAGCGATAGAGGGTCTCGATGCCAGCGAGCTTCGGCTCGCCCAAAACTTTCAGAACGGCCGGGGGCTCCGCTACCGCTCTGGCGACCAGCTCCTTGACGGCGGCGCGTGGCGATTTTTCCTTCAGGGCATTCAAACACTTTTCCTTGAATCGCTCGAGATCGAACATGGCAGGTCCTTCTCCACGGGTTGCTTCCGTAGCCCACTCCAACCGCTGGAGGGACGGCGCGCCCGCGGACCTCAACCTAGGTCAATTCACCTACGAGCGTCAAGCGAGCTTCAACCGACGATCGGCCAAGAAATTTTTACGCGCAGGCGTTGGCCCGAATCGTTTTCACCTAGGTTCGCCTCGTCGACAAAACGGGCGCTTTTTTTCCGTAATCTTCCCTTTGGCTACTCTTCGTTCCATTGAAAAAGCAAGCGTTTTCTCCTGGCATATCGCTTGCTTTTCGGTCGTGCGATTTTGCACTCGATCGGAGAGATGTCCATGGCGGCTGAGGAAACCAAACACGATCTATGGCTGAAAAGAATTAATACCTGGATAGCGATTCTCGGCGGCTCGATCGCCTCGCTGGCCGGCGCTTACAATTTCTTGCCTGCTGCCCCCGGGGAGGTTTCAGCTGTCGTTCGCTCCCAAACCGGCGCCCCGGTGTCGCGCGCGCAGGTCGAGCTTACGACGACCCAGAATGTTTTGCTCGGTACTTCGGAGACCGATGCCAGCGGCCGCTATATAAAGAAGGACCTCGAACCGGGGAATTACATTTTAAAGGTAAGTAGAAGCGGTTTTGAGCCCCAAGTCTCTATGGTCAGCGTTGCTTCGAAAAGGACTACGGATCTCGAAGTGGTTTTGAGGAACCGCAACCGCGCTCAAACACCCGCCGCGGCTCCGGCCGCCGGCGCTTCTCAGGTTCAAGGCGACGCGATCCGCGCCGCGCTCGAAGAAACCGGCGCCTCCTGGATCAAGAGTTTCAGCAGACCCGGAAAGTGATAAGCCTGGCCCGGATTACACCCGAAGGCCTTCACTCCGGGCGCGAATAATCCGGCCTGGCTTTGACTGCGCCGGCATTCGTCTACAGCGGCTTGATCTGGACTTTGCGAAACTTGACGACACCCGAGCCATACTGAAGCGCGACCGGTCCCGCGGCAAAACTCCGATCGTCGAGTTCGACCGTTTTCCTTCCGTTCAGAACCACTACCAGTTGCGTGCCTTTGGCCGTGATCTCATAGGTGTTCCATCGACCGCCGGCTTTGGGCATAGGGGAGACTTTGGCGAAATTGACGATTGCTCCGGTGCCGTACGACGGGTCGGGCCGCCGGTCGTAAATGTTCACCTCGTAGCAGCTCTTGTCGGTGATCTTCGTTGCGTCCTGGCAACGGATGAAAACGCCGCTGTTGGCATCGTCGCTGGCCCAGAATTCGACCCTGAGGACAAAATCGTCATACGAATCTTTCGACACCAAAAAAGCATTCTCCTTGCCACTTTTCTTGTCGGCTTGAAGGACTCCAGCGACGATGTCCCAGTTGGCGCTTCCCACGCGCGCCCAGTTCTCCAACCCTTTGGAGCCGTCAAGAAGCGTAACCCACCCCGAGTCATCAGGGCCCGCTAGCTGTGCGCACCCGCCCATGACGAATCCGACCAGGACGACGCCGAGGCGTGTAACAGAAAGCCGCTTCATATCCACTCCTCTCCTTTGTGCGTTCGGGCCTTGACGGCGTCGAGCCGAATGGCTGAATTGCAGCCAGGCCGGGCAGCTCTGGCCCGCGCGCGAGACTAATCGAACGCCCCATTGGTGTCAAATTTTGGCGGCCAATAATGCGGCGGACCGTCGGCGTCCTCGAGCGGCGGTCAAGGTTACCCGTCGCG
>DATMBL010000085.1:0-9040 GCA_035559295.1 Candidatus Eiseniibacteriota bacterium
ATGGGAATGGCGGAGAGGGGGGGATTCGAACCCCCGGTACCCTTATTAGGGGTACACACGATTTCCAGTCGTGCACCTTCAACCGCTCGGTCACCTCTCCGGGAACTGAGACAAGCTAGCACGGCAGCCCGTACGATTCCAGGAACAAAAATCGTGCGCCGCAAGGCGGCGCCTCCACAGAATGGTTGCGCACCAGCGGCTGCTGTCAGCTTGGATTACACTGTGTCCGTTAGCGGCTCGGGTCTTCACGGGGCTGTCCAGTTGCGCTTTTGCGCTCGCTCTTCCTTCGTTGTCGGCAAATCGTCCGGTTCGGGCAATCCACTCATGTAAGCGAGTTTTACAGTCTTCGGCTCGCGGTGACTTCTTAACATCTTGAATTCCGAAGAAGTGCCGCGTGGCATTCGCCTTGCTCCAAACCGTCCGTCGCCGGAGCCCTGCGTGCGCTTGGTTGCGCCAAGTGGCGCGCACCTTCGGCGGAAGCGATGAGCCGCCCGCCAGGAAAAGACAAGAAATCCCGTAGCGACTCCGGGCCGACGTTTGCTCCTCCGGAAGCGCTCTGGCGAAACCGCAACGCCCATGCCGGCTTGAAACTCATCCCATGGAGCGAGATTTGGGCGGCGGTCGCCGCTGCCAAGCTCCGGGGAAATACCGAGATGCTCAAGGTGTTTTACGAAAAAATGTACCGCGAGGCGGCGTTCGACGACCGCGGCGTTTGGGCGGCCAAAGACCGCTATGACAAGTAGCTCAAACATCTCGAAATCGGACTGAGCTTCTCCCTCGCATCTCTCTCCCAGCGTTTAACGGCCCGCCTTTGAATCGAACCGCGCTCACCGGGAAAAAGCGGAATTGGCAGTACGCCCCGGCGATCGCTCGCGTGCGACGCGGCAACGCGCTCGGGTAGCGCCGCACGTGGATTTGTGCCTATAAGCGATAGGCTCAGTCTACCAACCAGGAGGCCGGATGCTGATCAGTGAAGAAGAATTGGAACGCCTCCACAGGCGCTTTCCCTATCCGCGTTTTTCCCGAGCAGAATACGAACGCAGGTATCACAACATTAGAGCCATGATGCGGGAACAGCGACTCGATTGTCTGCTCATCATCGGCGGCTCCGCGGCTTACGGCCGGTTGTGGTTTAACTTCAGGTACGTGACCAACATGATGGGCAAAGCCGAGATGGCGAATTACTGCTTTTTCCCGCGGCACGGCGATCCCTGCCTCATTGTCCGACCGGGACATTCCCTGGCGCCGGGGATGCTCGCCCGAACCGCCGTGCGCGAGATCATCGTAGGCGAGCCGAACGTTTTGGCCGGGATCGTGAAAACGATTCAAGAAAGAGGCTACGATGACGGTCGCGTCGGTATCGTCGAGTACGACCCGTTCACCTCGATCCCCAAAAACCATTGGGATTTCTTCACGGTGAAATTGCCGCGCGCGGAATTTGTCTTTGTGACCAAAGAGTTCATCAAACTCCGCTTGCTCAAGAGCGAAGAAGAGATCGCCGCTCTCGAACGATCCGCCGAGCTGGGCGACATCGCAGTCACCGCTATGGCTGAAAGAATCAGGGTCGGCATGAGCGAAGGAGAGGTCTTCGGGCTCGTCCATGAGGCGGTTCTCAGGGCCGGCGGGGAAATGGGGATGATCCAGCTCGCGTCGGCGCCCATGGACGACCCCGACGTCAACGATCAGCGACCACGGCCGGTTCAGCGGCGCATTGGGCCGCGCGACTTCATCAACAATGAGATCGGGGTATTCTACAACGGTTATGAGTCGCAGACCGGCAAGCCGATCGTTATCGGCCAGCCGACGAAGGCAATCCAAGAGATGTTTGACACCGCCGCCGCGGGCTACGAACGGGTGGCCGCAACGTTAGCGCCCGGCAAGACCAGTTTGGATTCACTCGAAGCCGCCCATTTCGTCCGTGAGCGCGGCTACGATTTTTACGGCGGCATCCTGCAGGGCATGCTCGGCGCCAACCCGCGCCATGAGCCGCAGATCGGCTTTGCTCGCGCCACGAGCGGCGAGGACCGCTTTCTGTTTGACGCCGAGGATACGCTCACCTATGAACCGGGCATGATGTTCACGTTGCAAATGCACCTGATCGACAAAGAACAAACCCAGAGCTTGTTTCTCGGCGATACTTTTGTCATTACCCCGACCGGCTCGCGCTGCCTGAACAAAGTCCCACCGCAGCTGATACGAGTGTGAACGGCCCAACTGACAGGAGATGCGATCATGGCGAAGAATGGTTTCAAAGCGTTGGACAGCGACATGCACGTCTACGATCCTCCGGATCTCTACCTGAAATACATGGACCCGAAGTGGGGCGAGCGCATTCCGCGCGGCGAGTGGCCGCGCGGCCACGGCCGGGTGGAGTTTCGGCTCGGTGACGGAACCGTCCTGCGAAAAAGGACCGAGCGCATCCGCGAGGGCGAAAAGAAGGTGGCCAAGTATCACACCGAGGGGCCGCGGCGCGGCTACGATCCGAGATCACAGCTCGAGGCGATGGATCGCGAAGGGCTCGATGTCGCCGTCCTCTTCCGTACCTCGCCGCTCTATGCGGACGACAGCTTCGAAGCGGATTACGCGCTAGCGCTCTGCCGGGCGTGGAATGACTGGATCGCCGATTTCTGCAAGGAGAATCCGTCGCGCTTGAAGCCTTCGGCGGTAATCCCGATGCACGATGTCGAGCTCGCCGTTGGCGAGGCGCGGCGCGCGGTCAAAGATCTCGGGGTCGTTGGACTATCCATCGGTCCAGAGCCCGTCCGTGGTCGGCAGATCCATGATCGCTACTTCGACCCGCTATGGGCGGAGGCAGAGGAGTTGGGGGTTGCGGTTTGCTTTCATCCGCCCGCCAATCCCGGGAGCGAACAGGCTGCGAAACGATTCGAGGGTCATCCGAACGACAAGATCCTGGTCAATGCATTTCGCAATCCCGTCGAGCAGATGTTTGCGGTCGGTGGCATGTGTGGCGGCGGAGTCCTGGAACGGTTTCCGCGCCTCCGCGTGGCGTTTTTGGAAGGAAACTGCACCTGGCTTCCCTGGACTTTGTATCGGCTCGATGAGCGTTTTGAGCTGGCGGGCGAGCTAGCGGATGCGCCACTCACCCTTAAGCCCAGCGAGTATTTCAAGCGGCAGTGCTTTATTTCCGTTGATGTCGACGAGGAACTGATCGTCGATGCGGTTCGGCACCTTGGCCCGGACCGCTTCGTCATCTCGACCGATTACCCGCACATCGATTCGAAATGGCCGCATGCGCTGGACCGTTTTTTGGCAATCAGGGGCTTGGATGAAGGGATCCAGCGAAAAATTCTTTGGGACAACTGCGCGCGACTGTACGGGTTTGAATAGCAACCGATTTCGCGGCCCGATCCGAACGTGTCACTGCGTAAAACGTAATCCGAAGACGTAACCAGATACGTTAAATCGCAGGCTCGAGTCTGGATTAGCTATTATCCGCTAACAATATGGAAGAGAAAAGGTTGGCGGAGAGGGAGGGATTTGAACCCCCGGTGCCCTTCCGGGCACACCTGATTTCGAGTCAGGCGCCTTCAGCCGGGCTCGGCCACCTCTCCGTGTTCTTGATGTGACGTTTTCGCTGGCGCAAGCGGGAAAAAAAATTCTCCAGTAGAGCTGCGCAATCCCGGGCGAGCACGCCGCCGGCTGCGGGCAAGCGATGATTGAGCCTTTCGTCCTCGCAAAGCCGGTACAACGACTGGACCGCTCCGGCCTTCGGGTCGACGCAGCCGAAAACCAGCCTGCCCATTCTCGCCTGCAGGATCGCGCCGACGCACATGATGCAGGGTTCGAGCGTCACGTAAAGGGAGCAGTCGTTCAGGCGCCAGCTTCCTAGGTTGCGCGCGGCCTCTTCGATCGCGAGCATCTCGGCGTGACCGAGCGGGTTTTGCAGCCGCTCGCGCCGGTTGTATCCCCTGCCGACAACGGTACCGGCCTGCACCACGAGCGCGCCGACCGGTACTTCACCGTCATCGAACGCTTTAGCGGCTTCAGTCAGCGCCAGCCGCATGTACTGTTCGTCGCACATTAAATCCATTGACGAGTCAACATAACACAGCACCCGCGGCAAAGAAATTCGCCGATCAGGGGAAGCACGGCGCCACCCGGCCTTTTTCGGCTGGTGGCGGTGGTAGGAGTCGAACCTACGACGCCGCGGATATGAGCCGCGTGCTCTGACCAACTGAGCTACACCGCCACCGAAACGGAAACGTGAATTATTATGACGCCGCGGCGCAAAGATCAAGGAGCCTGGGCCGGGACGGGTGGGCTCCACTTGTGTTTGATCGCGCTGCGGTTGACCTTGCGCGATCGCCGCGTGATTTGGAAGATCGTTTTCTCCTCGAGGTCGATGCAAGTGAGCTTGTTACCGTAAACCAACCCGGTATCGATGCCGATTTTATACGGCAAATCGTAAAACACCTCTCGTTGCGGCGTATGTCCAAAGATCACCGTGTAAGGCAGCCGATGCCGGTTGGCGATGAACTCGTTGCGAATCCATAGCGTCTCCGTCTCGTCTTGCTCTTCCAACGGTTTCAACGGGTTCACGCCCGCATGAACGCACAAGAAGCCGCCCGTCACGTGATAGTTCACGAGAGACCGCAGGAACTTGATGTGCTCGGGCGGCAACTCCGCCAAAAGCGCCGCGCCGTGCTCGGGCGCTCTCTTCACGCCATAACTCGCAAGCGTCGCGCCGCCGCCATTGTACAGGAACATGTCACCGTAGCGGCCGGGCAACCCGAGATACGCCAGGAACATGTCCTCGTGATTGCCTTTTAAAAACACCGGCCGTACCCCGAAGGCATCCTTCAAGCCGAGGATATAGGAAATGACGCCTTTCGAATCGGGACCGCGATCAACGTAGTCGCCCAAAAAAATGAGGCGATCGGAAGGCGCCGGCCGGACGGCGTCGATCAGGCAGACCAGCTCGTCGACGCAGCCGTGGATGTCACCGATTACATAGCACGCCACCGCCTCATCGTAAGCCAGGTCCACTCCTTGTTCAACTGTTCCTCCGGGCCTCGACTTGACGAGCCCAAGGCGCGGTGGGAGAATGCGCCCGGTCCAAACAGCGGCGGCCGAGCAGGATGCCGGGGCCCCGGACGAAAAGGAGGACCTCCTTTATGTCCATTGTTACGATTTCCCATGCCGCTTACAGCGGCGGCAGCGCAATCGCCGAAGCCGTGGCTGCGTCTCTAAACTACCGGTGCATCAATCGCGAGGTGCTGATCGAGGCAAGCCGGCGCTACGGAATTCCCGAAGCGAAATACACCGAAGTTCTGGAAACCGAGGGGCGGTGGTGGGAGCGCTGGGTGGAAAGCCTGAGGCTTTACCGAATCACGCTGCAGGCGGCGATGTGCGAAGTTGCCCAGGGCGGAAACCTGGTTTACTTCGGCCGCGCCGGCCAGCAGCTGTTTCCCGGCATACGCCACGTGTTGAAGGTCTTGGTCATCGCTCCGATCGATTATCGGATCGAACAGGTCAAGGCGCGCAAGGGTCTCGAGGGGGAAAACGCGCGGCAGTTCTTAAAGGAGCTCGATCGGGTGCGCAGCCGTCGTTTCCGCGCCTTGTTTAACGAAGACTGGCAGGACCCGCTCGCCTACCATATCGTAATCAATAGCGCGCGCATGAGCCGGGAGACCGCGGCTCACTTGATCTCCCAAGCGGCGCGTCGCGAGGAATTCCAGCCCACCCCCGAATCGGAAAAGGCCTACCAGGACCTGGCGACCACCGCCCGCGTGCAGGCGGCATTGATCACCTCACCGAAAACTCGAAACATCATTCTGAACGTGCGCGCCGACGAGGGGCGTGTTCACATATCGGGCATTCTCGCGGACCCGGAACTGGAGAAGGAAATCGTCCGGATCGCCAGAGGGGTCCCGGGTGTCACCGCGGTTACCACGGATATCGAGCCGCCGCCGATCGAGTACATGCACCCTTGAAAAGTAGATTTTGCCAAAATGGCGCGCAGCGTGCTTCGCACAAAACGTACCTATTCCCTTCCTGGTTCAAAATTTGAAATTCCAATCGGCTCTAGCATAACGCCCGGCAACGAGACGCTCGATTGTATCCTCGGGAATCGAGGGACCGTTCGCTTCCGCCTCCCAGCTTTGGCGTAACGCACGCTTCAGGTCTGCGGCCGGGATCTCCAAGTTCATCAAAAACTCGCTATGCGAGCGGCGGCGCCGGTATTCGGGCTCCCTCGAGGGGGGCGGCAGCAACGCCTCCATGAGCGAGAAATCGAGGTTCAGCAGGAAGGTTCCGTGCACCAGGGTAAAGCGCCGCTTCCGGTGCTGCGCGTTGCCTGAGATCTTTCGGCCGCCGACCGCGAGGTCGCTCGAGCCTTCGATCGTGGGCAGGAGCCCAAGCAAACGCGCGAGGCAGGACTGATGGCGCCGCAAAACGAACGCAAACGCATCCGATACGGTTCTCAGGGCCGCATGCTCGAATACCACCGTATAGTTCAGGCATCCCGGCCCTTGCAAAACGGTTCCGCCGCCCGTGAATCTTCGCAGCACCGGGATACCGGCGCTCGCGCACGCGCTGAGATCGACTTCGGCGGCGGATTTATTGGAATACCCCGCCACGACGAAGTGCGTCACGGGCTCCCAGATCCGGAGGAAAGCCTCCGCCGAGCCGCTTTCGCACGCGTCGAGAAGCGCTTCATCACATGCGAGATTCCGCGCCGGGTCTAAAAACGTCAGCTCGAGGTATCGCACACCAACTTTCAGTTGATTTTGTCGCTATTTTGTTGTCTGCTAATCTTTGAGAAGCGTTCCGAGTTCGGTCAAGCGATAGATAATGGTTGCGTCACTTCTCAGCAGAAGCCGAGGACCCAGGAAGCCTTAAGATGGAAGTTGAAAAAAAAGCAGCACCCGGGCGGGCGAGCGTGGATATCGGCCGCGACAACGGCAAAGCCGCAAGAAACGATCGCCAAAAGTGGCTCGACTCCTTGGAGTACATCCTCGAATACATTCTCAAAAACGAAGAATCGCAACAAGCAACCCTGCTGCTCGAAGAATTGACGGACCGGCTGCGACAATCGGGTCTCACGGTGCCGACGATCGTCAATACGCCGTACGTTAACACGATCCCTCCGGAGCAGGAGCCGCCCTACCCCGGAAATCGCGAGATCGAACGCCGGATCAAGAGCTTTGTTCGCTGGAACGCGATGGCGATGGTGGTCAAGGCGAACCGGCTGCATCCCGATATCGGCGGGCATATCTCGACCTACGCCTCGGCCGCAACTCTCTACGAGGTGGGCTTCAACCATTTCTTTCGAGGCGGCGACGGCGATCGATACGCCGATATGGTTTACTTCCAGGGCCACGCTTCGCCCGGGATCTATTCGCGTGCGTATGTCGAATGGCGCATCAACGCCCCCAAGCTTCACCATTTTCGGCAAGAACTCGCGCCGGTGGGCGGTCTGCCTTCGTATCCACACCCCTATTTGATGCCCGATTTCTGGCAGTTTCCCTCGGTTTCCATGGGGCTGGCGCCGATCATGTCGATTTACCAGGCCCGCTTTAACCGCTATCTCAAGAGCCGCGGCTTGCTCGCCGGCGAAGAGCCTCGGGTTTGGTGCTTCCCCGGCGACGGCGAGATGGACGAGCCCGAGGCGGCGGGCGCTCTCGGGGTTGCGGCGCGGGAGAATCTCGACAACCTCATCTGGGTGGTCAACTGTAATCTCCAGCGACTCGACGGACCCGTGCGCGGGAACGGCAAGATCATACAGGAGCTCGAGGCGTTGTTTCGCGGCGCCGGCTGGAACGTGATCAAGGTGATCTGGGGCTCCGACTGGGACCCGCTGCTGCAGGCTGACGAGAAAGGGCTGCTGCTCAAGCGCATGGAAGAAGCCGTTGACGGTGACTATCAGAAGTACTCGGTCGAGCCGGGGAGCTACACGAGGAAGCATTTCTTCGGCAAGTATCCCGAGCTTCTGGAGATGGTCAACCACCTCACCGACGATCAGATCCGAAAGCTCCTGCGCGGCGGGCACGATCCCAAAAAGGTCTACGCAGCCTACAAAGCCGCGGTCGAACATAAGGGATCGCCGACGGTTATCCTGGCGAAGACCGTCAAGGGCTACGGACTGGGCGAGGCCGGCGAAGGCCGCAACGTCACCCACCAGCAAAAAAAGCTCAACGAGCGTGAGCTGCGCGAGTTCCGCACCCGGTTCGATATACCGCTTCCGGACGAAGAGGTGGTGGAGACGCCTTTTTACCGGCCGCCTCTCGATAGCCCCGAAACCCAGTACGTGCTCGAGCGCCGCAAACAGCTCGGCGGGTTCATCCCGCAGCGGCGCGTCAAGGCGCCTCCGCTGAGCCTGCCGGAAGCGAGCGAATATTCCGAGTTTCTCCGGGGATCGGGCGAGCATTCGATGTCAACGACGATGGCGATGGTGCGGCTGCTGACGAAGCTCTTGCGCCACGAGCACATCGGGAAGCGGATCGTGCCGATCATCCCGGATGAGGCCCGAACGTTCGGCATGGATTCGCTGTTTCGGCAATTTGGCATCTATTCCATAAAAGGCCAGCTTTACGAACCGGTGGATCGCGAGACGCTGCTTTACTACAACGAGGCAAAAGACGGCCAGATCCTCGAAGAAGGCATCACCGAAGCGGGAGCGATGTCGTCCTTTATCGCCGCCGGGACCGCGTACGCAAATCTCGGCCTCAACATGATCCCGTTTTACTTCTACTATTCGATGTTCGGCTTCCAGCGGATCGGCGACCTCATGTGGGCTGCGGGCGACATCAAAGCAAAAGGTTTTCTGCTCGGCGCGACGGCCGGAAGAACCACGTTGAACGGCGAGGGGCTGCAGCACCAGGACGGTCACAGCCATATCCTGGCGAGCGCGATCCCGACGCTTTTAACGTACGACCCGGCATTCGCGTATGAGATCGCGGTCATTATCCGCGACGGGCTCAGGCGGTTGTACGCCGAGGGCGAGGAGTACTTTTACTACCTGACGCTCTATAACGAGAACTACCCCATGCCCGAAATGCCGGCGGGCGCGGAAGAAGGG
>DATMBL010000086.1:0-4030 GCA_035559295.1 Candidatus Eiseniibacteriota bacterium
ACATGATCAAGACCGCTGATTACATTATCGACATGGGCCCGGAAGGGGGAAACAAGGGGGGTGAGGTGGTGGCGACGGGAACCCCCGAAGAGGTGAGCCGCGATCCGAGATCCTTTACCGGCCGCTACCTTGCCGCAAAACTCGTCTAGCGGTGAAGCCGCAGGCTAAGTTCCCGTCCGAACGGCGTTTTTGGCATGCCGCAAAGCGGCGGGCCGAGGTTGATTCAAGCGCCGCTTTTGTATTATGGTGATATCAGAGTCGATCAGTCTGGATTACTGAGTGGGAGACAGGACCGTGGCGCTGAAGACGCCGATTTATTTGGATAACCATGCGACGACTCCGGTAGATCCGCGGGTTTTGGAGGCAATGCTGCCGTATTTTTCCGAGCGCTTCGGCAACGCCTCGAGCCGTAACCATGCGTTCGGGTGGGAAGCCGAAGCCGCCGTCGATGTTGCGCGCGAGCAGGTGGCGCGGCTCCTCGGCGCCGCGAGTCCCCGCGAGATCGTGTTCACGAGCGGCGCGACCGAGTCGGATAACCTCGCGATCAAAGGGGTGGCCGAAGCGTATCGCGATAAGGGGAACCATATCGTGACCTGCGCGATCGAACACAAAGCGGTGCTCGACAGCTGCAAGGTTATGGAGAAGCGGGGTTTCGAAGTGACGTATCTAGCCGTGGATCGCACCGGTCTCGTGGACCCCGACCGCTTGCGCGCGGCGATCACGGGCCGAACGATCCTGATTTCGATCATGCTCGCGAACAACGAGATCGGCACGATCGAGCCGGTCGAGGAAATCGGCCGGATCGCGCGCGAGCGCGGCGTCCTGTTTCATACCGATGCAACCCAGGCGGTGGGAAAAATTCCGGTCGACGTCGATAAGATGAACGTCGATTTGCTGTCGATCACGGCGCACAAGATGTACGGGCCCAAAGGCGTCGGCGCGCTCTATGTTCGCTCAAGCAAACCGCGCGCCAAGCTCACCCCGATGCTCGACGGCGGCGGGCACGAGCGCGGGATGCGTTCGGGGACGCTCAATGTTCCGGGCATCGTCGGTCTGGGCCGGGCGTGCGAGGTTGCGCAGCACGAGATGGCGCGCGAGAGCGAGCGGCTACTCGCGCTGCGCGAGCGGCTCAAGGCCGCGATCCTCGCCGGGCTCGATGACGTGGAAATCAACGGCCACCCGAGCGCCCGGCTCCCGGGGAATTTGAATATGAACTTCGCCTATGTCGAAGGCGAGTCGCTGCTCATGGGACTCAAGGAAATCGCGGTTTCCACCGGTTCCGCATGCACGTCGGCCAGCCTGGAACCGTCGCACGTGCTGCGAGCGATCGGGGTAAACGAAAATTTGGCGCACACCTCGATCCGCTTCGGCTTGGGGCGTTTCAATACCGAGGAGGAGATCGATTACGCGGCCGCGCGGGTGATCGAGGAGGTGCGGCGGCTGAGAGAGTTATCGCCTCTGTATAAAAGGTCACGGTCTCACAGGCAGCGAAGCGGCGGCAAGCCGGAGGAGGGCACGGTTTCGTTCAAAGCGTAGCGGAGGAGCGTATGGCAGGGGTGATCGTCACGGACAGAGCGGCGGCGCGGATCAAAGAACTGATCGCGGCGCAAAACCGGGAAGGCCAGGGCCTCAGGGTCAAAGTGGTCGGCGGCGGGTGCTCGGGATTACAGTACAAAGTCGATTTCGACGTGCCGAAGGGGACCGACAAGGTTTTCGAAAAGGACGGCGCCAAAGTGTTGATCGACATGAAGAGCCTGCTCTACTTGGCCGGCACCGAGCTCGACTATAAGGAGGAGCTGATGCAATCGGGGTTTGTCTTTCAAAACCCAAACGTCAAGAAAACCTGCGGTTGCGGTTCCTCGTTTGCGGTTTGAGGAATGTTTCACATGAAGAGCGAAACGAACACGTTCGAAGAACTCGCCAGGCGCGAGTACAAGTACGGCTTTGTCACCGAGATCGAGGCGGACACGGTGCCGCCCGGCTTGAACGAGGAGATCATCCGGATCATTTCCGCAAAGAAAAACGAGCCGGATTTCATGCTCGAGTGGCGCCTGAAGGCGTACCGCTATTGGGCCAAACTCGAGAAAGCCGAGGCGGAGCCCAAGTGGGCGAACGTGCACTATCCGCCGATCGATTATCAGGCGATCAGCTACTACTCGGCGCCCAAGCGCAAGGGCGACGGACCGAAAAGCCTCGAGGAGGTCGATCCGGAGCTGCTGAAGACCTACGAGAAGCTCGGCATTCCGCTGCGCGAGCAGGAGGCGCTTGCCGGCGTGGCGGTCGATGCGGTGTTCGACAGCGTCTCGGTGGCGACGACCTTCAAGGCGAAGCTCGCGGAGTTGGGCATCATCTTCTGCTCGTTCTCCGAGGCGGTGCAGAACCATCCGGAACTCGTGCAAAAGTACCTCGGCTCGGTGGTGCCGTACACCGATAACTTCTTTGCCGCGTTGAACTCGGCGGTTTTCAGCGACGGCTCCTTTTGCTACGTCCCCAAAGGGGTGCGCTGCCCGATGGAGCTTTCGACCTATTTCCGCATCAACGCGGCGCAGACCGGACAGTTCGAGCGAACCCTGATCATCGCCGACGAGGGCAGCATGGTGAGCTATCTCGAGGGTTGCACGGCGCCGATGCGCGACACCAACCAGCTCCATGCCGCGGTGGTGGAGTTGATCGCCCACGATGACGCCCAGATCAAGTACTCGACGGTGCAGAACTGGTATCCGGGCGATGCCGAAGGCAAGGGCGGCATCTACAACTTCGTGACCAAACGCGGCAAGTGTCTGGGCAAGCGCTCGAAGATCTCCTGGACTCAGGTCGAGACCGGCTCGGCGATCACCTGGAAGTATCCGAGCTGCATCTTGCAGGGCGACGGCTCGGTCGGAGAGTTTTATTCGGTGGCGGTCACGAACAACTACCAGCAGGCCGATACCGGCACCAAGATGATCCACATCGGCAAGAACACCAAAAGCACGATCATCTCGAAAGGGATATCGGCGGGAC
Organism: Candidatus Eiseniibacteriota bacterium; assembly: GCA_035559295.1. Classification (GTDB taxonomy): domain Bacteria; phylum Desulfobacterota; class Binatia; order UBA9968; family UBA9968; genus DATMBL01. Next base: position 3,001 of record DATMBL010000086.1, read on the forward strand.
ACGGGCAGAACACGTACCGCGGGCTCGTCAAGATCATGAAAGGCGCGACCGGGGCGCGCAATTACTCACAGTGCGACTCGTTGCTGCTGGGGGACAAGTGCGGCGCGCATACGTTTCCCTATCTCGAGGTTTACAACAACGAGTCTCAGGTCGAGCACGAGGCATCGACCTCCAAGATCGGCGAAGACCAGCTGTTCTATTGCAAGCAGCGGGGGATCTCGCCGGAAGACGCGGTGAACATGATCGTCAACGGCTTTTGCAAACAGGTCTTCAAGGAGTTGCCGATGGAGTTTGCCGTCGAGGCGCAGAAGCTTTTGGGCGTGAGTCTCGAGGGAAGCGTCGGTTAAAGGAAGACGCCATGGGCGCGGAAATTTACTTCGACAACAACGCCACGACGCGGCTGCTGCCGGAAGCGCTCGAGGCGATGCAGCCGTATCTCGCTGAATTCTACGGCAATCCCTCGAGCATCCACACGTTTGGCGCGCGCGTCGGCCGCGATCTCGCGCAGGCCCGGGAGCGGGTCGCGGCATTGATCGGCGCCTCCGACCCGGTCGAGATCGTCTTTACGAGTTGTGGCACGGAAGGCGACAACGCCGCGATTCGCGCGCTCCTCGAAGCGCGTCCGCAAAAGCGTCACATCGTGACGACCCGGGTTGAGCACCCGGCCGTCCTCGGTCTCTGCCAGCATCTGGAAAAACGCGGCTACCGGGTGACCTGGCTCGGCGTCGACGCCGACGGCATGCTCGATCTCGACGAGCTGGCGAACGCTCTGTCCGACGACACCGCTCTGGTCTCGATCATGTACGCGAACAATGAGACCGGGGTCGTCTTTCCGATCGAGAAAATCGCCGAGATGGTGAAGGCGAAGGGGATTCCGTTCCACACCGATGCAGTGCAGGCCGCGGGTCGAATCCCTCTGAGCGTCCGCGGGGCGCCGATCGATATGCTCACGATCTCGGCGCATAAATTTCACGGTCCCAAAGGGGTGGGCGCGCTGTATGTCCGAAGAGGCATCGCTTTTCAGCCCTTT
>DATMBL010000087.1:0-4192 GCA_035559295.1 Candidatus Eiseniibacteriota bacterium
CCTGGTCGTGGCCAAAACCGTCCCGCTGCTCGTCCCCGCGGACGCGGAGCTCATCATCGAAGGCAAAATTTTGCCCCACGTGCGCCGTCTCGAGGGACCGTTCGGCGAGTTCACCGGCCACGCCGTCGAATCGGGGGAGCGCCCAGTGGTGCAGGTCACCGCAATCACCCACCGCGAAAACTACATCTTTCAGGATATCCACGCCGGCTACACCGAGCATAAGCTCATGGGCGCGATTCCCCGTGAAGCGGCCCTGCTCAAAGCCGTCCGCCAGACGGTTCCGACGGTCAAGGACGTCTCCATGCCTGTCTCCGGGGCATGCCGTTTTCACGCTTACATCGCGATTTCGAAGCGCGCCCCGGGCCAGGCGAAGAACGCGATTTGCGCCGCGTTCGCCGCCGACATGCTGCTCAAGCACGTCATCGTGGTCGACGACGATATCGACGTCTTCGACGAGGAGCGGGTGCTGTGGGCGGTCGCCAACCGCTTTCAGGCCGATCGCGGCCTGGTCGTGATTCCAGCAGCTCAGGGGAGCGAGCTCGACCCGTCGGCCGGGCCTGCGGGCGTCAACGCCAAAATGGGACTCGACGCCACCAAGCCTCTGGCCGGCTTTCCGCCCGAGCTGCGCGTTCCCCAAGCAGTCATGGACCGGATTCGGTTGGAAGATTTTCTTCCCGAATTCGCGAAATAGTACTCCGATCAGAATAAGACTTTCCCGCGCCAAGGACGCCAAGTGCGCAAAGCTCCACAACCCAAACCCGCAACCGAATTTGATCTTTTAACTTGGCGATCTTTGCGCCCTTTGCGCGAGAATTTCCACTCCCTTTTGGTTGCGGCGGAGCCGCTCTAGGAGCTTCGGCGCGAGACGCCGTTTTTTAATGATTGACAAGCGCGTCTTTCGGTGGGAGAAAGCAGCCGCGGGAGGGCGCGCTATGAAGATCGACCCTTTAAAAGGAGTTTGCCCTGGCGGCGCTTCTGCTCCTGCCAGGCGTGGTTATGGCGCAAGACGTTCTGCAAATCGGGCTGTTCAATAGAGACGCGGCGATCATCGTCGCCGACGCCAAAGGCTACTTTAAAAAGGAAAACCTCAGCGTCGAGGTCAATCGCGTCACCGACTCCCCGACTCTCTTGCGTAACTTGATCAGCGGCAAGTACGACATCATTTTAAACAACGCCGACAACGTGATCGCCTGGGTCGAGGGGCAAGGCGAAGACCCGCAAAAAAACGACTTCGTCATCTTCATGGGCGGGAGCCAGGGCGTGAATCAGAAGCTCGTGGTCACGGGAGACATCCACGGATTTAGCGATCTCAAAGGAAAAGTTCTGGCGGTCGACGCGCCGACCACGGGCTACGCGATTGTCGGCGTCTATATTCTCAAGAAAAACGGCCTCGAGCTGAACCGCGACTACACGTTCAAGGCGTTCGGGAACACGCCAAAGCGGGCCGAAGCGCTGAGCCGCGGGGAAGCCTCGGGCGCCATGATGAACATGCACGACGACGATATTCAAAAGCGCGGTTTCAAAGTCCTGGCGCGCGCGGAGGATTACGTGCGTCACTACGCTCGAGGGCTGGGCGCTACCCGCAGGGCATGGGCCAACGCCAACGAGGATCGGCTGGTGCGGTTCATCCGCGCGATGATCCAGGCAACGGACTGGGTGCATGACTCCAGGAACAGGGACGAAGCGATCGAGCTCCTCATGCCTGAGAATCGCAACGCTCGCGCCCCCGCCGAAGAGATGTACGAAGAGAGCACGAGCCCGCGATTTGGTCTCACGCGACGAGCTCAAATCGATGTCGAAGGCATCCGCACGGTCCTGCAGCTCCGCGAAGCGGCCGGCCTGATGAAGCCGCCGCTGCCTTTGCCGGAAAAATACATCGACGATCGGTACTACCAAAAGGCGCTCGCGACCGCCGTCCCGTAGCCCGCTTCCCCGTTCGCCTCCTCGTCGGCGGGCTTGCGGGTGCTGCGGGAAGATATTTTCATCTTTTTTCTTTGCCGCCCGCGCCGGCGGTGCAATTTTTTTCCGACATCGTTTATACTGGGCGCGATCACCCATTATCAGGGTTGACATGCCGCCGTAAATTGGCGATATCGTTCGAGAACACGCCCTCAGCAGACCCGATCATGGAGAGCGTTCGAGAGACCAAAGCGCGACTGCTGCAAGAAGCTGTCAGAGAGAACATTGAATCGGTTGGGCGGCGCCGATCCAAGCAGATGCGCGCGGCCGCGAAAAGGATTTTTCCGCTGTGGCTCTGGGCGTGCTTTTTAATCGGAGGATTCGGTTACCTGTTTTTCACGCCCGCGCAAGTGGTATCGGTCAGCCCGACGCCTCCGGTCGAGCACGCGAAACCCGTCGAAGCGCCACTTCCCGTCGAGCAAGTCCCGGCCCATTCGGAGCCGGACATCCCGCATGAGCCGCCGCGCCAGCTCGACCGTGCCGTCTTTCCCTTATCGGTGAAAAAGGTCGTCATCGACCCCGGCCACGGCGGCGGCCATACCGGTGCGATCTCGGAGTCGGGCGTCTCCGAGAAAGAGATTACGCTCGATATCGCGCTTCGTTTGAAACGCCTGATGGAGGGGAGCGCCTTTCAGCCGATCCTTACGCGCCAGAACGACCGCGGTCTCTCGCTCGAAAAGCGCGTCGCGGTCGCCAATGACAACAACGCCGACCTCTTCCTCTCGATTCACGTAAACTGGATGGAGCCGCGGCGCATCCGGCCGCTCGAAACGTATTTCGTCGGACCGACCGACGATCCCGCCGTGACCAAGCTCGTGAGTATGGAAAACCAGGACTCGGGCTACTCGCTCGCGGATTACCGCCAGCTGCTGGAAAAGGTCTACATCCACACGCGCCGGGACGAGTCGCGCCGGCTTGCGGAAACGATCCACACCGAGCTCTATTACTCGCTGCGGGAAGTCAATCCCGCGTTGCATAACCGCGGCGTAAAATCGGCGCCGTTCGTGGTGTTGATCGGAACCCAGATGCCGGCGATCCTCGTTGAAGTCTCCTGCCTCTCGAACGAGGAGGAGGTTAAGTTGTTGACAAACGAAGAATACCGCGAAAGGATCGCGGCGGCGCTCTTGCGCGGCGTCCGTAGCTATGCGGAAGGGCTGAACGGTTCAGCGAAGAAAGGCAGTTGATATGGACGAAACAAACACGGGAGATGTTCTCTGTGTCGGGATCGATCTGGGCACGTCGCGCAGCTCGATCTCTGCTTCGAACGGCGAGCGCCACGTGGTGGACAGCTACGTGGGGTGGCCGGTCGATATGGTGGCGCGCAAACTGGTGAAGAAGCCGGTGCTCGTCGGACGGGAAGCCCTCGACAATCGCGCGATGCTGGATCTCCGGCGGCCGCTCGAGCGCGGCGTCATCAAGGACGGATCCGAGAAGGACGAAGAAGCGGTCCAGGAGCTGCTCCGCCATCTGGTCTCGCTCATCGGCATCAAGCAAAAGGGAAAAACCCGCGCCAAGGTTCGCGCCGTGGTCGGGGTGCCGGCCGAGGCGTTTCGCGTGAGCAAGCAACGGTTGCGGACGGTGATGGGCGGGGTTGCCGACACGGTGATGCTCGTTTCCGAGCCGTTCGCCGTGGCTTACGGCCTCGAGGCGTTGCTCCATGCGATGGTGATCGATATTGGCGCCGGAACCGCCGATTTTTGCGTGATGCAGGGCAGATACCCCACAGAAGAGGACCAGAGGACGCTGCCGAACGCCGGCGACTGGATCGACGAGCAACTGGCGAAGCTTGTCCGGGAGCGTCACCCGGAGGCTCAGTTTTCCATTCACATGGTGCGGGAGTGGAAGGAACGCTGGAGTTTCGTTGGCGAGCCCAAGACCCGAGTCGCCGTGACGGTGCCTGTCAAGGGCAAAGCGACCGAGTTGGATATTACGCAGGAGATGCGTATCGCATGCGAAAGCATCCTGCCGCCGATCTGCGAGACGATGATCGACCTGTTGACGCGCGTTGAGCCGGAGTACCAGGACAAGGTCCGCAACAACATCATCCTCGCGGGCGGCAGCTCGTTGATTTCCGGTTTGCCTGACGCCTTGGAAAGAGCGTTGCTGGAACTCTGCGGCGGCCGGGTTACGGTAACGAAGGATCCGATTTTCGCGGGGTCGGACGGCGGACTTGCGATCGCCCGGGATGCTTCCAACTCCGACTGGGAAAAACTCTCCGCTTGACGAGCGGCGT
>DATMBL010000088.1:0-3982 GCA_035559295.1 Candidatus Eiseniibacteriota bacterium
TACCGCCGTGTTGGCCACGAGCTTTTTGCCGCTCCGAGTAAGACGGAATGACATTGCGAGCGATAAAGAGCCGCGAGGCTATCAAGCGATTCTATGACGATCCCGAGGTCGTCGAGCGATATCTGGAGCGTCGGACCGCGCAGCCGCTGGGCTCGGTGCTGCATCGGCGCCAGATAGAATTCTTGAATGATACGATCGCCCGGCAGCGTGTCCGGCGGGTACTCGACCTGGCGCCCGGACCGGCCCGGCTCGGCGCCGAGCTGGAGACGCCCCCGGTCGCGATCGCGCTTGATTTCAGCTGGAACATGCTGGCAGAGGCTCGGCGCAGGACGCGCGCCCGGGGGAAGGCCTGGCAATTGGTGCAAGGGGATGGATACCAGCTCCCCTTCGGTGCCGGGACGTTCGACCTGGTGTATAGCTTACGATTCGTTCGCCGTTTCGAGCGCCCGGAGCGCAACCGGCTTTACGGTGAAATCCAACGAGTGCTCCGCACAGACGGCCTTTTCGTCATGGACGCCCAAAACCGGGCCGTGGCCCTGCCGCACAGAATTTCGCGCGGTCTTGAAAAGTATCCGGTGTACGATGAGTTATTCGAGCGCGCCGAACTGATCCAGGAACTCCGCGACAACGGCTTTGCCGTCATTCAGCTCGAAGGCATCATGCGCCGGTTCGATTTGCAATCGCGCTTGAACCGGCTCCGGCGTTTCGGCCTCTCAGGCCCGGCGCGCGTTCTGATCCGGATGCTCGAATGGGCCGGTGATGAAAATCCATCGACCTGGATGGTTCTCTGCCGCAAATCAGGATAGTGACCCCGAATCTTCCTCGAACCGACGCAACCTAGTTAGGGGCCCTTGTTACCCAAATCTTTAACCGTCGGTCACTTCGATTCTACGAAGCGGCCGTACTGCGCTTTCCGGGAGTATTGCTATGGAGGCGCGCGCGGTTCGATTCTTGTTCATTCTGTTCGCCGATTGGGCGATCCGAAAGCGTGCAAACACGACGGCATCGATCCGACGGTGGCGGATTCCTGGAAACAGGACTATTCCGAGCGGACGTTAGACAATCTTACAGGCCGATTACTCGGAGTACCGACGCGGGAGGCGATGGCTCGCTGGGGCATCAGCTAATCGAACGCGTCAATCGGTCAAGAGCGGAGAGATCGCTTCGCGGCGACCTGTCCGAGGTCACGCACGGCCAACGCACACTCCCAGCTCCGCTCCAAATTCGGCCTGCCAAAAATTGAGGGCGAAACCGTGATGAAGTTAGACGGTTCTGTCGAGATTGAAGGCACATATCCTTTGTCCCCGACTCAACAGGGGATGCTGTTCCACAGTCTTTACGCGCAAGAATCGGGCGTGGATATCGAGCAGATGTTATGCGTGCTCAATGAAGCGCTCGACGTTGACGCCTTTACTGAATGCTGGAACCGCCTCTTGGGGCGCCATTCGGCATTGCGCGCGAGCTTTCGCTGGGAAGGGTTGAGCGAGCCGCTACAAGACGTACAAAGAAGCGTGACGTTGCCGATCACAATTGAAGATTGGCGCGACTTGACCGGCGAACAGCAACAGGCGCGGCTCGAAAGCTACCTTCGCGCCGACCGGAAGCGCGGCTTCGATCTAAGACAGGCTCCGCTGATGCGCCTTGCGCTCTTCCGATTGGCGGAATCCGACTACCGGCTGGTCTGGACGTTCCATCATATAGTGGCGGACGGCCGCTCGCACTTCTATATTCTCAAGGAGGTGTTCGCGTTTTACGACGCTTTGTCGCGAGGTGAAGAGTTGAAGCTGCCGGCGCCGCGTCCTTACGGAGAGTTCATCGCGTGGCTGCAAAAGCAGGACTTTAGTCAAGCCGAGACCTTCTGGCGGAACGCGCTCCAGGGGTTTACAGGCGTCAACACTCTGTCAGTCCCGCCAACGGAGTTCACCGATCTCGGCGGCGATGAACGGGGCGAGCAGGAGCTATGCCTCTCATCGAACGTAACACAGGCTTTGTCGAACCTTGCGCAGCGACATCAGCTTACACTCAACACCTTGGTTCAGGGCGCATGGGCGATTCTCTTGAGTCGGTATAGCGGAGATCAGGACGTGGTATTCGGCATCGTCCGAGCGGGCCGGAGTGGAACCGTGGAAGGAGCCGAGTCGATGGTTGGCATGTTTATTAATACCGTGCCGCTGCGATTCAAGGTCTCGCCTACGGCGCGACTCCTCGACTGGCTCGGCGGCATCCGCGCGAGCAACGTCGCGCTGCGGCCGTACGAGCATACGCCGCTGATCAAAATTCAGTCCTGGAGTGACAGGCCTGCTGGAGCACCGCTCTTCGAAAGTCTCCTCGTGTTCGACCGCTACTATTTGAATTCCGCTTTGCAGGCGCAAGGAGGAGAGTGGCAGGCGCGAAATTTCCGCCTTCTCGAAAAAACGATTTATCCGCTAACGTTGTACGGCTACGGCGGAGAAGAGCTGCGACTCAAGATAGCTTATGATCGGCGGCGATTCGGCGACCCCACTGTCGCCAGGATGCTCGGTCATTTAGCGACACTTCTCGAAAACATGAGCAGTACTCCGGAGCGCACGTTGGCGGAGCTACCGCTCGTGAACGACCGGGAATGCCGGGAAATCCTTATCGAATGGAACCGCACCGACGCGCAATACCCTGACGCGCTGTGTCTCCATCAGTTGTTTGAAGCCCAGGTGGAAAGGACTCCCGAGGCCGTTGCGGTAGTTTTTGAAGACCAAAAGCTCACGTACCGCGAGCTCAACCAAAAAGCCAATCAGTTGGCGCATCATCTCAGACAGCTCGGCGTTGGTCCCGACGCGCGCGTGGCGATTTGCGTCGAGCGCTCCCTCGAAATGGTTATCGGCCTGCTGGGCATTCTCAAGGCGGGGGCCGCTTACGTGCCTCTGGATCCGAGCTATCCGAAGGAACGGCTCGCGTTCATGCTCGACGATGCACGGGTGCGACTGGTCCTTACGCAACAGCGGCTGCTTGCGAGGGTAATCGAGGATCGAGAATCGAGGATGGATCCTCGCGTGCGAGTTGTTTGCTTGGACACGGAGTGGGGGAAAATTGCTCGAGAAAGCGCTGAAAACCCTCAAAACCAGACCAAACCCGAGAACCTCGCTTACGTGATCTATACTTCGGGCTCGACAGGGCGTCCCAAGGGAGTCATGGTCGCGCACCGAAACGTCGTCAATTTCCTGACGGCCATGGACGCCTCCATCGACCACGAGCCGCCGGGAGTCTGGCTCGCGGTCACCAGCATCTCGTTCGACATCTCCGTGCTCGAACTCTTCTGGACTTTGGCGCGCGGTTTTCGAGTGATCATCCAGGGTGACAATCATCTGCTGAGCTCCCCTAAAGATGCCAAGGGCGGGGCGGAGAGAAACATCGAGTTCAGCTTGTTTTATTTCGCGAGCAACGAAAACGAGGACGCGGGTGATAAGTACCGTCTCCTGGTGGAAGGAGCCAAGTTCGCCGACCGGCACGGTTTTTCTGCGGTCTGGACTCCCGAGCGCCACTTCCATGCCTTTGGGGGGCTCTATCCCAATCCTTCGGTTACGAGCGCGGCGCTGGCGACCGTCACCCGATCGCTCAAGCTCCGCGCGGGGAGCGTCGTCCTTCCGCTGCAGAACCCGATTCGGGTCGCCGAGGAATGGGCGGTGGTCGATAATCTCTCAAACGGCCGCGTCGGCGTTTCTTTCGCTTCGGGTTGGCACGCCAACGATTTCGTGTTCGCGCCGGAAAACTATGCGGGCCGGCGCGAGATCATGGTCCGAGAGATTGAAGTCGTCCGAAAACTCTGGCGTGGCGATTCCGTCAGCCTGAGAGATGGGGTGGGCAGCGAAGTGGAAGTCAAGATCTTTCCGCGCCCTGTCCAGCGTGAACTGCCGATCTGGATCACGGCCGCCGGGAGCCCCGATACCTTCCGGCCCGCGGGAGAGAGCGGGGCCAATCTGCTCACCCACCTGCTAGGACAGGATTTTCA
>DATMBL010000089.1:0-6825 GCA_035559295.1 Candidatus Eiseniibacteriota bacterium
GCGCCTTGATGCGGAAAAAGTTGATCGCCACCGCCATGGGCGGGATCAGCGCCAACGAGATCAGCGCCAGTTCGGCGTCGATCGTGAACATGATCGCAACGATCCAGAGCACCATGAGAAAGTCGGACAGCAGAGTCATGACGCCGGATGCGAACATTTCCTGAAGGACATCGACGTCCGTAGTCATGCGCGTAACCAGCCGGCCCACCGGGTTGCGATCGAAGTAAGCCATCGGCAGTTTTTGCACGTGCGCGAACACCGCGACGCGCAGATCCGCCAGCGCCTTCTGCGCCACCAGCATTGTCAGGGTGTAATGAAAAAACAACGTCGTGACTTCGCCTGCGACCGCTCCCAGGAACAGCAGCGCGACGTTCTGCAACCCCCAGAGGTCGCCGGTTGCGATGAAACGATCGATGGCGACTTTCATGAGATAGGGTTGGGCGAGGCCGAACGCCTGTTGCAGCGGGAGGAGCAGCATGGCGGTCCAAAACAGCCGTCGGTAGGGAACGATAAAACCCCAGAGCCGCCGGACGAGTCGGAGATCGTAAGCTTGGCCGAGGTTTTCTTCCGCCGCGTCACGCCGGTTCATTCAGATGCGCTCCAGCTCTTCGGTGAGGCGTTGCTGCTCGTAGATGTCGCGGTAAACGCCGCCGCGCTCGATCAGCTGCTCGTGCGTGCCGCGCTCGACGATGCGGCCGTCGTCGAGCACGAGGATCTCGTCGGCGTCTTTGACGGCCGAAATGCGGTGGGAAACGATCAAGCAGGTCTTTTCCTTGAGAACCGATTTGAGGCCGGCCAAAATCTCCGCTTCGGTCTCGGCATCGACGCTCGAGAGACAGTCGTCGAGAATCAACACCGGCGGGTCGGTGAGCAAGGCCCGCGCCAGCGTGGCACGTTGTTTCTGGCCGCCTGAAAGCGTAACGCCACGTTCACCGACGATCGTTTCTGCGCCGTCGGGGAACACCTCCAGATCGCGGTCGAGCCGGGCGAGCCGGATGGCGCGCGCGAACTCCTCGTCGGTGACACCGTCCCGCCCGAAAGTCAAATTCATTTTGAGCGACGTCGAGAACAAAAACGGATCCTGAGGCACGTAACCGACATTTTGCCGAAGCTGGCGCAGTGACAGCTCCCGCAGGTCGTGGCCGTCCCAGCGGATCGCGCCGGCGCTGGGATCGAACAGCCGCGGCAGCAGCTGGGCGAGGCTGCTCTTGCCCGACCCGATGCGGCCCACGAGTGCGACGGTCGCGCCGGCGCGGAGGGAAAAATTCACGCTATCGACCGCGGCGCGGCCGTTTTTTTGCCCGTCGTAAACCAGCGAGACGCCGTCGAACTCGATCGCGCTCCGTAAACCGCTCACCGGCCGCGGCGCCGGGCCGTCGGCGATTTCGGGTTGCGCCTTGAAGATCTCCTCGAGCCGCTTCATCGCGGCGCGGCCGCGCTCGATCAGTGACACCATCCAACCGAGCGCCGCTGTAGGCCAGGCGAGCACGCTCAGGTAGGCGACGAAGGCGACGATGTCCGCTACCAGCAGGTCACCCCGAATCACCCGCGCGCCGCCGTACCAGAGCACGACCAGCACCGTCAGGGCATTGAACCCTTGCATCACCGGCGTGATGATGCCCCGCATGCGGGCGAGATCCATGCTCTTTTCCTGGTACTTGCGATTGAGCGCGATGAACCGCTCGGTCTGGTAACGTTCCCGCGCGTGCGCTTTGACCACGTGCATGCCGCTCAAATTCTCCTGCACGTGGCTGCTCAGGACCGACATCTCCTGCTGCACCTCGAGCGAGGCTTTCATGATGCGTCCGCGAAAGCGGCGCGCGAGCACGATCAGGAGCGGCGAAGGCGATAATGCGGCGATGGTCATCCACACGTCGATCGTCAACATGAGGACGAGCGCGTACACGAAATAGAGCGGCGCGTTGACGACATTGAGAATGCCGGGTCCCAGCATCACGCGCACCGCGGAAATGTCGTTGATCACGCGCGACATGAGGTCGCCGGTGCGCCACGAGTGGTAAAACGACGGCGGCAGCTTCTGCAGATGGGCAAAGAGGTCGTTGCGCAGGTCGTATTCGACGTTTCGGCCGGCGTTGAAGATGAGCGCGCGCGAGTAGGTGCGCACGACACCTTGCGCGACCGCCGCTGCGGCGATGAGAGCGGCGTAAAACGCCAGGTCCGTCGTCGATCCGCCGTGCTCGATCACGCGGATCGCCTCGCGGATCCACCATGGGATCGACATGACGAGGGTAGCGGTCGCGAGGAGGCAAACGGCGCCGACGAGGTAACGGCGCCAGTAGCGCCACACGTACACCCGAAGCCGGCCCATGAATTTATCAAAATACTCTACGCCGCAAGCCTTATCAAGGTAATCCACTTGCGGCGAAGCGCATCGCCGCGAAGAAGACGCAAGTCGCGAAGCTCGGATATAGCTTTCGACATGATGCTTTTCATTGCTTTTCTTCGTGCGCTTCGTGTCTTCCTTGTAAAATGGCCGGCGCGGTTTGGTCAAAAGCTTGCCACCGGCCCGAAAGGGTTCATCGTCCGATGACCACACGTTTGTCTGTCCGGACGAGCTAAGCTCATGTCACACTTCGTGGTGCGTATTCCTTTGCTTCTGGCGATGACTGATTTTCGGAGAACCGTCGCTTGACATCCCGCTGAAGCTCCCTGATAAACCAGCTCATGGGGCAAACCTCGGCGCGGCGGCGCGACGATATCCGCAACGTCGGCATCATCGCGCATGTCGATCACGGCAAGACGACGCTCGTCGATGCCATGCTGCGGCAGAGCGGCATCTTTGGCGAACACGAACAGGTCGCGGAGCGCGTCCTGGATTCGCTCGAGCTCGAGCGCGAACGCGGCATCACGATCATGGCCAAGAACACTGCGATCCGCTACCGCGGCGTCAAGATTAACATTGTAGACACGCCGGGTCATGCCGATTTCGGCGGCGAGGTCGAACGGACGCTGGCGATGGTGGACGGCGTCATGTTGCTCGTCGATGCTTCCGAGGGTCCGCTGCCGCAAACCCGCTTCGTTCTGAAAAAGGCGCTCGAGGCGAATCTCCCGCCGATCGTGTGCATCAACAAGGTGGATCGCCCCGATGCGCGCGCGCCGCAGGTGCTCGACGAAATTTACGGCTTGTTCATCGATCTCGACGCGAGCGAAGAGCAGTTGGATTTTCCCGTCGTCTACACGAACGCCCGAGCGGGGCAGGCGAGCCGCGATCTGCACGAGCGCGCCGCCGACTTGCAGGCGCTGTTCGATCTGATTGTCGAGACACTTCCCGGACCCTTCGGCGACCCAGCGGCGCCGGTTCAATTTCAGGCGAACAATCTCGACTACGACGATTACGTCGGCCGCCTGGCGATCGGCCGAATCAAAAACGGCGTGCTCGCTCCCGGCCTCCACAGTCTCTGCCGGACGGACGGCAGGCGTGAGCCGGTAAAAATCAGCGGCGTGTACGGCTGGGAAGGCTTGAAACGCGTGCCGCTGGCGGCGGCCGAAGCCGGAGACATCGTAGCGGTTTCCGGCAGCGAAGCCATCGGCATCGGCGATACCATCGCGGATGCCGAACGACCAAAAGCGCTGCCGCCGCTGCGCATCGATGAACCGACGATCGCGATGGTGTTTAGCGCCAACAACGGGCCATGGGCCGGACGCGAAGGCGACTATGTCACGTCGCGCAAGCTGCGCGAGCGGCTGTTTTACGAACAGAAGAAAAACATCAGCCTACGCGTAACCGAAACCGACCAGCCAGAAGCGCTGCAAGTAACCGGTCGTGGCGAATTTCAACTCGCGATCGTTATTGAAACCATGCGGCGCGAGGGCTACGAGCTGCAGGTTTCCAAGCCCGTCGTGGTCACGCGCGCGATCAACGGCGTCCTGCACGAGCCGGTGGAGTTGTTGGTCGTCGACATCCCGGAGGATTTCATCGGCGTCGTGTCTCAGCTCCTCGCCGTGCGCAGAGGCAAGATGACCAAGATGCTCCACGCGGGAGCGAATCGCGTGCGCCTGGAGTTTTCCGTGCCGTCGCGCGGTCTGATCGGTTTTCGCTCCCGCTTTTTGACCGAGACGCGCGGCACGGGCGTGATGAACGCCTTGTTCGACGGTTGGTTTCCCTGGCACGGCCCCATTCAGGCGCGGGCGAACGGCGCCATGGTAGCGGACCGCGAAGGCGTGGCTACGCCTTACGCCGTATTCCACCTGCAAGAGCGCGGCATTCTCTTCGTCCCTCCGGGCGCGCGCGTTTACGAAGGGATGATCGTCGGCGAGTACGCGCGCGACGTCGATCTGAACGTCAACATCTGCCGCGAAAAGAAGCTCACGAACATTCGGGCCGCCGGGCGCGACGAAAACATCATCATCACGCCGCACCGCGAGATCGGCTTGGAAGCGGGTATCGAGTGGATCGCCGAAGACGAGCTGGTCGAAGTCACCCCGAGAGCGATCCGGCTGCGGAAAAAGATCCTGCGACAGTCCGAGCGACCCCGCCGGCGCGACGCGGGCTGAGCCGAGTGCGGGTTCGAGCCGAATCCCCTTGCCCGTTAACGGAGCGTTCGCTCCCGGCGCAGCCGCTTGGCCAGCTCGGGCGGCGTCACGCGGTATTTGAATGCCTTTCTGCCGTTGATGAACAGCACCGGCACTTCGGCGCCGTATTGCTGTTGGAGCTCCGCCGACGCATCGACGTCGATTTCCCGGAGCTGCAACGGGTAGCGCTCGGCGACACCGAGAACGACCGCTTTCATGGCCGCGCACAGCGCGCAGCCCTCGCGGGTATAGAGCACCAACTCGGTGACTGCTCGATCCCGGCTCACGGCTCTTTCCGCGTTCCCCGATCGCCGCTGTCATCGACGATCAGCCTTTTTGGAATGCCGAGCACGCTGTAGAAAACTTCCGAAAGCGTGCTCAATGGCGCGGGGGTGATCGTCGGATGATCGATCGGGCCCTTGACGGCGAAGCTCGCCACCAAGAACGAGTTCTTGATCGCCGCGATGCCGCGGCCGATGATTGGAATCGTGTGTATGGCGGTGTCCAGGCCGGCGAAGGGGCGCACCGCGACCACGAAATCGAGTTCGTCGTTGGGTAGATCGATCCTGCCCGCTCCGCTCATGCGCAAATCGTCGCTGTCAACGACGAGTCTCTCGGTTGCGAGAATTCCTTGCGTGACCTTGAAATCACCGGTGATGCTACGGAAGCGGATCCCCTGCTTGCCGAGATCGGGAACCTGCAACGTGAACCAGCGCGACAGATCGAGCAGGTTGAGGATCTGCACCAGGATCCGGAAGCGATGGATCGTGCCGTCCTCGATCTGCATTCGAAAGGCGCCGTTCAGGTTACGCTTTCGTTCGAGCGCGTCCGCGCCCGCCGACTCGAGACGGCCGCTCAGGCTGACCTTGCCGGTCATGTCTGTGGTCCGGGCATCGATCCAGTGCAAGAAGCCCTGCACCGGCACGCCTCGAACAGCGCCGTCGAGCGCGAACGCCGGCCGCTCCGGCTTGTGGGAGATCACGACTTGGCCCTCTACGACGCCTCCGGTCGACTGGGCCGATAAGTGACTCAGCCGCCACACCCGGCGCTCCACCACCACGTCGGTGCTGAGATCGCTGAATTCGAAGGTCTTGAACCTCCCGTTTCCAATACTGAGCCGGCCCACGGCATGCAGCCGGTCGTAGAGGCCGCCGGTCTCTTGATCGAGCGGCGCGAGGATGTCGTCGAAATCGAGCCGGGGAAAAGCCAAATCAAAAAGCAGTTGAGGCTGCTGGTCGAAGCGCCAGCTGCCGCTGAAGCTCGAAGCAAAGCCTGCGACGGTCGCCTTGACGTTCTGAAACTCGACGGCGGATTCCTCGATCCTGAGCTTTCCCGTAACGCCTCGAAGCGGCTGCGTCAGCGGCGGTATCGCGATCTGAACGTTCACGAGATCGAGACTGCCCGTCAACTTGCGGTCCCGATTCGCCGCCAGCGGACCGCGGTAACGAACCCAACCGCGCACCACACCTCCGTCCTGAATCGACCGCGATCCGAGAATCGCCTGCAGCGCCGGGCCGGCTTTCATGCCCGGCGATTCGACACGCAAATCGAAGCTTCCACCCGGCGCAGCATAATCTTTGGCGAGGAACTGAATCTCGGCGGGTGCCCCCGAGAGCGACGCTCGCAGTTTCGGCGCCTTGATCTCGTCGGGCGTAAATAACACCGATCCGGCCACATCGGTAAAAGCAAACTCGCCCTGGCGGAGCCGCGCGCCGTCAAGTGTGAGCGTGCCTTCGAATTGCAAGGGCGTTTGCGCGTTCCGGCGCGCCGTGACCTCGAGTTTGCCCCGGCCGGCAAGCTCGGAAAGCGGCGCCGCGGCGGCGGCGATGCGCGCGCCGAAAGCACCCCCCTGAAGCTGCTCGTGAAGCTGCGCGAGATCCAGCTCGGCCTGCGCCCGAAGCTCGAGCGCGACGTGGTCTTCTGCCCCGGAGCGGTACTGGCCCTCGAGCGCCAGAATGCGCGATGCGCCGTACCGGGCTTGAATGCCGCTCACGGCGATCGCTCCCTCCCGGAGCTCCAAGCGGCCTGCGACGACATGGAGCGGCAGGGAAAACCCATGCATCGGATCGAGCCGGAGGTTGCGCGCGTCGACGTCGAACCAGAATTGCCGCGCCTCGCGGGCGGAGGCCCCGGCAGCGGGAAGCTCCACGGCCAAACCCGCCTTGCGGACGCGGAGATCGCCGTCGTTCACCGCGTCAACGATTTCGCGCCAGCGGGCGAACTCGGGCAGTTTGAGCGGCAGGTACTTCTTGAGCAGAGCGGCGCGGAGCACCGGCGCCTCGAAGTCGAATC
>DATMBL010000090.1:0-3341 GCA_035559295.1 Candidatus Eiseniibacteriota bacterium
ACCCTCGTCGGGGTCCAAGAAGCTCGAAGCGATCTCTGCAAGACGACCGCTCTTTACCCCCTCTTGTGCACATGCTAACCAGTTAACCTTGCGGCACGGAGAAGGAAGGTGCCCGGTGGTGCCGCTGGTCTTCAAAACCAGTCTGGGAGCCGTAAGGTTCCCGGAGGGTTCGACTCCCTCCCTTCTCCGCCAAGCCTTCTCCGCCAAGCCTCCGAGTTGGATTCTCTTCGCCTGCCTTGCGTTCCCGGCCATCCCGTAATCTTCAAGCCGGAGTCGATGCCAACGCGCAGACGCAGTATAATGGCGTCAATTATGCGCGTCGCGATGATCGCCTCGGAGATCGCGCCGTTCGCCAAAACCGGCGGCCTGGCTGATGTGGTTGCGTCTCTGGCGCTCGCCCTCGAGCGCGATAATCAGGAGCTTTCGGTCGTCGCGCCCGCTTACCGCTCGGTTCTGAGAGGCAGGTTCGAACTCGAGCAAATCGGCAGGAAACTATCCGTCTCCGTTGGCGGCAAACCAGCCGACGCTACGGTTCTTCAAGGCCGACTCGGCCGCCGTATCACCGTATACTTCATCCGTAACGACCACTATTTCGATCGGGAATCGCTGTATTCGACAGCAGACGGCGACTACCTCGACAACGCCGAACGGTTCGCCTTCTTCAGCCGGGCCGCATTGGAACTGTTTCGCGGCCGGCCCCTCGATATCCTTCACGCGCACGACTGGCAGGCCGCCCTGAGCATTGTCTTCCTCAAAGCGCAACAGCACCTCTATCCCGAGCGGCGCGCGACAAAGACCGTCTTTACGATCCACAATTTGGGATTTCAGGGGCTTTTCCCCGAGCCCGATTGGCACCTGCTCGATCTCGAGCGTCACTGGTTCAATCCACGCCACCTCGAGTTCTACGGCCGCATCAATTTGCTGAAGGGGGCCCTGGTTTTTGCCGACAAGATCACGACCGTGAGCCCGAGTTACGCCCACGAGATCATGACCGCCGAGCAGGGCTTTGGCCTGCAGGGTGTTTTGCGCGACCGCGCCGGAGATCTGATCGGCATCCTCAACGGAGTCGATTATAGCGTTTGGAATCCGGAGACCGATCCGCTGATCCCGGCGCGCTACCATGTTCGCGATCTCTCGGGAAAGCACGCGTGCAAAGGTGCCCTGCGCGAGCAGCTCGGCTTGGCCGACGCGCGCCGTGTCCCGCTCATCGGGATCGTTTCGCGGCTGACCACACAAAAGGGTTTCGAACTGGTCGAGCAGGTCCTTCCGGCCGCCCTCGCCGGGGGCAAGTTCCAGCTCGTCGTTCTCGGCGCCGGGGAGCCGCGTTTCGAGGAGTTCTTTAGGAGACTCACGGGACAGCATCCGGAGCGCCTCGCCGTCCGTATCGGCTTCGATGAACCGCTCGCCCATCGGATCGAAGCAGGCGCGGATTTTTTTCTCATGCCGTCGCTTTACGAGCCGTGCGGTCTCAGTCAGATGTACAGCCTCAAGTACGGCACGATTCCGATCGTGCGCGCGGTCGGCGGCTTGAAAGACACGGTGGAAGATTACGACCCGGAGAAAGACACCGGCACCGGGATCGTGTTCGAGCGTTACGAAGCGGCCGCCCTTGAAAACGCGCTGTCCCGGGCTATAGAAGTGTACGCGGAAAAGCCGCGCTTGGCGGGCTTACGGGCCCGGGCAATGGAAAAGGACTTCTCCTGGGAGCGATCCGCCGCGGCTTACGCCGGGCTCTATCGGGCGTTGGTGTTATAATGAGAGTGTAAGGTTTATGTACATTCTCGGAATCGTGCTTGCCGGCGGTCGAGGAGAACGCCTGTACCCTCTCACCCAGGACCGCGCCAAGCCTGCCGTTCCGTTTGGCGGGAAGTACCGAATCATCGATTTTGTGCTTTCGAACTTCGTCAACTCGGGGATTCTTTCGATCTACGTTCTCACGCAGTTCAAAGCGCAGTCGCTGTTGGAGCACTTGGACAAAGGCTGGCGCACGACAGATTTTCTCGGCGACCACTTTATCACTCCCGTGCCGGCGCAGATGAGAATGGGCAAGGACTGGTATCTCGGCACCGCCGATTCCGTTTATCAAAACCTGTTTCTGATCGAGCGGCATGATCCCAAGCTCGTCGCCGTGTTCGGCGCGGATCATATCTACCGCATGAACATCCGGCAAATGATCGACGATCATCAAAGGCAGGGCGCCGACGTCACCGTAGCCGCTCTGCCCGCGCGGATTTACGAGGCCAGGGAATTCGGCGTCATGCAGATCGATGACGAGTGGCGCATCGTGGGTTTCGAAGAAAAGCCAAAACATCCGAAACCGATTCCCGGCGAGCCGGAGCTGGCGCTCGTGTCGATGGGTAACTACATCTTCAGCACCGACGTGCTCGTGCAGGCACTCCATGACGCGGCCAAAAAGCCGCATAGCCATCACGACTTTGCGCGCGACGTTCTACCCGCGCTGATCCACGAAAGGCGGGTTTGCGCCTACGATTTCCGCAAAAACCGGGTTCCGTCGATACAGAAAGGAGAGGAACCTAGTTACTGGCGCGACTTGGGCACGATCGAGGCTTACTACGAAGCGAACATGGATCTGCGCTCGATCGATCCGTCCTTCAATCTCTACAATCGCAGTTGGCCGCTGCGCACCGTGGGCTACGGCGATCCCCCGGCGAAATTCGTCTTCGACGAAGATGGGCGCCGCGGCCTGGCGATCGACTCGATCGTTGCCGAAGGAACGATCATCAGCGGCGGCACGGTTCGCGGATCGGTAATCGGCCGGAACGTCCGCATTCACAGTTACACGCTGATCGAGGATTCGATCATTCTCGATTGGTCCGAAATCGGAAGGGGATGCCGCATCCGGCACGCGATCATCGACAAATCGAACGTGATCGCATCGGGCACCGAGATCGGCTACGATCTCGAAAAGGACCGTGAGCGATTCTACGTTTCGGAGAGCGGTATCGTCGTGCTACCGCGCGCCCAGCGACGCACTTCCTGGTCGAGCACGCCGCCCTAGGGATGCGTTGAGCTTTCCTCGGCTTGAACCCTCTTTGAAAAGCATGGGCTGAGCTTTGCGGAAGGGAGGGGGAAGCGATTCCCCTTATCTGCATGGAACGCTACATCTGTATCCACGCGCACTTCTACCAACCGCCGCGGGAAAATCCCTGGCTAGAAGCGGTCGAACGGCAGGACTCGGCCTATCCCTACCACGACTGGAACGAACGGATCACTGCGGAGTGCTACGCGCCCAACGCGGTCTCGAGGATCCTCGACGACCAAAAGCGTATCATCCGGCTCGTCAATAACTACGCGAGCATCAGCTTCAATTTCGGCCCGAC
>DATMBL010000091.1:0-7457 GCA_035559295.1 Candidatus Eiseniibacteriota bacterium
CGATCTCGAAGCCCAAAGTTTCGTTTCAAGACCTGCGTTTAAAGAACGGGCTCCGCGTCATCCTTTCGCAAGATCATACCGCGCCCACGTACTCGATCTCGGTTACTTATGATGTCGGATCACGCAACGAGCGCCCGGGCCGAACGGGCTTTGCTCATCTGTTCGAACATATGATGTTCCAGGGATCGGCCAACGTCGGCAAGGGGGAGCATTTTATTCTCGTGGCCAATAACGGCGGCACGGCGAACGGAACGACCAATCCCGAGCGAACGAATTACTTCGAGACGCTGCCGGCAAACCAGCTGGAACTCGGAATTTTTCTCGAGGCCGACCGCATGCGGTCGCTCGAAATCACACAGGCGAACTTGGACAACCAGCGCCAGGCGGTGAAAGAAGAACGGCGGCAGAACGTCGATAACCGCCCGTACGGGAAAACCTACGAGACGGTTCTCGAGACCGCCTACGACGGCTTCGCCTACGGTCACTCGACGATCGGTTCGATGGAGGACCTCGACCGGGCGACGCTCGAGGACGCGCGCGAGTTTTTCCGAATCTACTACGCGCCCAACAACGCCGTGTTGGCTCTGGTCGGCGATTTTCAAAGCGATAAGGCGTTGGCGCTAATCAAAAAATACTTCGAGCCGATACCGGCACAACCCGCGCCGCCGCCGCCCGACGTCAGCGAACCGGAACAAAAGGCGGAGCGGCGGCGCACGGTCGAAGACGCTTTCGCGCAGTCACCGCGCCTCGATATCGTTTACAAGACGGTTCCCGGCCATACGCGCGATTGGTACGCGCTCAGAGTGCTCGGCCACATCCTCGCCGGCGACCTCTCTTCCCGCCTGTATCAAAAGCTCGTCAAGGAACTCGAGCTAGCTTCCAGCGTGTCGGCAGGCCCGGATGAGCGCCGCGGGCCATCGTTGTTCTGGCTGTCGGTGATCGCTCGGCCGGACCGGTCGCTTCAAGAGATCGAAACCATCATCGATCAAGAGATCGAGCGCTTAAAGAGCGAACCCGTGGCGGACTGGGAGCTCGAAAAGGTGCGGTCGGCGCTCAAGCGCCATCAGATCGAGAGTCTCTACAGCACCCGCGCGCGCGCCAACGCCCTCGGCCACTACGCGGTCTATTACAACGCGCCGGAACTGATCAACACCGTGTTTGACCGGATCGCGGCGATCCGCGAGGACGATCTGCGGCGGGCCGCCTCCGACCACCTCCGGACCAGACAGCGGACGGTAGTCACAACCCTCCCCAAGGGCTCCATCGCCGAGCCGAAACCGGAGAGTTGAGCGCTCGTGGGCCGGCCTTTGCAGGCTCACGTCTCATGGCGAAACGCGACATCGGAGGCGCCCGGGGCAGAACCGCATCGGTGCGCGCGCATGTTAGCGCGGCGAATCGTTCTCTCGGCGGGCGGGAGAGGGCAAGGCCGAGGGCTCCGGATGAGCATCGGGCCCCTCGAGCGCTTCGCGCGATCGGGGAAAAACGAATTCCTCGCGCGTTGCCGCCTCGAGGCCGCTGCGGGTCAGCGCTTCGAGGTCGAGACCGGCTTCGGCGTCGGCAACTTCTCGGAGACTCGCCCGAGTGGCAGGGTGCTTCGGCACAAACAGCTGACAGCAGTCCTGGTCGGGGATCGATGAGATCTCGAATGTGCCGATGCGCCGCGCCTGGTCGATGATCTCCTGTTTATCCATGCCGATCAGGGGGCGTAAAACCGGCAAGGCCGCGGCTTGCTGGATGACCGCCATGTTGTCGAGCGTTTGCGATGCCACCTGGCCCAGGCTTTCCCCGGTCGCGAGCGCTTTTGCCTTTTCGCGTCTCGCGAGCCGCTCGGCGATGCGCAGCATCATCCGGCGATAGAGCACGACACGCATCGGCCGATTGACGTAAGCGACGATCTGTCGTTGGATCTCACCGAACGGAACGCAATAGAGCTTCGAGTGAAACTGGTATCGGGTCAGGAGATCGACGAGCCGGCGGGCCTTCTCCTGAGACGTTTTATCGAGGTATGGAACGCTGTGGAAGTGGACAAAGATCACTCGGCAGCCGCGCTGCATCATGCGGTAGGCTGCGACCGGCGAGTCGAAGCCGCCGGAAAGCAGCGTGACGATGCGCCCACTTGCGCCCACCGGCAGGCCCCCGGGACCGGGGATCCTGTCAAATCCGAAGAACGCGTCATTCGGAAGGATCTCGACCGTCACGGTTACGGCGGCGTTCATCAAATCGACGCGCGCGCCGGTCTTGGCTTTGATCGCCGCGCCCAGTTGCCGGTTGATCTCAGGCGAGGTAAGCGGAAAAGTCTTGTCGCCGCGTTGGGTTTCCACCCGGAAAGATTCGAAGCGCGCCCCTTCGATCGATTCGAGCACCGCCGCGCGCAAGCTGTCGATGTCGCGCCGAGTTCGTTGGACGAACGAAAAATTCGCCACGCCAAACACCGATCGAAGACGCGCGGCCGCCCGCTCGGGGGCGATCTCACCCTTGAACGTGAGCAGGACGCGGGCCGGGAGACTACGGACTTCTTTGATCCCGAGATCCCCGACCGCCGCCGCTAAGTTTCTCTTCAGCAGCTCGGTAAAGTAGGGCCGGTTGCCTTTCTTCAAAGCGATCTCGTGATACCGGATCAACACCGAGTCCATCATGTGATGGGATACCAGATCCGGGCGTCTTTTGCATACCTTCGGCCCTGTGCTACTATCGAAAAAACCTAGCCGCCAACGTTCGGGAGTGCGCCATGGAGCGTTTCAAAAAGCTTGCCGACGCGATGCAATTTTCGCCGGAGAAGATGAAGAAGAACGGACTATTCGAGACCGAGAGGTTTTTTTGCGATCTGTACTGCTTCGAGCCGGGACAGAGCCAGGCGGCTCACCTCCATGAAGGCGCGGACAAGGTGTACTGCGTTCTCAAGGGCAGAGGTTGGTTTCAAATCGGCGCGGAGGAAAGAGAGCTCGGCGAAGGAGAGATCGCCCTCGCGCCCTCGGGCGAGAAGCACGGTGTCGTGAACCGCGGCGGCGAGCGTCTCGTTCTGCTCGTTTACATGGCGCCGAAACCGGCGCATTGAGGGGGAACGGGGGCTGGGGCCAGGGTGGCGATGAGCCGTGGGGACGTTGCAGGCCAAGGTCGCAATCGTTACGGGAGCGGGGCGGGGAATCGGGCGCGCCGTGGCTCTCGGCCTTGCTTCGGCGGGCTGCCGCGTGGCGCTGGCTTCGAGAAGCGCCGATCAGTTGGCCGCGGTTGCCGATGAAATCGGCAAAAACGGCGGCGAGGCTCTTCCGATCACCGCGGATCTCACGCGCGACGAGGAGATCGAGGCGTTGGTCGGCCGCGTTCTGGATCACTGGCGACGCATCGATATCCTCGTGAACAACGCCGGGTGGGGCAGGCGGGCGCCGGTGGCAAAGGCGAACGTCGCGGATTGGGATCAAACGCTCGGCGTCAACCTGCGCGCGCCGATGCTTCTTACCCGCCTCGTGCTTCCGACGATGATCGCGCGAGAGAGCGGCGCGATTGTTAATATTGGATCGATCGCGGGAAAATCGGGCGAAGCCAATGCCTCGGCTTATGCGGCGTCGAAATTCGGCCTGATCGGCTTCACGCAGTCGCTGTTCGAAGAAGTCAGGGAGTATGGAATCAAGGCCAGCGTTATTCTGCCGGGTTTCGTCGATACCCCGCTGATTCCCGAAACGCGCCGGCTGGATCGCGCCAAGATGATCCGGCCCGAGGACGTCGCGGATACCGTGATGTACGTGCTCAGATCCGGACCGGCGTGTTGTCCGGTCGAAATCACGCTCCGGCCGCAGCGCACGCCGTACCGATAAGACTTTCCCGCGCCAAGGACGCCAAGGCGCAAAGGTTCCGCAACCCAAGCCCAAAGCGATTGAGCCCGAGTTAAACCGGATGCTTTACTGAGAAAAAAGCCGGTAGAGGAGAGGAAGATCCACCTTTTCGAGGCTCTGCACCACCGCGTCGGCGTCCTTCAGCTGTTCCGCCGGATGCGAGTTCGCGACGGCGAGGCATTTCATGCCGGCCCCGGCCGCGCCGCGGATGCCCTCCTTGGAGTCCTCGATGACCAGGCATTCCGCAGGAGCGATTGGACGGCCGGTGTTGCCGGAGTTCAGTCTGGCGAGTGTTTTGAGAAAGATTTCCGGGGCGGGCTTTCCTTCGATCACGTCCTCGGCGCTTACAATCGCGGAGAAGAACCGGCGCAGGCCCGCCGTCGAGAGGATCAGCTCGATCTCGTGGCGCAATGCTCCTGAAGCGATGGCCAGGGGGAATTTCTCCGCCAGCTCGGAAACGAGACCTTGGACTCCCGGAAAGAGCGAGATCTTGTCACGAATCTCCCGGCGGTAATAGTCGGCCTTGCGCTCGACCAATGCCGCAAGGCGCTCTTCCGACAACTCCTTTCCTTGATCGCGAAAGGCCGCGCTGAAACAGCCGCGGTCGTCCATGCCCAGGTAGCGGGCATAATAATCCTTTTCTGTGAGGTGGAGACCTTGTTCGCGCAGCACCCGCCGGAACAGCTCGAAATGGATCGGTTCGTCGTTGACGATGACCCCGTTGAAATCGAAGATAACCGCGCGCAGCATGCCTGGCCAATAACCCGCTTGAGTCCCGAGTCGCTCACAGAACCGCGACTTTCGCATGGTCATGCCCGCGAAAGCGGGCATGCAGAACGGTTCGAATCTTCTGGATTTCCGCCTAAGCGGGAAGGACGGAAGATTCTCGATTTTGTGAACGAATCAGGATTACACCGGAACTACGTCACCATTGCGAAACCGTCGCGCCACAAAACAAAGCCCCCCGCCGCGAGGCGATGGGCTTTGTTTTCGGCGAAAAAACTCGATCCCGGGCGTCCCGCGGCGTCACTGGCCGCGGTTGATCTTGTCCAGCTCGCTCAGCAGCTCGGCGTTCTCCGGAATACCCTTGTCATATTCCTTGGCGAAACGGATCACGCCTTGCTTATCGATGATGAACACGGCGCGTTTGGGAAAGCCTTGAGGCCTCAGGCAATCGTAGAGCTGGCAAACCGCTCCATGCGGCCAGAAATCGGAGAGCATCGGGAAGCTGATGCCGCCCATTTTTTCTGCGAACGCCTTGTGCGCAAACGGGGAATCGACGCTGACGCTCAGAACCTGAGCATTTCGGGCTTCGAACTCCTTCGCGTCCCGTTCGAAGCCGCTCAGCTCCTGCTGTCAACCGCCCGTGAAGTCGAGCGGATAGAACGCCAGGACGACGTTCTTTTTCCCCAGGTAGTCTTTCAACGATACGTTCTGTTCCCGAGAAACCGGCAGCGTAAAGTCCGGCGCTTTCTGCCCTACGCTTGGCATCGCCATGCCGCACCTCCTGAATTTGGATGATGAGCCAGGGGTTTCGCGAAGGCGAAACCCGTTGCACGTTCGTTTATCCCAATTTCCTTTCGAGGTAAAGCGCGAGGTAATCGGTGAGCGCGTCTTTCGTGCTGGGGAAGGCGAGGTCGTTCCACGGCACCTCGCTGGCCGGAAAGATGCGCGCCTCGCTCGACTCGTCCGTCGCTTGGAGGGTTCCGCCGACCACGTCCGCCGCATAGACGATAACGACGTTCGGTGATTTGGGGTAGGAGTACACGTTCAGTAACGGGCCGAGCCTGACGTCGAGATTCGATTCTTCCTTGGTTTCTCGGACGGCCGCGTCGCGCACGCTTTCTCCGCGATCCACGTATCCTCCGGGAAAGACCCATTTGCCCGCCGCCGGCTCCACGTTGCGCTTCAACAGGACGATGCCACCGTGCAACGTGAACACGGTTCCCGCGACGACCTTCGGGTCCTGATAAAAGATGAACTCGCACGCCGTGCAAACGAGACGCTTGGGTTCCGAGGCTTTGACGGTGCGCGTCTCGAGCCTTCCGCCGCAGCGCGGGCAAAAGCGGAACTCGACAGGTCCGTGGCCATGATGGTGGTGATGCGCGCCGGGCATGGTGGTTAACCGTCGGAAAAGCCAAAACTTCCTCGCGCCAAGCACGCCAGGGTCGCAAAAGCCCCGCAACCCAGGCCCAAATAAATGCCATCTTTAACCTGGCGCCCTTTGCGAGCTTTGCGCGAGATCTCCCACTTATCTTGGTTGCCGGCGTGGCCGCTCTTCGCGCCTACAGGCCGACGAGCACGTCCTCGCCTTCGACTTTGACTTCGTATTTTTCCGTCGGCAGGTCGGGGACCAGCTCGTTTGCCCCGCTGGTCACGTCGTAGCGCCAGCCGTGCCACGGGCAAATCACCGTGTTGCCGTCGAGCTCTCCCTCGCTGAGCGGACCGCCTCGGTGCCCGCAGACGTCATTGATCGCGTAGAATTTGCCGCCGACGTTGAAGACGGCGATCGCTTTGCCGTTGATCTCGACGCTTTTGCCGGACCCTTCTTTCACGTCGGTCGTTTTGCAAACCTTGACGAAATTCGCCATCCATGATCCTTTCTCGGATTCTCGAAATTGAGTTACTATACGGAGTCCGAAACGCGTTTCAAGAGCGGTCCGGCGCTTACCCCGGCGATGCGGCAAACGGCAGAGGAGTCACTCGCGCCGGCACGTCCTCCGGTTCCACGTGGACCGTGAGGACGGTTCCGGGTGTCCAGTAGTCCCTGTGGATGTAGGCCAGCGCGATCGGCTGTTTGAGGCGCGGAGAGAACACCGAGCTGGTGACGGTCCCGACTCGTCTTCCGGAGGCGATGACCGGGGCCGCGCGTGCCGCGGGCTTCGCGCCATCGAGCAGCAATCCCGTCAATTTCCTGTTGACGTGGCCTCGGGAGCGCACCCGTTCGATGATCTCCTGGCCGAGGTAACAGCCCTTGGTAAAACTGACGGCGCGGTTCATGCCGGTTTCCAGGAGAATGTTGTCCTCGGACATGTCGGCGCCGTACCGCGGTATTCCCGCTTCCACGCGCAAGACCTCCTGCGCCGCGCTGCCGACCCAGCGAATTCGATGGGCTTCGCCCGCCCGCGCCAGCTCGCGGGCGAAGGGCGCGAGCGCCGGGGCGGGAACGAAGAAATCAAAACCCTCCTCGCCGGTGTGGCTGTAACGCACCACGCGAGCCGGGGTGCCGGCAACGTTGGCGACGAGATGATCCAGGGGGTTTCGGGGGATCGAGGCGGCGCCTGCGAAGGCCTGGAGCAAGCGGGAGGACGCCGGTCCTTGAACGGAAATGACGCCGTAAGCGTCCGAGAGATCGCGTATCTCCACTTCGTCGGCGACGAGGTAGCGGTTGAGATGTTCCAGAATCTTCGGCTTGAGAGATTCCCAGAGATCGATCACGAAGCGATTCTCCTCGCACAACACGCGGCAATCGGCAAGGATCTTTCCCTGTTGGTTCAAAAAGGCGGCATCAAGCCCTTGGCCCGGCGAAAGGAAGCGCACGTCGTTGGAGAGCATGCCCTGTAAAAACGCCGTTCGGTCGGCTCCCTCGAAAGCGATGAGCGCGCGATGCGAGAGGTCGAATATGCC
>DATMBL010000092.1:0-2968 GCA_035559295.1 Candidatus Eiseniibacteriota bacterium
CCGGCGGGGAAGAAAACCGCCTCGCTCATTCCCGGAGCGGTGCACAAAATCTTGCCCAACACGGGTCACGCCTGCTGCATCGAAGACCCGGCCGGATTCGACGCGCTGGTTGTTGAATTCCTCAGATCCCACGATCTCATGCCGCCTTCCCCGAGCTGACATCCCGGTCCGCACTATCTCCCCGCGAGGAGTCGGTCGTCCCGCCGGTGCAGATGATTGGCCGAAATGTTATACACGCGGTTGAAAGGAGCAGCGCATGGCTGTCGATGTCGATAAGTTGAAAAGCATGAGCGCGCCGCCCGGCATGCCGTTTCGCATCGCCAAGTTGGGACACGTGGTTCTCCGAGTCGCCGACCTCGAACGCTCCACCGCGTTTTACACCCAGATTCTCGGGTTCAAAGTCTCGGACGTCTATCCTGAGACGATGATGCCGGGCGGCATGGTTTTTTTACGCTGCAACACCGACCATCACTGCCTCGCCCTGGTCGGCGGCGGGGAACCGGGCGCCAACCGGGAGTTGCACCACGTCGCCTTCGAAGTCGCAACCCTGGCCGAAGTGCTTCGGGCCCGCGATCGACTGCGTCACCATAAGGTACCGATCGACTTTGAGGGACGGCGCCGCGCGGGATGCCAGATCGCCGTCGAGTTTCGCGATCCCGACAATCACAGCGTCGAGATCTACTGGGGCGTCGATCAGGTCGGAAGCGACGGCCGCGTGCGCCCGCCGAGCGAGTGGCTCGGCGCCTCGTCTCTCGAGGAGGCGATCGCGCGCCCGGTGCCGGGGCAAGACACGTCGCTTGCGGGGTGGTAAACGAAGTCGATGCCGCCCGAGCCGTCCTTGGAAGACCTCATCCGCTCCTCCAGCCGTACCCTCGTGATCGGGGTCGGAGGCGGCGGCGATGTCGTCGGCGCGCTCGCCGCCGCCCGGTTCTTGGAGTTTTGCGGCATCGAATGCGTTCTGGGCGGTCTCTCTTGGGAGCGCTCGGTTTTCGATCCGATTCCGGGGCCGCGGAGCCTCGCCGAAGTCGAGAACGTCCGCCCGCTCCATCGTTATGCCTGGATGGCGAACCCGAACAGCCGGACTCTGACCGGCGTCTATTTCGCCGAAGCGAAGATGGCGGCTTTTTGCGGCCGAGAGGTTTTGCTTTTCGACATCAACGGCGGCGTTTCCGGCGTCGTGGACGCGCTCGAGACCGCGATCGGCGAATTTCGAACCGATCTCCTGCTGGGACTCGACGTGGGCGGGGATTCTCTCGCGACCGGCGTCGAGTCTGGGCTGCGGAGCCCGCTCGCCGACTCGGTCTTGCTCGCGGCCTTCGCCGAACTCGAGGCGCGCCGCCGGCGCGCGCTCTGGGCGGTCTTCGGTTACGGCAGCGACGGCGAACTGAAGATGGACGAGATCGAGCTCGCCATCGCCGCTGTTGCCAAAGCCCGAGGTTTGCTCGGCGCCTGGTCACTCACGCCCCGGATCGCCGCGGAACTCGAAGAAGCGGTCAAGACCGTCCCCACCGAGGCGAGCGCGATCCCGCTCGAATGCTTCCGCGGGGCATGGGGAGAGCGGAGGATTCGAACCGACCAGAGGAGCGTCCGGCTGACGCCGCTCGCGGCGCTGATTTTCTTTATGACGCCCTCGAGCGTTTACGCCGCGCTATCGCGGCCCGCGCAGGCGGTGCGCCGGAGCCGCTCGCTCGAGGAAGCGAACGACGCGCTCCACGCGATCGGGATAAGAACTGAGCTCGACCTCGAACGTGAAAGATACGATGCAGGTTAGCTCTTCGCACCGTCCGTTGAAAATTGGCACCCTCACCCTTCCCTCTCCCTCCAAGGGCGAGGGTAGAGAACTTAGGGACGGTCACTGTTTCCTCTTCCGCTGAAAGAGGGTTAGGGTGAGGGCCACCTGATCGAACGCCATGCTCCAGGATCTGCAACGGGATGTGATCGTTTTGATGGCGTCGCGCGGCGTGCGGGCGTTTGCTTTTTCTTACCTCTCGGTCATCTTTGCAATTTTTTTAAGCCAGCTGGGGTACTCCACCATGACCATCGGTCTCGTCGTTTCGACCGCCTATGCCAGCGGGGCGGTATTGACCGCGCTCTGGGGCTACCTCTCCGATCGCTACGGACGCAAGAAAATACTCATCGTGCTCGCCGGTCTGACGATCGTCTCGAACCTGATTTACATTTTCTTCAGCCATATCGTCTTCATCTTTCTCGCGGTCATCATCGCCAATGTCGGCGCCGGGGGTTCGGGCGGCGGCGGCCAGGGAGGCGGCCCCTTCAATCCCGTCGAGCAGGCGCTGCTCGCCGAGAAGTGCCGCCCCGAAAACCGCAACCGCGTTTTCGCCACCAACTCCTTTGTCGGATCGATCATGGGATCCCTCGGCGCGCTCGTTAGCGGCCTTCCCGACTACCTTCAGGAAAGTTGGGGTTGGGCCTCCGTCCCGTCTTACAAGCCGCTCTTTGCTCTCACGATCCTGTTCAGCATCGTGCTCATGTTCGCCTACGCGAGCATCACCGAGCAGCACGTCCCTCGCCGCCGACAAAAAGCCGTATCGAGACGAGGCCGGCGTTTCGTTACGAAAATGTCGCTCCTGGGCATGATCGACAATCTGGGCTCCGGTCTGGTCGGCCCGCTGATCTCCTACTGGTTCTTCTTGCGCTACGGCGTCGAGCTGAAATCGCTCGGCTTCATGTTTTTTCTGTCACACCTCCTCGCCGCCATGTCGTTCTTGGCCGCGCCGTCGATCGCACGCCGCCTGGGTGTCGTGAGAACGATGGCCTTTTCGCACGGCGCCGCCTCCGTGCTCAATATACTCTTGCCGTTCTCGCCCACTTTCTTGGTAGCCACCGCCTTGTTCGTCAGTCGCTCGTTTCTCGCCTACATGGATAACCCGCTCAGGAGCTCGTTCATCATGGGCGTGGTCCGGCCCGAAGAGCGAGGATCGGCGGCCGGGATCACCACCCTCTCCCG
>DATMBL010000093.1:0-3650 GCA_035559295.1 Candidatus Eiseniibacteriota bacterium
AGGAGTTTCAGAACATCCGGAATATTTTGAAAGACCTCGACATCATGCCGCGGCAGGTGCTGCTCGATGTTCTGGTGGCCGAAGTCACGCTCACCGACGACCAGACATTCGGCGTAGAGTACGAAATCCTGCGCAGGGGCGGCGATGTCAGGATCTTCGATCACGAATTCGGCTCGCGCGGCGGTATTCGCAGCGGGCTGCTCGGCGCGCCGCCGGAGAGCGGCTTGAGTTCCTTTCCCTCCGGGGTAAGCGGCGTCATTGGAACGGGCAACGCGGTGCGCGCCTTCATCAACGCTTTGCAATCGGATTCTCGGGTAAAAATCCTCTCATCGCCGACGGTTTTGGCGACCGACAACCGGCCTGCTCGCATTCAAGTCGGCAGTGAGGAGCCGGTGCCCACAGGCACGATCACAGAAGCCGTGGGAACCGTGGCTTCCAGCACGACGATCCAATACCGCAATACCGGCCGTATCGTCACGATCATCCCACAGGTGAACTCCCAGGGACTGGTCAATCTCCAGATTCTCGCGGAAGTGAGCCAGCGCGGCGCAAACGTGACTTTGGGGAGAGATTCTTTCCCGTCGTTCGATACCCGGCAAGCGGAAACGACGGCCGTGGTGCAGGATGGCGAAACGCTGGCAATTGGGGGGATTATCGCCGACAACCGATCGCGCGAACGGACCGGCATCCCGTATTTGATGGACATTCCCATCATCGGCCGATTCTTCGGCACGACCACGGATGAGTTAACCAGGACCGAGTTGATCATGCTGATTACGCCGCGCGTGATTCGCAACGTGCCGGAAGCGCGGTATGCAACCGAGGAGTTCAAATACAAGCTCTCGAATGCGCGTAACGAGATCGAACGCATCGAGCGGGAGCGGCAGAGGCTCAAGCCGCCACCGCCGGAGCCGCAGGATAACCCGCCGGTCATGCCGCCTCCCGAACCGTCTTCCAAAGCGCCGGCACCGAGTAGCCCTTCGGCGAGCCAAGAGCGGGCGCCCGTGCCGCCGCAGCCTATTGTTTTCCCCTCTTCCGAGCCCTTGAGGGCCGCCCCGGAGTCCCCGGTCGTAGCTCCGGTTGAGCGAACCGCGATCACGGTTCCGTTGCCGCTTGAACCCAAGCTTTCGGCTGCAGCTCCGGAACCGACGCACGAGCCAGCAGGCGTCGCGCTTTCGGCGGTAAAGATCGAGACCGGTCGCTCGGTTGAGCAGACCGCCAAGCCCGATCAGCAGAGCGTCAAGCGCGCCCAGCGGTGGATGGTCCAAGTTGCATCGTTTGCGCGTGAACAAGACGCCGAAGCGCTTGCGCACCGCCTGAAGCAAAAGGGCTACGATACCTACGTCATGGCCGCCGATGTCGATTCAAAGACGTGGTACCGCGTGCGCGTCGGACGGCTTGACAAGCGCGCCGAAGCGCTCGAACTTCAGCAGAAGCTCAGAGAGGCTGAAAAGTTCGAGCAGTCGGTCGTGTTTTACAGCTACTGACAGTCCTCGCGCAGCTCCGCCGGAAACTCCCGCCCAACGGCGAACGCTACCGGAATGTCATTCCAAGCCCGCACCGGGGGTCCTGGGTAGGCTTTATCTTTTAACTTGGCGCGCCTTACCGCCCTTGCGCCGGGTTTGCGTTCCTTTTTCTTGCGGCTGTGCCGCGCCGCGCGGCGAGTCGGGAGCAACTATCGGCGGAATTTTCATAACTTCGAGCCGTTTGTTATATTGATTTTGAACCGTATGCGGTTGAGTGATTTGACGGTTTTGGTTCGTGGCGGCGGTGAAATGGGAAGCGGGATCGCGCATCGTCTACATCAGAGCCACATGCGGGTCCTGATCACCGAGACGGCGGCTCCGACGGCGGTACGGCGAACCGTCGCGTTCGCAGAGGCGGTCTACGAAGGCGAGCAGACGGTCGAGGGCGTCAAAGCGGTACGAATCGAGGATCCCGACGGGGCGAAGGACGTATGGAGCGGCAACGCCATTCCGTTGATCGTGGATCCGCACGCCGGGTGTCGCGGCAGGCTCGAACCGAGGGTGCTCGTCGATGCGGTGATGGCGAAAAAGAACAGCAGCACGAGGATCACCGATGCCCCTCTGGTGATCGGCGTCGGGCCCGGCTTTACCGCCGGGGTGAATGCCCATGCGGTGGTCGAGAGCAACCGCGGTTACTATTTGGGGCGCGTGATCTGGGATGGCAGCGCGGAGCCCGATACCGGAGCGCCGGCTCCCGTGGGCGGCCATACCTATGCGCGCGTTTTAAGGGCTCCTCGGCCCGGGAGGTTTAGCGCCCTCAAGGCGATCGGCGATTTCGCCGCCTGCGGAGAGGTGATCGGCGAGGTCGAGGGCGCTCCGGTTCGGGCCGAGATTTCGGGGATCGTGCGCGGGCTCATTCGCGACGGCATCCGGGTGGCGCAAGGGCTCAAAATCGGCGACATTGATCCACGTGGTGAAAGGGGATATTGTTACGTGATTTCCGACAAGGCCCGCGCCATTGGCGGCGGCGTTCTGGAGGCGATTCTTCATTCCTTCAACGGTTTGGAGGTGCAGATCGGAGATTGAGTCGTCTCAAGACGGCATTCCACGGCGCGGCGGTGTGATGGGACGATCATGAATCGAACAGGGGAAACATCTTCAGCCGACGAGGCGCGCGTGAACTCGAGTCAACTCACGATTGAAGGCGTGCAAGAGATACTCCGCCGGGAACGCTACATCTGCGATCGCTCGCTGGCGACCGTGGTTTATCTTTCGCTTGCCATGGGGAAACCGGTTTTGCTCGAGGGTGAGGCCGGCGTCGGCAAGACCGAAATCGCCAAAGTGCTGGCGAAAGTTCTCGGAACCAAACTCATCCGGCTCCAGTGCTACGAAGGCCTGGACGCGAACACCGCTCTTTACGAGTGGAACTATCCGAAGCAGATGCTGCGCATCAAGCTGGAGGAGGTGGACCACGGCGACAAGGAGGCCGTCGAGACCGAGATCTTCAGCGAAGAATACCTGATCAAACGGCCGCTGCTGGAAGCGATTCAGAGCGACGACGGCACGCCGCCGGTGTTGTTGATCGACGAGATCGACCGCGCCGACGTCGAGTTCGAAGCGTTCTTGCTCGAGGTGTTGTCGGATTTTCAGATCACGATTCCGGAGATCGGCACGATCCAAGCGAAACACCGGCCGCGCGTATTTCTGACGTCCAATCGGACGCGGGAGATTCACGACGCGCTCAAGCGCCGCTGCCTGTATCATTGGATCGAATACCCGAGTTTCGAAAAGGAGCTCGAAATCATCACCACAAAGTTTCCGGAAGTCGAAACGAACATGGCGAAGCAAATCGCCGCGTTTATGCAGAAGGTAAGGCAGATGAATTTCTACAAGCGGCCGGGCGTGGCCGAGACGCTCGACTGGGCATCGGCGCTGATCGCGCTCAACCGCAAGAGTCTCGACGATAAAACCGTGGTGGAAACGATGGGGTGCGTCTTTAAGTACCGCGAAGATCTGCATCACCTGCGCGAGCAGATCGAGGGGAAGCAGCTCAATCTCGACGCGCTTCTCAGAAGCTCCGGGGAGCTGGCGAGCTAAACCGGGATGGAGGTTTCAGCCGAAAACGTTGCCGCGGCGGTGCGTGATTTCGCCGCCGTCCGCGGGCAAGGGACGCTGCCCAACTTG
>DATMBL010000094.1:0-4861 GCA_035559295.1 Candidatus Eiseniibacteriota bacterium
GGTCGTCGGCCGCATGGGTTACGGCGAAGCCGTGCACGTCACGGCGATCGGCGATACGGTGAACGTCGCCAGCCGTTTGCAGGACCTGTGCAAGCCGTACGACTGCACGCTGGTCATTTCAGAAGAGGTCGCGCGCTACGCTTCGGTCGATGTCGCGTCGCTTCGGCGCGAGGAAATGACCGTAAGGAACCGGCGCAAAGCCCTGACCATCTATATCATCGATGACCCGCGCTCGCTCCTGTTTGAAGGAGCGCCGGGGAAAGCGTTGACGACGCGTTTGCCGCAGGCCTAGAAAGACAGCACGCCGCGAATCACTCCTTCGCAGACCTTGCTCATAAAGTCGAGATCCAAGGTTTCGATCGTGTCTGTCGGCCGATGGTAATGCGGGTTACGGAGAAAAGCGGTGTCGGTGATCATCAGCGCGGGAAATCCCTCGTCCCAGAACGGCGAGTGATCGCTCAGGCGCACTTCCGGGATCAAACCGCCCGTGCCCGGCAGGGACAGGGTCTCGACCGGCAAACCTCGCGCGCCGCGCATCTGCCGCGCAAACTGCTCCAGCAGCGCCTTGGAGCTCCAATTGCCGATCACGCCGATGAAGTCGCCGCGGTCCGGGTAAAACCACTTGAGGCTAAACGGATATCTCTGGGTTCCGGGCCGCGCGTCGGCATAGCCGAGCATCTCCAGAGAAATCATACCCTGGAGCCTTGCGCCGGCCGCTTTCAACTTCTTCGCGTAGTGCGCGCTCCCGATCATGTTGAGTTCCTCGAGATTGAACGCGCAAAAAAACACGTTCGACCGCACTCGCGCGCGAGCCACGATCCTGGCGGTCTCGAGCAGCACGGCGACGCCGCTGCCGTTATCGTCGGCGCCGGGGGTTCCCGGAACCGCGTCGAAGTGGGCGCCGACGATAAAGAGCGGCGCGTCCCGGCGACGCTCGAGTTTGCCAATGACATTGCGAAAATTTTCTCCACGGTACGAAAACCAGTCGCTTTCGACCGCGAGGCCGTAGCGGGCGAATTCACGCTCGATGTAACTTTCAACCCTGGCGAGGTGCGCCGGAGCCGTGAATGGATTGCGCTCCCCAACGACGGCCTGCAGCTTGTGCCTCAGCGACGCCGGATCGATCGTGATGTCCACGCACCAGCTGTATCGCGCAGGCCAACCCGCTGGCAAGATTCACGGCTCGACGGTCGGCAAGATAAGATCTCTCGCGCCAAGAACGCCAAGGGCGCAAAGGCCCCGCACCCCCATCCCCAAGAAAATTTCGATTTTTTCACTTGGCGATCTTTGCGCCCTTTGCGCGAGATAGTCTCATTCTTTTTGGTTGCGGCGCTAATTCCCGAGCACCTTTTTCAACCGTTCGATGATCTCCGGCGGCTGTGTTGTCGCTTCCCTCGCGAGGGCTTGCAATGTCTCGCCGTCGACCGGATCGAACTCATAGGCGCGCTTTTTAACCTCGGCTTGGAACTGTTCGTCCTCCATGGTTTTTTTGAAAGCGTCGCGCAGGGTTTTCAGCCGATCCGGCGGGACGCCGGGAGGACCGAGCATCGGCCTTCCCATATCGCCGGCCGCGAGCAGCACGGTGGCGAGCCTCCGTCCCGCATCCGGCGTTTTGTATTGATCCATGAGTTCGTACACGGTCGGGGTGTCTGGAAGTCTCGGATCCCGTTTTCTGCCTGTCTGGAAGAGGTTGCGCACGAATCCCTTCTTGCGCCACGTGTGATACGGCTCGCGGCCGAAAAACGCCTCGATGGTAAAGGCGCGGCAGTGGATTTCGCCACGCTCGACGGCGAGGTCGATGTCGGTCCCTCCAGGATAGCCGGTCACGATCGAAAACTTCGCGCCCACCGTCTCTTGCATCATTTTCGGCAGGTAGGAGTCCGGCCCGGTGACGCCGGTCGCGCCGCACTTCGGCGGCTCTTTGGCGCCGCGCACATCCTCCATCGTCCTATAGGGCGTATCGGCACGCATGTACATCTGCGAGTCGCCGCGCGCGGGAGATCCGATCCAACTGTATTTCGCCCACTCAAACTGGATTTCCGGACGGCCGATGAGCTGGTTCAGATAAAGCGATGGAATGATCGATCCGATGACCGTCAAACCGTCCGGTTTCACCACCGTGTAGAGATGATTCGCGGCCACGACGTGTCCTGCGCCGGGCATGTTCTGAACGATGAAGTCGGGATTGCCCGGAATATGCTTTCCCATATGCGCAACGATCAGTCGCGCCCAAAGATCGTAGAGATTCCCCGCCGGGGTTCCGACGATTACCCGAATCGTCTTCCCCTGATAAAACGGCGCCTGGGCGTAAGCGCTGGGACCGCCTGCCAAGAGCAAAAGACCCGCCAAAGCAACTCTGTTCATGGAAGACCTCCCGCCCGTGGACCACGGAACATGAGACGGATTGAAGCTAGTCGAAGCGGCCAAAAGAGGTCAAGCGGAAAAAACAGCGCAGGCGAGGTCAGCAACCGTCGATCGCGATCCGCAGGAGCGGAAACGCTCACGGCGGTTTATCGCGTACTGAGCAGGCGCCGGTGCTCGACCATGAGACAGCGATCCTGAACGACGTTGATGCCGGCCCTGGCGAGCTGTTCCGCGGCGTGATCGTTTCGGATCCCGGACTGAAACCAGACTGCTTTCGGTCGGGCCGCGAGCATATCCTCGAGGTGACGGTTGATATCGCGCGAGCGGCGAAACACGTCCACCATGTCGATCGGGCCGGGGATCTCGACGAGCGCGCGATACACCTTTCTTCCCAGGATTTCCCTCGCTTCGGGGTAGTAGACCGGAACCGGAATGATGTCGAAGCCCGCGCGAGCCAGGTACTGCGGCACGTAAAACGCGGGCTGATCGGATTGTGCTTCGGTCTTGATGCCGAGCACGGCAATCGATTTTGTCTGCCGTATCAAGTCCCCGATGCGCTCGGGATCCTGGACGATGTTTTCTTGCCAGCGCATACATCCCAGTCTAGCAGCAATGACCCCGCCCGTGTACTCCCGCCTCCTGCCTACGGGTTTACTGTTTTCGCGATTTCGATTATTCGCTATATCCGGCCCGCGGTTCAGCGCATCGAAGGCTCGTTCGAGGTGAGACGAACATGACAACTCGGTCAATCATTGGGGCGCCCGTGCCCCGCGCCGATGGCCACGACAAAGTCACGGGCCGCGCGCGTTACGCGGCAGACATCCAAATCCCGGGAATGCTCTGGGCGAAGATTTTACGCAGCCCCCATCCCCACGCCCGCATCTCGCGTGTGGACCTCTCCGCGGCATGGCGAGTTCCGGGAGTGAAAGCGATCGTCACCGGCGCCGACGCGCGAGGGTGCTACGTCGGCAAACAGATCCGCGATATGCCGGTCCTTTGCGCTGACATCGTGCGCTTCATCGGCGACCGCGTCGCGGCGGTGGCGGCCGAGTCGTTCGACGCCGCCGAGGAAGCGGTCGGTCGGATCGCGGTCGACTACGAGCCGCTGCCCGCGGTGTTCGATCCTTTGGCGGCAACGCAACCCGGCGCGCCGCTGATTCACGTGAATACGGCCGCATACGACGGAGCGCCAAAAGACAAGCTCGCCCTCGACATCCGTAACGGTCTCACGCGGCTCGCCTGGCGCAAGGGCGACGTCGAACGCGGGTTCCGTGAAGCCGATCTGGTGCTCGAGCACACGTTTCGTGTGCCCGCGCGCCATCAGGGGTACCTCGAGCCACACGCGGCCGTGCTCGTTATCGACGGCGGCGGCCGCATTCAGGTGTGGAGCTCCGTCAAGAACCCCTTTGGTGTCCGGTCGCAGCTGGCGAAGGCGATCGGTGTTTCCGAGGATCGGATCCGCGTCAATCCCGTGAACGTCGGCGGCGACTTCGGCGGCAAAGGCGATGCCGTCGATCTGCCGATCCTCTATTTGCTTGCGCGACAGGCGCATCGCCCCGTGAAACTGGTTATGACTTACAGCGAGGAGTTAACCGCAAGCAACCCGGCGCACCCGACCGTGATCACGATTCGAAGCGGGCTGACACGCGACGGCCGGATTGTCGCGCGGAAGCTTCGCGCGCTCCACGCGAGTGGCGCGTATGGCGCTTTGAAATCCAACTCGTCGCTCGCGACCTGGCACTACGCCGGCGGCCAGTATCGCATTGCGCACACCTCGTTGGAGTTCTTGCAAATTTATACCAACACCGTTCCCGGCGGCTACTATCGCAGCCCGGGCGCCGTGGCGACCGTATTTGCGGTCGAATCGCACACCGATCTCTGCGCCGGAGCATTAGGCATCGATCCGGCCGAGTTTCGATTGAAAAATCTCCTGGGTGAAGGCGAGGAGGACGCGATCGGCCACAGGCTCCGCGCCGTACGTTTTCGTGAAGTCTTGCGCCGCGCGCTCGACGCGGCCGGATGGAACAAGCCCCTCCCCCCCAACACCGGCCGGGGCATCGCCCTTTCCGGCCGCCACATCAGCGGCGGCGATACCGGGCTCGTCCTCACGGCCGAGCCCGACGGCAGCTTTACCGTTCTCAGCCCGACCATCGATCAGGGCTCGGGCACGCACACGATCCTGCGGCAGCTCGTGGCCGAGACGATGAGGGTTTCGCCGGAACAGGTCCGGGTTCTCGTCGGGGACACCGATGCCGCCACGCGAGACAGCGGTGTCAGAGCGAGCCGGATGACATACGTGGCCGGCAATGCGGTGCTCGAGGCATGCGCGCGCCTCAAGCGGCAACTCTCCGAGCAAGCCGCGCGCTTACTGGAGTGTTCGGCCGATGAAGTCGAGTTCGCTGGCGGTAAATTTTGGCTGAAGGGCGAGCCCCGGGAGTACGTCAGTTTGAAAAGAATCGCCGCGCTCGGCTCGGCTTTTCGCACCGTTACCGTATAC
>DATMBL010000095.1:0-2983 GCA_035559295.1 Candidatus Eiseniibacteriota bacterium
CCGCCTCTCTCGCACCTTCCCGGACTTCTTCCGCGATTCTGCGGATTTCCGTGGAATTCGCCATATTGATGATCACTCCGTCGGTCATCATTCCGGCGAGGCGGCTCATCTTGGGGCCAAACGCCGCAAGATACATGGGAATCTTTCTCCCCGAAGGCTTGAAGGCCATTTTGAATCCATGCGTCGA
Source organism: Candidatus Eiseniibacteriota bacterium (assembly GCA_035559295.1). Taxonomy (GTDB): domain Bacteria; phylum Desulfobacterota; class Binatia; order UBA9968; family UBA9968; genus DATMBL01. Next base: position 188 of record DATMBL010000095.1, read on the forward strand.
AAAGAACCGTCCGTCGATATCGAGTTTTTGTCCGGTCATGGCCATCCGAACGATCTCGAGATACTCGCGCACGCGGCTGAGCGGATGATCGGCTGGAACGCCGTGCCAACTCCCAATCGTCGGATTGGAAGAGCCGATGCCCAACAAGAATCTTCCCCGGGACAACTCATCGAGTCCCACGGCTTGAAGAGCCAGTGTGACCGGTGTACGGCCGAGGATGTGGTAGATCGCGGAGCCCACTTTCAGGCGCGTGGTCACAGCCGCAATCGCGGCTAGCATGACGGTGGGATCTTTATTGTTCGCTTCTCCCCCCCAAGCGCAATCGAACCCATGCGCCTCGGCGAGCATTGCAAGCTCGGGAATGACATCCAGCGGCAACTGCGCACCGGAGTTGAATTCAATGTCGATCTTCGCGGCCATCGAAGTTCAGTCTTTCTTGAAACTTTGAAAACCGGGCCGATACTGCTTGTCCGAGAATTGAACGATGCCCTTTTCGAGCCAGCCCGCCTTTTGCAAGTGTGTGAGCTCGTGGCCCTTGGCCTGCGCCCAGTACCAGGTTTCCTCGTCGTTCATGTGCCTTCCGATTCGCAATACCTCCTTCGTCTCTTTCAGTGCCAGGGCGTCCTTCTCGAGCAGCCTGCGAGCGAGCTTGACCGTTTCGTCTTCAAGCCGATCTCGCGGAACAGCGAAGTTGACCAGGCCAATTTCCGCTGCCCGCCTTCCGTCGAACATTTCCCCGGTCAGGGAGTAGTACATCACCTCTCGCCAGCGCAGGGTGTCCAGAATTACCCTGGGCACCACGCCTCCCGGAAAATTCCCGAAGTTGATCTCCGACAAGCCGAACTTCGCTTCCTCCGCCGCCAGGGCGAGGTCGCAGTTGCCGACCACAGCGAAGCCGCCGCCGAAGCACCAGCCGTTCACGCAAGCGATCGTCGGCTTGGAGAGGAGGCGCAGCAATCTGCCCCGCCACTCGTACGAAATCCTTCGAATTTGCTCCGATTCTACGGGCTTGTCTTTCAACTCATAGAAGTACTGCTTGAGGTCTTCTCCCGCACAGAAACTGTCGCCATTGCCTGTGATGACGACCACGCGCGTTTCCGCGTCGTGCTCCAGTTCCGTGAGCGCGCGATGCATTTCCCTGTGAAGCGTAGGATTCATCGCGTTTTTCTTCTCCGGCCGGTTGAACCTGACCCAAGTCACCCCCTCCTGCCGAATCACCTTGATCGCTTCGTAATTCATCGGTCTGATCCTTCCATGTTTACCTTGGCGGACACGTATGCCGTTGGACTCGCGCCACCCCGAGATTACTTTGCCGGCAGAAGAATCGCTTTAAGTTTTCCGCGGATCTCGGGAGACAGCTGGCTGAAGCTGGCAACGATTTGCTCCAGCTCCTCGCCCGGCGTCGGCTCAATGATGATCTTTGACCGTTGAGCGTCTGCCAAGAACTCCGGGTCTCTCATCGTGGCGGCGAATGCCTTTCTCAAGGTTTCCAAACGATCCTTTCGAACCCCCGGCGGCAACGTATAGGCATGGCCGAGAGCGCTCAGATCCTGAATACCGACTTTGAGCAGCTGGCGCGCGTCATCCGTCTTGGCGAATTCATAAACCAGCGGAACCTTCGGGAGTTCGGGATGAGGCTTGCGACCGACTTGCAACACGATGTTCATGGTCTTCAGCTCCTGTTGCCACGTCGCTTTCTGTGTTTGCCAAGCGAGGCCGCAAGCGCCCTGTATTTCCCCCTGACCGATGGCGAGCTTCACGTCGGCCCCGCCCTTGTAGCCTTCGACGAGTTGAAGGGGCAGTCCCAGCGCGGTTTGCAGAACCCGCGCGTCATCACTAAGGCTCGTACCCGGGGCCATGCCGCCCAGCTTGATCGGTTTCTTTGCAGCCATCCACTCGCTCACTCCCGTTACGCCCGTCGACTTTGAGAGAACACAGAGGGGAGTCGGCCGGAGCGGCGAGCCGACCCATCCGAACTTCGGCGCATCGAATTCGATGCCCTGTCGGCCAAGGTACTGCTGAAGCGAAAGGGCGCCGTTCCAGTTCCCCATGGTCAGCCCATCCGGTTCGGCGCGGTTGTACAGATAGTTCACCGCGATCAACCCGCCCGCACCGGTCATATTCTCGACGACGAGGGCCGGCTTTCCCGGGATGTGCCTCCCCATGTGGCGAGCGAGAAGCCGCGCGTAAGCGTCATAGCCTCCTCCAGCAGAGTATGCTTCTATGATCCGAATGACCTTGCCCTTGTAAAACGATTCCTGGGCCCAGCCGTGCGACGCTCCCAGGCTGAAAATCGTGACCGCCGAGATCAAATAAAGAAGCGCCCGAGCCATCTTCTCCTTCCGGTATCCGCTCCGTATCGGCAAAAACAATGCTTCCCGCTACTTGTAAAGACTTTTGATAAAGCCGCTCGTCTCGAGGTCGCGTACAAATCGATCCTCCACGACGGAATCGGCCTTGAAGGCTTGAATCTTGGAATCTTGCTCTCCCAGGAGTTGAGCAAGGCTGTCGATGCCTTCCCGCTTGATATAAGGGACTCTCTCGAAAAGGTCCGAAAAGAGCCCGTGTGTTTGTTCCAGCACGGTCTCGTCCGTTACGCGCAGATATTTCGCAATCAATTTTCGAGCAAGCCGTTTGTCCGTCTTGAAACGATGGATTCCCTCTATCGAAGCGGCTAGGAACGGCCTGATCAAGTTTTGATTTCTTTCCAGGAACGCACGGCTGACGACGACGTAGGTATACGGATAATAAATCTCCTCTTTCGATAAATCCATCAGTTCCGGGAAGCCGAGCCTT
>DATMBL010000096.1:0-3837 GCA_035559295.1 Candidatus Eiseniibacteriota bacterium
AAAAGGTCTGTACCACCGGGGCGGGATCCGCCAATCCGGTGGTCTCGATGATCAGCTTGTCGAACTGGGACCTCCGGTCGACCAGCTGAAAGAGGCTGCGCACCAGGTCGCCGCGCACCGTGCAACAAATGCAGCCGTTGCTCATTTCCACGATTTCTTGATCCGAGGACAACAGGAGGTGGTGATCGATACCCACCTCACCAAACTCGTTCACGATCACCGCGACGCGGCGCCCGTGATCCGCGGTTAGAATGCGATTTAAGAGCGTCGTCTTTCCGGCGCCGAGAAAACCGGTGAGCACCGTGGCCGGAATTCTTGCATCATGGTTGTCGCTCATGGCCTTTGCCGCCTCCATTGAGAAAAAAAACTAACAGCGCACCACTGTTGAGTCAACCGGAAGTCGATTGTATAAAGTGTCTTTCCGGAGGTCACGATCCATGAAACTTGCCGGCAAAGTCGCGTTTATCACCGGTTTCGGATCCGGCTTGGGACGGGCGATCGCGATGCTTTTCGCCAGGGAAGGGTGCGCCGTTGCGGGGACCTCGCTCACCGAGGCGAAGGGGATCGAGACTGCCGCCGAGATCGAGCGAGCCGGGGGCCGCGCGTTGTTTCTTGCCGGCGATGTCGCCGACTCCAAGCGCATGACGGCCGTGATCGGCGCGACGGTCGGTCGCTTCGGCGGGCTCGATATCGTGGTCAACAGCGCCGGGATTCGCAGAAACGGCAGCATCACGGAAATCACCGAAGAAGATTGGGATCGCACGTTGAGCGCAAACTTGAAAGGCGCGTTCGTCGTATCCCGTCTCGCGATCCCGGAGATGATCAAGCGGGGTGGCGGCGTGATCCTGCACATTGCGGCGCGCTCGGGAATGCTCGGGCAGGCTGGCCGCGCCGCCTATTGCGCGTCGAAGGGAGGTCTCGTGCGGCTGACCGAAGCCATGGCAATGGACCACGCCCGCGACAAAATACGGGTTAATTGCATCTGTCCGGGGCCGACGCGAACGCCGATGGTGGACGCTTCGACTCCGGAAAAGCTCGCGCGCTACCGCACGCGGGTGCCGCTGGGCCGGATCGGCGAGCCGGAAGATGTCGCGTACGCGGCGCTCTATTTGGCTTCGGATGAAGCCTCCTTTGTCACCGGCGCGATCCTACCGGTGGACGCCGGCATGCGCATGACCGGGTCGTAGCCGCGAAACCTTTTTTGTCTCCCTTTCCCCGGAACGGGGAAACGAGGGGAATTTGACGGCCTCGAATCCATGATCCGAAGTTCGGAGCGTCGCGTGGCCTCGTAGGAAGTTCGATGATCGAGCTCAGACCGATCGGCATCGAAAACTATGCCGAACGCCACAGCAAGCCGCTGTCCGCTCTCCACGAGAAGTTATGGCTCGAAACGTTTCGCAAGACGAGCAGCCCGCAGCGCATGGTCGGCCCTCTCCAAGCACAGTTCTTGAAGATGCTCGTGCTGATGACCGGGGCGCGGCGCATTCTGGAGATTGGAACGTTCACGGGTTACAGCGCGCTTGCCTTCGCCGAAGCTTTGCCGCGCGACGGACGGGTCGTCACCTGTGAGATCGACGCGGAACTCGCCGCGATTGCGAAGCGCCACTTCCTGGCCAGCCCGCATGGAGCCAAAATCGAGGTCCGCCAGGGACCCGCGATGCAGAGCTTGAAGGTGATCTCCGGTCCCTTCGATCTCTGCTTTATCGACGCCGACAAAGAGAACTACGAGGCCTACTATGATTGCTGCTTCGAAATGGTCCGGCGTAAAGGGCTGATCGTGCTCGACAACATGCTCCGCGGCGGCGACGTGCTCAAACCCGCCGATTCGAGCGCCGAGGTCATCGACGCGCTCAACAAACGTATTCGCAACGATTCGCGGGTCGAAAACGTTCTCCTGCCCCTGCGCGACGGGATCATGCTCGTGATCAAGCTTTAAGCAGGGCAAAGGCTAGCGCACGATATCGCGCCGGTCGGTCATGCGAATCACGTCCGCATACTGCTCGCCCCGAAAGCCCCCGCCGAGCCTTATCGCAACCAGGTCGCCGTAAGCCAACTGCTCCACGCCCGTCTCGCGACCGCGGTCCACCACTCGGGTGTTGGCGTCGTATTTGACGGCGACGGTGCGGCCCTCCGGAGTCCGCAGCTCAATCTCGCGGCGGCGCTCGTCGATCCGTTGCACCGTGCCCACGACTTCGTCACGGGCGAACCGCGGCTCGTGAACCTCCCGATCCCGGTCGGGGATTCTCTCACGATCTCGCGCGATCGCGTCTCCCCGCCGTTCGAGGTCTTCGCTGATGTCCCTTCTCGGGAGAATCGCGACGTTTTCACAAGCCCAGACGAACGTGAGTAGAAGCGGCATCAAGTAAACGGTCGGCTTCATGGGATCCTCCTTGGGCATTGACGACGCAAGCGCAGTGCCAGCGAAATGCCTTTCCGATACGATCGCGGTGTCGCCTGTGTGCGACGGTGCGCCGGGGCTTGTCGCTGTTTTGCGACGCGGCGCCCTTTATGTGGAAAAAACGTCTTGATCGGTCGGCGAAAGCGACTAGCATCAAACTATGGACGTGATCAAAATGGATGATTCGCGGCTGGACGAGACGTTCTCGATGCTCTTTGCCTTTCGCAGGGGGGATGTCGTTGCGACCAAAACGAAGCCCTCGCTCCGGGGCACGATCACCGACGGTGTCTATGTGGGCGAGCTTCCAAAGCACGTCCGGGACGTCAAAGCGACGGGTAAGACGCTTTACGAAATAACGACGATCGCCGATTCTTCAATCTACGTCGTCGAAGAGAGCGAGATCGAAAAAGCGGAGGCGCTATGAGCGAACACGTTTACAAGCAGATCGAGTTGACGGGCTCATCGAAGACCAGTATCGAGGATGCCATTCAAGGAGCAATCACCAAGGCTTCGAAAACGCTGCACAATTTGCACTGGTTCCAAGTTGTGGAAACGCGCGGGTACATCGAAAACGGCAAAGTCGATTACTGGCAAGTCACGATCAAGCTCGGTTTTCGCGTGGACGATTAACCGCGCCTTGCGCACGGGGAAAGACAACAGCAGCCATCCGCATCGAGCGGAGGGGCACGTCAGTGTTCCACGTTTCCGCCTCGGTAAATCTCCTCGAGAACGGCGAGCCTTCTGAGCGCCCGCGAGCGACATTCGCAGCAGGCCAGATTGCAGTAGGAAATTTCACGACAGCGATGGCACGCCCGGTGGGAACAAAGCGGGCATTTAGTGTCGAGCGCGGGCCAAAAAAGCTGCTTGTGGTTCAGATTGACAAAGCGTGTTCGATCCAAGTTGCAGGTTCCTTTCGGCTGGAAGCAAGATGTAGTGAACTTGTTTTTCCAAATTCACGCGGCGGTGTCAAGATGTTTTTCTCGGATTTTGCGTCGCGCCGGAACGTTTTTGAGTTCTCAAAGCGATTCGTATGGTTTCGACCCGCATGAAGAGGTGAAAGCGCGGGAGTTTCGCCGCAGATTGTGCGGAGCGTGTATTCATTTTATTGGCGATTCAGGACTTGCAGCGTCCGTTGCAGATCAGGCGGCAGCGGGGCGTGCCATGCGTGTTTTTCGCCCTTGTACTCGAGACGCAGCCGGGTCGCATGGAGAAACTGGCGTTTCAATCCATAGGTCTTGCGGAACGTTCGGTTAAATCGATAGTCGCCGTGCTGCTGATCCAACACCACCGGGTAACCGAGCTTGGCAAAATGCAAGCGGATCTGGTGCATGCGGCCGGTTGTGATCCAAACCCGCACGAGACTCGTCTCCGAAAACCTCCTTACCACTTGAAAACGCGTCGATGCGCGCACCGTAAAACCCTGTCGACCCGGCAGCGGA
>DATMBL010000097.1:0-12890 GCA_035559295.1 Candidatus Eiseniibacteriota bacterium
GGGGTCCCCGCCGTTGGGAACCGCTTCCACTTTCACGACGACTTCGGGCAGAATTCCCGCTTCTTCGCACGCGTCGAGCGCGTTATCGACCGCTTCTTTGACGCAGGTGAGCAGAGCTTTCCTGGGATTGTCGAAACCAAGGAGATGGCGGTTCTTGGTAAAGAACTCGGAAACCGAGATCTCCCGCTGCCGCAGCGCCATCTCTTCTGCGGATAGGGTGCCTTTCGGCTCGGAGCTGCTATCGGTCAGCATAGCTCTGGACATGTTCTCGTAGCGTTCCCCCATGATTCGGCTGGCGCGCTGTCGATCGCACGTATGTTGCACAACGGGCTACTGGCGCTCGCGCTGTCAACTGTCCCACGCCACTCTCGGCCTCCACTCCAACCCGCGATGCGCCCGGAGAGAGAGCGGCGCGTCATAGCGCGCCTGATGACAAGGGCAAGGCAAGATGCCGGGCGCTTTGATTATAGCAGAGATTGAGCGGTTTTGTACCTTTTTGCACCTTGTTTTCCGGCGCCTGGCGGCACGCGCGTTCCCGGACAAGCTCGATACGCGTTGACAACAGAAGGCGGTAACAGGTATTGCCAAACAGAGATCGAAACGGGCATTCGTCGCCCGAAGGAGGAATCGAACCGTGGTCATGCTGGGCACCGATATGAAAGTTGCCGAAACTCCGAAACGCGAGCTCAACGACTACGTCAAACCCGACGCGTACATGGAATGGCTCAAGACCGAGGGCGTGAAAGTTTACGAGGGTTTTTATTTTCCGAGCTTGCCGCGCCTCGAGCTCGGGCCGTGGGAGCGCAAAGGAGGCGCCGGCGCGGTCATCCACATCGCCAATCGGCATCTGCCGAACGATTGCCATGTGGTCGAGATCCGGGCCGGCGGCAAATCGGAGCCGGAGCACCACATGTACGAATTGACGATTTATGTCGTTTCCGGCCGGGGCGCGACTTCGATCTGGCAGGGCAGGCGCGACGAGAAGCGGAAGCAGAGTTTCGAGTGGCAGGCGGGAAGCCTTTTCTCGATTCCACTCAACGCGTGGTATCAAAACTTCAACGGCAGCGGGCATGAACCCGCGCGCTACATCGCCGTTACCAATGCGCCGCCCATGATGCGTCTCTTTCGAGACCCCGATTTCATTTTTAACTGCGACTACCAGTTTCGCTCGCGCTATTCCGGCGAAGAGGACTATTTCAACGGCAAAGGCAAGCTTTTCAAACGGCGGATCTGGGAGTCTAACTTCATCGCCAACGCCCCCGATATGCTGCTATACGGCTGGAAAGAGCGCGGCGCCGGCGGCATCAACGCGATGCTCGAGATGGCCGGCAACAATACCAAGAGCCACATCTCCGAGTTTCCGATAGGCACCTATAAGAAGGCGCACCGTCATGGTCCTGGAGCGCACCTCGTGCTCCTCAGCGGTACGGGCGGCTATTCCCTCCTTTGGACCAAGGAGGATCGCTCGGATATGGTCAAATGCGACTGGCAAGCCGGCTCGCTCGTCACCGTCCCAAACGACAACTGCTACCATCAACACTTCAATTCCGGCACGACGCGGGCTCGCTACCTTGCCCTTCGCCCCGGCGACATGGGCCTCTACACGCCGCGCTCCGGTGGCGGAGAATACGCCGATCGGAGCATCAAAGAGGGTGGCTGGCAAATCGAATACGAGGACGAAGACCCCGAGATCCACGAAATCTTCGAGAAAGAGCTCGCGGCTCACGGCGCCACATGCAGGATGAAAGCGTTCATCCCCTGGTGCAACGGAGAAGTGGGACCGACGAGCGAACGCGACACCTAGACTGCTTAAAAGGCCGAGGTTTGGTTTGAGTTGAGACCTTGGCGCTTAGCCCGAACCCCATCCTCGCCCTGTAGGCAGTTCTGCCCTGTGCCACCCAGGGGCTCGTCAACTGCGGCACGGCCGCCGCCGGTGCTCGGTGTTTTTGAGCATTTTCTGCCGTTTGCTCACCCTTAAATCTTCTCCCGCTGAACCGGCACCGGCATTGCTGTAGTGCCGCTCGATTTTTAGTTTCATATGCCGGGGAGGTGAGACTATCCGCATGAACGGTCTGCATCGTTTGTTGGTTGAAGAGGACGGCCAGGGGTTAATGGAATACACGTTGATCGTCTTTCTGGTTGCCATGGTTTTTTGGGTCGCGATCAAAGATACCAGCGTCGGGAACCTACTCTCCGACAACTGGGACACGATTACCGCGTGCGTGAGCGCTCCTTTCTCCTGTGGCTCTTGAGCCCTCCTGATTCCGGTAACGCGTCCATTCCCCGGTCCTGAAGCCCCCGCCACGCGCCGGTAACGATTCCAGCCTCCCGTCTTGCCATCGAGGAGTTTCACAGCGCCGGCGCGTTGTTGGCGCCGGTATGTACTATAGTTCACTTATATGGTAATTGTTCTATTGTATTATAGTTCCGATTCGGTACACTATCGGTAAGCACTGAGAAAAGGAGGCGCTCATGTTTAGAGACAAGGTAGGACCGAAAGAGGTCGAAAAGTTGGATCCAGAGTATGGGGAGCTGCTCCGGAGAGTGCTCGTCATCCAGGCCGACTGCGAGATCGGCGGGCCGCATCTGTATGTCACGGACATCCTGCCCAATGCGCCGACCAAAGCGGACCAGCTTCTCGTCGCCCGTACCGCAGCCGAAGAAATGGACCACTACAGGAAGTTTGCGCGCATCGCGGGCGAACTCGGATCGGACGTGTCATACGTGCTCAGTTGGCCGAACCAGAAGCGCTATCTCGAAGCGTTTCGCGGCAGGATCACCACCTGGGAGGATTTCGCCATCTTTGGTTTTCTAATCGACCGCGTCGGGCGTTACCAGCTCGAAGAATTCATCGACTGCACGTATCGGCCGCTGGCCGAGGCGCTGCCGCAAATCCTCAAAGAAGAAATCGGTCACATCGGGTACGGCGCGAGCAAGGCGGCGGAATTGGCGGCGCGCGGGGATGCGCATAAAGAGCGCTTGCAAAGGGCGCTCAATTACTGGTATCCGAAGGCCCTCGATATGTTCGGCCGTTCCGATTCGAAGCGATCCGAGCGCTATCGCTACTGGGGGCTCAAGCGCCGGAGCAACGAGCAGGCGCGGCAGGAATACATCAGGGAAGTGGAGCCGTTGATCGCCAAGCTCGGCCTCGCGGTTCCCGACGTATCGGAAAACCGAACGATCCGGTAAACTGCATGGCCGTCAAGCGCGCACGGCAGCCGCAGCAACGGATTTACCACGGCCGCGATTATCTCGCCAGGCTCGGCGCTCGAGTCCGCGAGTTGCGCGATCGGCGGAAAATCACGTTGACGCAGTTGTCGCAGCTCTCGGGGCTGAGCGCCCGCTTTCTCATCGAGGTCGAAAAGGGAAAGGCCAACCTCTCGGTCACAAGCCTTCTAGGCCTGGCGCGCGCGCTCGAGACGCCGGTACCGTCGCTGTTGCCAGCGGATGGCGACGGAGAGCGAGTCGGCTCGATCGCAGGCGATCTCCTGCGGCAGCTCGCAAGCCGCAGGCCCGAAGACGTGGGCCGCGTTCTGGCGTGCGTGGCCGCCTATCTGGATCACTCGCGCGCGTGCCACCTCGCCTTGATCGGCATGCGGGGAGCCGGCAAAACCACCGTCGGAAAGATCGTTGCCCGACGCCTAAACGTTCCATTTTACGAGCTCGATGAGCTGATCGAAAAGGAAGCCGGACTCACGCTGCGAGAGATCTTTGATTTACAGGGCGAGGGTTACTACCGCGCGCTCGAGGAGAAAGTCGCAAGTCGGGTCGTAGACGCCCCGCCGGGAGTCATCGCCGTCGGCGGGGGTTTCGTCATGAACCCTTACAACCTCATGCGACTCAAGCTCCGCTCTTACGTGGTATGGTTACGGGCTACGCCCGAAGTCCTGATCGCGCGCGTTCGGGCGGAAAAAGACGAGCGGCCGCTGCGGGCGCAGCCAAACGTGATTAAGCAGCTCAGGCTTCTTCTCGACCAGAGAACCCCTTACTACGCCCAGGCGGATTATGTCATCGATACGACACGGCAGTCGCCGGACGACGTCGCCGCGACGGTGCTCGATGCGTTCCGTCAAGCCGCGAGCAAAACGATTGCCGCGCCGGTCAGCGGAGCGTCGCGCTGAGCCACTCGAGCTTTCGCCGCGAAATCTCTTCTTTGCCCGCCCCGGAGTCAAACCCATACAGCGAGCCCACCCAGGATCCATAGATCGCGTTCGGTAGAACCAACCATTTTGTGCCCCATTCTTCTTGCTTGAGCGCCGCCGCGATGCGCCTCCGCGGCGTGTCGCGATATTCGGAGATGAAATCGCCAAGGTCGTCGCCAATGACCAACAGAATCCGGTAACCGCGTGCGATGAAGCGCCGCCGGCTCGTCTTGTCTACTCCCCAATCCTCCATTTCGCCACGCGTGAGAACCGTATCCGGCCGTTCTGGCAGCCCGATGCCGGCGGCGCGGAGATTGGCGCGGGTCTCCGGTTCGACGGCATGGTCCCGTCCCGTCACGAAGAAAACGGTCACTCCTCGCGCCTGGGCGAACGCAACAAAATCCACGGCGCCGGGAACCGGCGGAAATCCCTGCCGCCTGATCCAGCCCTGCCACAAAGGCTCGGAAAAATCCGCGCAGCTCTCGATCAAGTGAGCCTGAAAACTCGAGGTGTCGAGGACAGTTTCGTCGATATCGAGGATGACAGCGGGCGGAAGCGCGGCAAAATCTTTCCTTTGCTTCTGGGAAGGCTCGGCCGTCCACTGTTTGTCCTCGAGCGCTTGCTCGAGTTGGCTTTTCGCGTGAGTGTAGATCGACCGCGCAAGGACACGGTACTCCGCCGAGGTTTGCTGCCACAAGGTCGCGAGGAGTCTCTCGTCCGCGGCGGCCGCGGCGCGGGGACACGAACCGGGCGCGGCAGCCGGCACCGTCGCGCAGCCGCCAACGACCCACAACAGCAGGTATCCCCAAACCGGCGCGCGCGCAGCCAACTTTTTCCGCAGTCGAAGCATGAGCGCTTTTTCGGCGTAGAGGTCGATCCTGAGCAAAGTCGAAGGCCGCTCGGAATGACACCGGGCTTGACCGAAGCGAGAAATCGTTCACAGCCTTTCAACCTGTTCAAGCAGCTCCCGCCGCGTTTCTCCTTTCCTCGTCGCGCATCTCGCGACGCAGCAACTTACCGATTTTGGATTTCGGCAACATGTCCCTGAACTCGATATAATCGGGAACCTCGTAAGGGAGCAGCCGCTCGCGGCAATGGCGCAGCAGATCGTAGGCGGTCACGCCGCGTGCGTCCGTTTTGAGGATGACAAAGGCCTTGACTTGTTCGCCGGCTGTCGGGTGCGGCGCGCCTACGACACAGGCGGCCACCACTGCCGGATGGTCCTGCAGAGCGGATTCGACTCTCGCGGCCGATACGCGATAGCCTTTGTGCTTGATGAGGTCGGCTCTGCGGTCGATGAATTCGATCTCGCCGCCCTCGCTCATCTTGACGAAGTCCCCGGTTCGGCACCACAAGCGACCGTCGACCTCGACAAACGTCTGCGCCGTCTCCTCCGGACTGTCCAGATAACCGCCGCTCACGTACGAGTAATCGGAACCCACCAACAATTCGCCCGCCTCTCCTGCAGCCACCGGCCGGCCGGTTTCCGGATCGACGACCTTGGCGAGACGCGTCGGTATGAGCCGACCGACGCTTCCCGGCGCGACGTCAGCACCGGGGGGAGTTACGGAGATGCACACGGTCTCGGTCGAACCGTAAACCTGATAGATCGAGACGCCCACCCGCTCCCTCCAGCGCAATAGCACCTCGGCCGGAAGCGCGTCACCGGCGCTCCAGCAGTACTTGAGGCTTTTGAGATCGTAGAAATCCAGCCGCTCGTTTTCCAAAATCGATCGATAAAGGCTCGGTACGCCGGCGAGTAGCGTCCCTCGGTAGTTCTGGACCGCTGCGCAAACCGCATCGATGTTAGGCTTCGGTGCAATCACCACCGTATTGCCCAGGTGCAAGCCGAGGGCGAAGACCATGTCCTGCGAAAACATGTGGTAGAGCGGCAGAGGCATGATGAGCGTGTTCATCCCCTCTTTGATCGACGTTCGATAAACCTCCCGGATTCCAACGATGCCGCTTAGAAGCTCGAGGTGCCCGTGGGGTACTCCCTTCGGCAACCCGGTGGTACCTCCGGTATAGAGGATGTGGGCGATGTGCTTGGGGTCGACATCGAGTTTGGGTGGCGCCGCCGGAGCCTTCCGCAGCAGCTTGCGGAAAAAAAAGACCTCGCCCCGCCTGCTCACCGAACCGCTCATGAGCTTGTCAAACACAGTGCCGAAAATTCGCTTCGCGGGCGGCAGGAGATCGGCGATTCGCGTGACGATGATTTTTTCGAGGCGTGTTTTGGGAAGGACTTCTTCGACGTAGCCGAAGTTGGTGTCGGCGCAGAGGATCGCTTTCGCCCGTGAGTGATCGATCAAATAGGCGAGCTCCAAAGGCGAGTAGATCGGCGATACCGGAACCGGCGTGGCGCCGATCTTCTGCAGCCCGATGTAGCCGACGAGCCACTGGGGCGAGTTCGGCAAGTAGAGCAGCACCCGATCCTCGGCCTCGATTCCAAGGCTGCTTGCGGCATTGGCGAACCGATCTGCGAGTTCCTTTAAACGCCGGTAAGTAAACCGCGTGCCCAAGAACACGAGTGCGGAACGCTCGGCGTACTTCGCGGCGCTCGCCTCAAAAGCGGTGAGGATCGTTCCTTCCCGTTCGATCGTCTTTTGAATCAGTGAGTCCACTTTCCTAAGCGGTGTTCATTGGGCTTGGTTTCGAGCTTCGGATTTCGTGCTTCGAATTTGTCCATCGTTAGACTCACATGCCGAAGTAAGCGGATCTCACGTGAGGGTTATCGAGCAGAGTTTGGCCAGTCCCTTCCACGACAATCGATCCGCTCTCGATCACGTAACCGCGGTCGATGATCGGCAGCAGCGGCCGCGCGTACTGATCGGCTACGAGAACGGTAATGCCGGATTGGGCGATCGATCGAACCGCTTGAACAACTTTGAGTTGCAGCGCCGGAGCGAGCCCGAGCAGAGGTTCGTCGAGCAGCAGCAGGCTGGGACCGGCCATGAGCGCTCGGCCGATGGCCAGCATCTGCTGCTCGCCACCGCTCAAAAAGCCCGCTGTCCGGTGGCGCAACTCGAAAAGGACCGGAAAGAGTTGCCAGACGCGCTCGAGGCTTGCCCGGGCTTCGGAAGTTTTTCGGAGCGTGGCGCCGATCTTCAGGTTCTCGAGCACCGTGCTCTCGGAAAACACACGGCGCCTCTCCGGACAGAGCACGATTCCCTTTTTTACCCGCAGGCTGGCCTTGAGATCGCCGATTTCTTCACCGCGGTAGCGAAGCCCCCCGAGCACGGTAATCTTCTCACCGCCGCGCCGCTGCTCCTTTGCTTGTCGGTCGAGCATAATGCCCGAAATCGTGTACATCAAAGTCGATTTGCCGGCGCCGTTGGAGCCCAACAGGCCGACGACTTCGCGCTCGCGGACCTCGAGACTGACGTTGTTCACCGCCAGGCCGTTTTCGTAAAAGACCATGAGGTTTTCCACCGAAAGCATAGCACGCGTTTGGAGCGCTGGAGTCCGGACTAACTGACCCAGCTCCTCGGCCCAATACTCCAGGGCTGTATTCCAGGACTTCTACTGTGAGAGTTCCGCGCCCAGGTAGGTCTCCTTTACGGTACTGCTCTCAACGATCTCGCGCGGCGAACCTTCGGCGATCTTTCGGCCCCGATCGAGAACCACGACTCGATGGGCGAGCCGGAACAGCTCCCTCAGGCGGTGCTCGACCATCACGATCGTCATGCCGCGCGCCTGGAGTTTTTCGATCAGCGGCAGCATGCTGCCCACTTCGGCGGCGCTCAAGCCGGAAAACAGCTCGTCGGTAATGAGAAGATCGGGCCTGAGGGCGAGGCAGCGGGCGAGTTCGAGGCGGCGCAAGTAGCCGTGAGGCAGGGTCGATGCCGGCTTGTAAGGGACGTGCGAGTCCCGCTCGAATCCGACCTCTTCGAGCAGGTCGAGCGCGACCGCGTCGCGATCGCCCCACCGGCCGCTCTCCGTGCGCTTTCTGATGCGCGGCGAATAGAGCGGCACGATCAGATTCTTGAACGCCGGCAGATTGTGAAACGGCCGCACGGTCTGGAAGGTTCGCGCGATGCCCGCGGCGGCGACACGGTGCGGCGCGAACCCGGTGATTTCCGTGCCTTTGAACCAGATCTCGCCTGAATCCGGCTCGATAAAGCCGGTGATAGCATTGACCACCGTGGTTTTTCCCGAACCGTTGAGCCCGATGATCCCGAGAACCTGATGCTCCGCCACCGAAAAACTCACATCGTCGAGCGCGCTCACGCCGCCGAAGCGCTTCGATACCCGGTTCAGAACCAAACAGTCCATGGTCGTCGTCCTCGCTTGCGATCATACGGCAGGATACCGCCCGGTCGTCCTACACCTCCACCCAGCGTTCGACCTGTTCGTACTTGCGTTTCAGGTAACTCAAGACCCCCTCGGGCCGTAACAGGACCAGGGCGACGAGAAGCAGGCTATAAGCCACGATCCTCAACGTCCCCGCGTCACGCAACATCTCGGTCAGCGGCACGAGGATGAAAGCTCCCACGACGGGTCCCGCCAGCGTTCCGATCCCGCCCACGACGGCGCACGCGATCGGCAGGATCGAGAGATCCAGCGAGAACGCGGAAAGCCCGACGAACATGTAGAGGTGCGTGAAATAAGCTCCCGCAAACGAGCCGAGAGCCGAGCCGATCCAGAGCGCTATGAGCTTGTACCACGTGATGTTGATACCGGCGGCTTTCGCGGCTTGATCGTTGTCGCTGATCGAGCGCAGCACGATCCCGAAATCGCTCGTCATGAGCCGGCGCAGAGCGTAAGTTGAAGCGAGGAGTACGACCAGGACGAGATACTTTTCGAGCCAGAGGCTCGGAAACGGTTCCACACCGACCAATCCATCCGTGCCGCCGACGATTGCGGTCGCCTCGATTGTGCGCGCCAGAAGCAGCGGGTAGACGAGCGTGGTCATTGCGAAATAGATGCCCCGAAGCGGCAGACACGGGGCCAGCAGCACGGTGCAAATCGCGGCGCCGCCAAGGCCGGCGAGCGGCAACGTCCAGAGCGACGGTATGCCCAGTTGTAGATTTAAGATCGCGGCGAGATACGCGCCTACGCCGAAGAACAGGGCTTGCCCGAGCGATACCAGCCCGGTCGAGAGCGCAACGAAGTCCCAACTCAGGGCGAGCAAGGCGTAAATCGCGGTGATGATCCAGACCCTTTCGAAGTAGACGCTCGGCGACAGCGCCGGGACCGCCATCACGATCAGCGCCGGAAGAATTCTCGGCGCTGCAACGTAGAGCATGTTCGCCGTCGAACTCAACGCATAGATGTCGTCGGTCAACACTTTGATCGGCCGATCGATTCTTTCGAGTCGCCGCGCCATACTCTCTATGCCGGATGATTCACGCGCTCAGCTTTCGCCGCAGAGCGCGAGCCGCTCTTGGCTTCACGCCCCTCCGGCATCTCGAATAACGAATCTCAAATCGCAAATAGTCGTCGTTGTGAAGATGTGCAATTTAAAACCCCGAAGGGCGCCGGCTGTGAAGCCTCGCGCCTCAAGAAGCGAAAATCCACCGGTCTGTTCGCCGGATCACCCGGCGCGGGAATAATCCGCCTATACACGCTCTTCGAGTTCCTTTTGTTTGCCGAACAAGCCCGAGGGTCTGAGGATCAGCGTGACCAGAATCGAGAGCAGCGCGACAATCATCTGATAGTGCGGCCCAAGATAAGCCACGGTAATGATCTGCGCATAGCCGATGAGCAGGCTTGCTGCGATCACCCCCGCCGTGCTCTCGAGCCCTCCAAGAATACACACGGCGATCGCGGAAACGAGAACATTGGCGCCCGACTCGGTCGCGATGAAGCTCAACGGAAGCAAAATTATCGCCGCAAGTCCGGCCAGCGCGGCGCCAAGACTCAAGCTGAGCGTCGCCATCCAGTCGGAATCGATGCCGCACATCATCGCCGCTTGCTCATCCTGTGCCATCGCGCGAAAAGCAAGACCGATGCGCGTGTGATGGGTGACGAACCAGAGAACAACCAGCACGGCCACCCCGACAGCGACGACGATTATCCGCTGGATATCCACGGGAACGCCAAGCACGGTGACGCTTCCCGATACGAAAGCGGGGAGGCTATAGTTCGAGCCGAAAAACCCGAAAAAGCGGAGCGCCTCGAGCACCGCCGTCCCGAGGGCAAAGGTCACGATCATCTCGAGAAGCGGCATGCCGCGGACGCGGATCAGCGCCAGGCGGTAAATGGCCGCGCCGACCAGGCTCACGAACACGATCGCCGCCAGGGCGGCGAGCGGATAGTTAAGCTCGAGGCGGTGAAGCGCAATCCAGGCGAAGAAACCCGCGAGTACGTAAAGCGCCCCATGGGCAAAGTTGGCGACCCGACTGATGCCGTAGGACAGGGAAAACCCAAACGCGATCAGAGCGAGCGTAACGCTGTTGATGAGCCCGTAAACCAGAAGCGATGCGGGCATACGCTCACTTCGGCGGGCTCAGGTTCGGAGGAATGCGGATTTTGCCCACGGCGATGGTCGATGGCCAGATGACCACGCGCTTTCCGTCCTGCCACTGAAACCAAGTTCCCACCGCGCCTTCTTTTGGATTGTAACTCGGGATCACTTGATGCGTTTTGGGATCGAAAGCGATTCGGCCGTACACCCCGATCATGTCGGTCTTTTCCAGCGCCGCCACGAGCCGATCGGAATCCAGAGAACCGGCCCGTCGGATGGCATCGGCGAGCACATAGACAGCGGTGTAGCTGCTGGAGGTGCCATAGCCCTCGGGTTCGACCAGCCAGCGCTTCGTATAGGCCTCGTAGAACTTCATCGTAAGCGGCGTCGCGTTCGATGGCGCATTCCCGGCGTTGGCTGGAGACGCGATCCAGTAAGCCACGGCCCCTCCCGTGTTCGCCCAGCCGCCCGGTTGCTCGACCGCGCTCGAGATCCCGGCCACGGGGAGGAGCGGCACGTTGAGATCCTTCCACTGCTTGACGAGCACGGCGATCTCGGGATGGTCCATCCAGACGAAGAGGATCTGCGCCTTTTGATCTCTCGCCTTGAGCAACCCGGTGGAATAATCCAATGCCCCGGTCGGATACACTTCCAGCCCCGAGACCTTCCATCCTTTCGCGCTCAGGCTCTTGCTCACAATCTCGCCGATGGCTCGCGCGTGAGCCACGTCTTGCACCATAACGAAGATCTGGTCGAACCCGTGATCGGCCTTGAGGCTTTCGAACAAATCGACCGCCTCCTTGGCGAGTTGGCCCGCCTCGCTCGTGATCCGGAAGAGGTATTTGTACTTGCCGTAGTTGTCCGCGATTCGGCGGTGATAAGCGGGAGTCAGCGAGCCGGTCGTGAGGATCGATACCTTCCTATGCCTTGAGATCAGGTCCATAGCCGCAAGTGCCGCCTCCGAGCGGACCGGACCGCCCATGAGAACATCGGCCTTTCTTTCCAAAATCAGCTTTTCCACCACCAGCAACGCCTCGGAGAGCGGCACGCCGGGCTCGAGATCTCGCGTGTCGAGGACCTCGAGCCGGAAAGGCCTGCGGACGTTTCCCACCTGTACGCCGCCTTTAGCGTTGATTTCTTCGACCGCGAGGAGCATCGCGCGCTGCGCATCCCAGCCGTAAAGATACTGGGTGGACAGCGGCGCGCCGATCACGATGGGTTGGACCTTCTGCTGCGCATCGCTGCTGATCGAGCACGCCAGAGTCAATCCAATCACTGCGGCGGCAACGATCAGGTTGCTTCTCATCTCACGGATCTCCTTTCCACCCGGCGCATTTATCGTCAATCCAAACCTCGCCTGTCAAGCGCGGAAGCGGCTACCCGCGGCCATGATCTGCCGCTCAAAACCGGATGGCTTCTCGAGCAATCCCTCGAGCGTTTGCCGGCAAATTCCCCAAGCCCGCTTTGGCGACTCTCACCACTCCCGCATGAGACGGCGCGGTCGCCAGTGATGCGAGCGGTGCTCCGCGACATAGTCCGGTCGGGCGAACAGTTTGATCAGGATGAGTCCCGCTAAAAACCCGCCGATGTGGGCCCAGAACGCAACGCCCCCCTGTTCACCACCGATATCCACCAGCCCGCTAACAAATTGAATCAAAAACCAGTACCCGAGCATAACCCAGGCCGGTAGCGCCACCGAGGTAAGAAAGAATCCCAGAGGTACCATCGCAAACACCCGCACATTGGGATAAAGCACCAGGTACCCGCCCATGACACCGCTGATTGCCCCCGAGGCCCCAACCATCGGAATAGCCGAGGCGGGGCTGGCCAGCACCTGTCCGAACGCAGCAGCCAAACCGCAGACCAGATAAAAGACGACGAATCGCAGGCGTCCCATCGAATCTTCGACGTTATTGCCGAAGATCCAGAGAAACCACATGTTGCCCAAAAGATGCATCCACGACCCGTGAAGAAACATCGAGGTAAAGAGATGCGACACCTGGCGCCCCGGATCGGTCACACAGACCAGTCCGTTTCCCATGGGGAAGCGCGTCCCGGGGGCGACCGAGGCGGTCAGCTCTCCCGGAATCAACCCCAGCTCGCAAACCGATCGCGCGAGCGGCAACGTCGTGCCGGCCCCTTGGAGCAGTAACCAACTGAGCACATTGAGGCCGATGATCGTTCCGGTAACGATCGCCGCCCGCTGCGTTTCGTTCTCATCGCGATAAGGAAACATGTGACCTTTAGGGCCCTCCCCGCCGATGTGGTGTGACCGGATGACACGATCATTCCATATTGGCGGTTTCTTGCCAATCCCGGCGAAAGAGCCGCGTTTGCTGGCG
>DATMBL010000098.1:0-8182 GCA_035559295.1 Candidatus Eiseniibacteriota bacterium
CGTCGACACCAGAACACTTCTTAACAGGGAGGCCGGGGACACGCCGACGCCCCAGAGCCCGCCAACGAAAACGAGCGATGCCGCGGCGCCAGCCATCGTCACAAGAGCCGTCACGGCCGCGGCCCCGCGCGGGCCATAGCCGGGAATAACTGACAGATAACCGATCGGGGCGAGCGCGAGGAGCGGCACGAGAATAGCGAGCGGCCATCCCGGCTTTCCAGCCGCCGTCATGATTGCCGTAGTGATCGAAACCATGACCGCCGCGAGCGCGGCAAAAATCAAACATGAGAGGATTGGCGCCGCTTCGGCGAATCGCGGCCCGAAGACGAATAGGCTCAGCTCCCGAGCCATTGCGGCTGTAAGCGCGGCGAACGGCAGAAGTAAGATCACCGCGCGGATCGACGCCGCTGCGATATCTTTAGCGAGCGCCGTCTCCTGCGATTGATTGAGCCTGCTCAGCGTTGAAAGAAGAAGTGGGGCGAAGGCGGTGGCAAATATAGCCGGTACAATGGCGAGATTTTGCGCGGCGCTGTAGATGCCGGCCTCGGCTGCCGTCCCGCCCAGGGCCTTGAGCATCAAAAGATCGAGTTTAGCGAGCAACGCTGTGCCGACCGAGAACAGCCAGAGCGGCCAGGCGTAAGTCCAGAACCCCGGCAGCCGCCAGGCGGGGCGCTCAAAGATCGGCGGCCGCACGCACCAACGGGCCATGACGAGCTCGACCAAAGTCGCGCCGAGGCTTCCCCAAATCGCGCCTTCGACGGAGAGCCCGAGCTCGACCAGAAGGACGATCAGCATGAGCCGGCTCATCCATCGGGCCGCGCTGGAGAGAGCGCGCTCACGAAATGCGCCGAGTCCGATGAGCAGATTCTTGTGCGCCTGGGCGACACAGAACAGCGGGATGTCCACGGCGAAAAGTCTCAGCGCCGGAACGAGCCCGGGTTCGTGCAAGAGCAGGCCGAGGGCCGGGCTGAGAAGCCATACGAGAATTGCGGCCGCGCTGCCCACGGCGGCATGCCACCAGAGGAGCGTTGCGCTCAGAGGTTTCCAGTCGGCTGCTTCGGCGATGAACTTGAAACTGGCGCGCGAGAACAAAGCAGCCACGCTCACTTCGAGCCAGATGACGATTGCCGCCGAAATGCTGAAGATGCCGTAGCCCTCGGGTCCGAGCCTGCGCGTCAGAAAAGCCGCGGTTACAAGCCCGGTCGGCAGGACCAGCGCTTCGGCCAGAAAGACCCAAACCGTTCCATCGAGCAGGTGGCGTCCGGGTTGAGAGAAGCGCGGGGTCATGGGGAGCGTTGCTCTAACAATCAGCAGACGGCGTGCGAGCGCACGCATTTAAAGATGACGGGGCGGAACTGCCTCGAGCCTCTCGGCCGGCGCTTCACGCCATGCGCCGATCCACTCGCGGCAAAACCCCGCCGCGTTGGCTACTTGCCACAGGGCGAGCAGCGGCAGAACGCGCGCGCCGTTTAACTGAATAAACCTGTGCCGGGCCAGATTGCAGTAAAACCTCAGCTCTGGTCCAAACGACCCTGAGCGGCGCTGAGAGCGGACGCGGTGAAAGTGAAATGCTCCGCGGCCATAGTTGAAGTGCATTTGCCAGAACGTGCGGAAGGTCAGCCAGTGCGAGTGATAGACGATGGCATCCGAAGCATAGACCATGCGGTATCCCGCATGCAGCCAACGATCACAGAACTCCCGGTCTTCGGACGCAACGCGAGGCCAGTGCGGATGAAATCCGCCCAGACTCGCAAACCGATCGGCCGGAACCGCGAGATTGTTCGAAGCGAAAAAGCGGGCGTATTCCCAGTCGGCGTTGTAATAGGAATAGACAAAGTCGATGATCGCCTGGCTCGTCCTTGAATAAAGGTTCGTATCGAGCGCGTTGATAGTCTTTCCGCCAAGCGCGCAATCCGGCACGCGCAGGAAATGCGCGGCTAACTTTTTGAGCCAATCGGGAGCGGGCCTGCAATCATCGTCGGTAAACGCCAGAAGACTTCCCTTAGCCCTGCGAGCGCCGGCGTTGCGCGCCGCCCCGGGACCGCTGTTGGGCTGGGTTAGAAATTTCAGATCGATTCTATTTCGGAATCGTGAGATGACCTCGTCGAGAGGCACCGCGCTGCCGTCATCGACAACGAGGACCTCGAATCGATCCGTCGGATAGTTCAAACGGGCCGCGGCCTCGAGACACTGGTGGAGTTGGGCGGGCCGATTGAAGGTGGGAATGATGACGGAAATGAACGGAGCCATTCGATCAAAGCGAAGCCGAGGTTGGACTTTCGATTTGGGCGAGGTACCCGCGGCATTCGCCCCACGACCACGAAACCAGTCCCAGAAAAACCAGCGGTGAGGCGAGTATGAACGGTTTCGTGTAAACGCGCGCGCTCAAGACTCTTAGGGTCATCCTCCAGAACAAAAGCAGCGGCAGCATCGTGTCCCGGGAGTTGTACGAAGGGATGATGACGGAAACCGCGATTTCAGGCATGGCGGGGCGACAATTCACAACCTGGGCGCGCCTTGGTTTGACCGCGCATCGGCCGGTAGCAAAGTGTAAAACCGTCTTATTTCACCGCAGAGGCGCGCGGAGTTCGCAGAGAAAAAAGAAAGTTCAATTACAAAGAACGCAAAGTTCACAAAGATCGAAAGTAAGCTTTTATGTTCTGACCCTCACCCTTCCCTCTCCCGCAAAGCGGGCGAGGGTAAGAAAGAACACTTACTTCCCTCTTGGGATTAGAAAACTCCCTCGCCCATTCCGATGGGGAGGGTGGGGGTGAGGGCATTGTGACGCTCGCGGTGGAACTCGAAGCGCGTCAAATGACACGGCGCGCTGCCGGCGCCGAACGCGTACCCGAGCATTTCCCCGAGAGCGCTCGTGATTAGACCTAAGGCGAGAACAAACAGGATGCGGAGGCTCATGGGAGGGCAGGTTGCTGTTTTATCAATTGCTCTCAGCTGTCGAACGATGCGCGTTAACCGGGTGAGCGGAATCGCCGGTGCAGCAGCTGCGTAGAACAGTCGTCGGTTCAGGTTCCATTGCCGCGAACGAACGGCGGCAAACGTTCGGCCACTGTGAAAGAGCGCGGGCAACCACGAGGCGAAGCGCTCAAAGTTGACATGGGCGATGCGCGCTTTCGGCTCCAGGTAGAGACGCTGGCCCGCAGCCACCAGCTCCCAATGAAAGACGGTCTCGGCCTCCAGCATCGTCTCGAGTTCCGAGCTGAGTCGCAACAGAGGATCGCGTTTGTAGCTGCTGTTATGACCCGGGAGGTGAGCGATTTCACCGCCTGGAGCCGGCGACATCCACGGACCGTAGCCCATCAAAAAATCCGCCCAGCTGATGGCCGTTTGCGGGTTTGCATTTCGCACTTCCGGACCAACGGTGATCCAAGGTCCGCGATGCGCATCGATCAACGCCTGCGCCCAATCCGGTTCGGGAAAGGCGTGGTCTTCGCCAAAGGCGACCACGGGAGCGCGCGCGTGCCGGGCGCCGGCGGCGTTTGCGCCCGCGATCGAGCGGATCGGGCCTACCTCGACAACTTGAAAACAGTCGAAATCGGCCAGCTCGGAACGATTGAGTTGGAGTTCTCTCGCGGACGGCGCGACGATAACCAGTTCCAACTGCTCTCGCGCGGTCTGAGCCCGGAGACACTGGATCGTTTTTCGGATCGTGTCGTAGTGATCCGGCGTGACCAATACGACCGACATCTGCGGTGCAGGGTTCGGATTCATCGCTTTCGGATAGTGCTGAGCCGGCTATTAGGGCGGCTCGCCATCTCCCAAAAAAAACCCGAGGCGTTAGCCGCCTGTGTGACGAAGAGGAGCGCGCTTTGCAGCAGTGCTTCTCCGTTTTGCGCTTTGGCAAACGGAAAGCGGAGAAGCTTGAAGTAAAAGGAGAGCGGCTCCACGCGGAGCGATCTCTGTCCTGACGCGGCGCGCAACCGATGAAACCGAAACGCCCCGCGGCCGTAGTTGAAGTGCTGGCGCCAGAAAGTGAAAAGGTCGAGGGTGTGAAAGTGATAGACGATCGCTTCCGCGGCGTAGAGCATGGGATAGCCTTGAGCCAGCCAACGGTTGCACAGCTCGCGGTCCTCGCCGCCCGCACAAGTAAAGGTCGTATCAAAGCCTCCCATCTTCCGAAACATTTCCGCCGGCAAGGCGAGATTATTCGAGGTGAAGAAAAGCCCGCCGCTGCTTGCCTGGTAGTGGCTGTACAGATAATCGATCAGCAACTGGCTGCACGCTGCGTAGGGGTTGTGCGTCAGGCCGTTGACCGTGCGGCCCCCGATCGCGCAGTCGGGCAGTGATCCATAGCGCGCCGCCAGCTTCGTTAGCCAGTCCGGCGCCGGCTGGCAGTCGTCATCGGTGAATGCGAGGTAGCGGCCTTTGGCTGCGGCGGCGCCGGTATTCCGCGCCGCGGCCGGCCCGGCATGTGATTGCTTCAGCAATAGGATATCGAGTTCGGCGCGGAATGGAGCTACGGCGGCATCCGGCGGTGCATCGCTCTCATCATCGACGATCGCCACTTCAAACCGATCGCGCGGATAGTCGAGTCGCGCGAGCGATTCCAGGCACGACTTCAATTTCTGTGGCCGATTGAACGTTGGAATGATGATCGAGAACGTCGGTTGCATTCGTTGTGCCCGAGATCCCGGAGGTCGGAAAGCCGCCAAACGCTGGAAACAGAAGATTTTTCGCTTCTTTTTGGTTGCGGCTAGGCCGCGCTACGTTCTTTGTGGCTACACACTTCCTCCGCCGGCGTTTTGAAACGGGATCGGATGACCCGTCATACGAGGAGGGACCGGCTCGCCCAGGAGAGACAAGAACGTAGGAGCTAGATTCAGGACTTCAACGTCGCTCGCTTGCGTCTGCGCTTTAATCGATGGACCCGCGGCGGCGACGAATCCGTGTCTCGAGTGGTCGCTCGGGCGATAAAAATCCGGTTTTTTTTGCGTTAGTTCGGTCTTAGGATGCCGTACCCGTTCCATGAATCGTCCCGGTTTCCAGTGGACAAACAGATCCGGCAGGGAAACGTGCGGCTCGCATTGAAACAGTTCGACCGTTCTGGCGACGGTGGTAACCGCTTTCTCGCCGGTGTCCGCATCGATGAGGCGCGCGAGATCGCTTTCCAGCCGTTCGAGCACGGCCCGGTAGTCTGCGCCCCGCCGAACCGTTCCCTGGGGTTCGCGTCCCGCCAAATTCACGCGGATAAAGCTGGTGTAAGACGCCGGGATCGCGAACGCAGTCGTTTTCGACCAGTCGGCGCCGTGCATGAACTGGTTTGCGAGAAGGCGTTCCCGTTTTTCTCGCGGAAGACGGCGGCTTAGGGCGACGCGCCAAGACTCGGGCACCAACCGCCGGGCCAAATCCATGGGATCGAGCGAAACTCTCCGACGATCTGGGGAAGCCTGATACCCAAGCTGGCGGCAAAATGCATCGATAAGGCCGGTGGTCGGATAGTGGTCCTCCATTCCCACGGAAGACACGATAAAGACGTTGGAATCTCCGGATACTTGCTGCAGTATGCGACCGAACTCGCGATCGATGGCGTGATAAACGTCACGAATCGCGTGAGATAGTTCCGTCGGCTCAGCTGCGGCGCCGGCGCGATAGCGCCAGAATTGGTGATTGGCTGCATGGGAGGCGGAAAATACAACGACAATCAGATCGAAGCGATCGCGCGCGAGTAAATATCGGCAGAGAGCGCCTTTTTTTTCGATCTGCTCCAAAAGCTGGCGATAGAACTGCCGATCCTCGTCAATTGTGCTCTCCGCGTTTTCGAGCGCCGTTAGCTTAGCGCCGAAATTCTTTCGCACGTCGGCGAGCAACTCCGGAGGCTCGGCCGCGGTCTTGAAGTGTTCCGGATCCCAATTGTTGTGAGTGGCCCAGTCGCTTAGCTGGATGCCGGCCAGGCCGGGATAGGGCCGTGTATCGGGCGCATCGATGATCGCGACCTTGATGCCGGTGCCGCGCAAGTAGGACCAAAACGGGGGCGCATCGATATCGGGCCCCGTTACGGTTTGAAGATCGTAGGTTCCGGGCTTTAGCTGCCGAAAATAGTAGTACCCATGCTGCGCGCGCGAAATGCCGCTAAAGATCGAGACCCATACCCCATGTTCCGTCAACAGTTCCGCCCCTCCCGTCCGGCTCGAAGAACCCCGTTCCATGATTGAGGCTATTGTCGGCAGGTAACCTTGAGCCGCCCACTGCCGGATAAAATCCGGGTCGCCGGCGTCCATGCCGAGAATGACCAGAGGAGCTGCTGTTCGTTCTGTTGCCATATATCGGTTGAGTTCTCGCGCCAACGATTCAGCAAACAAAGCCCGTCGTGATCCGGAACGACGCGACGGTGCGGGCCACTGCCTCGCGCATCGTAATTCGCGGCGCATACCCGAGCTCCCGGCGGGCTCGCGAGATATCGAATGCTCTGTTGCCCAGAAAGAAATCGATACGGTCGGCGCGTGGGAGTCGTCGGCCCGTCAAAGCGTACGCGAGCTGGTTCAGAGGTTTGAATACGTAAAGCGGCCAGGCCGGCCAAGAACCGGTACGTTGGCGGCCGCCAAACTCATCGGCGACGAGCCGCGCGAACTCGCGCAACTCCACGGGTTCGCCGCCGGCGAGCACATAGGTTCTTCCTTCGACGTTTGGCACGGTGGCGCACAAGAGCAGCCCTTCCGCGATATCTGCCACATCCGCCGTATGATGGTGGTTCCGGCCGGCTCCAATGCAACGAAAATAACCCGATGCAACAGACTGAAAGAAAGGGCGCCAGGCGCGGGCTCCCGGACCCAGAACGCTGCTTATACGCGCAATCACGAGGGGGAGTGCATCCCGCTCGTGATGCGACAACAGTATCCGTTCGGCCGTGAGCTTCGACTCTCCGTAAGGCGAATCGGGCTTGGGTTGGGTTGTTTCGTTGATCGATAGATTGTCGATGGCGCGGCCATAGACGCCCACGCTGCTGGCAAAAACCAAACGCTTGATCCGATGACGCACGCAGGCGAGCGCGACATTGGCGGTTCCCTCGACGTTCACGCTCCAGATCGCCGCCTTCGGCAGTTCCAGCGATTCGGTCTTGGCCGCGAGGTGAAACACAGTGTCGCAACCGGCAACTGCGCGTTCGACGGAAACGTAGTCGCGGACATCACCGCGCGCGACCCCAACGCCGCCGGGCAAGACAGAGGCGTCCGCTTCGGCTCGGACCAAGGCCGTGACGCGATGAGCTGAGTCGAGGAGGCGCTCCGTTAGCTGTTTGCCGATAAATCCCGTGGCGCCCGTGACTAGAGCATTCATGCGGAGCTTTGCGGAGCCGGGTTCAGATGACCCTGACTTCGATACCAGTCTGCGGTTCGACGAATCGCTTCTTTCAAAGATACCTTCGGCTCGTATCCCAGCTCGTGGCGCGCGCGGGTTTGGTCGAAGATTCTGTCGTTCAAAAAAAACTCGACACGGTCGAAACGCGGGAGGCGGTCGTAGCCGCAGAGCCTGAGCACGTCGTTCAGCCGCCAATAAAGCAACAACGGCAGCGCCGGCAGGGGCCGTGGGAGATCTTTCGCGCCGACTTCATCTTGAATCATCCGGATCATGTCGCAGAGCGGCATCGCTTCGTTTCCCGTGATGATGTAGGTTTGGCCCTCGATACCTTCGGCCCGACCGCAGAGAAGTAATCCCTCTACGATATCCGAAACGTCGCCTGGGTGATGGTAATTTCCGCCCGAACCGATCAAACGGAAGCGGCGGGCGGCGATCGCCTGGAACAGGCCCAGCCAGCTGCGTGATCCGGGTCCGAACACGCTCGTGATGCGGGCGATCACGGCGGGCAAACCCGCGCGCGCGTGGTGCGACAAAACAATTTGTTCGCCGCGCGCCTTGGAAGACGGGTAGGCGGAATCCGGGTTGATCGGAGTGTCCTCGCGCACCGCGTGGTTGCGTATGATGCCGTAGACACGCGCAGTGCTGGCGAAGACGAGGCGGGCAACTCCGGCCTGGGCCGCCGCCCTCACGACGTTTTCGGTGCCTTCGACATTGATCGAATAGATGTCACGCGCGGGCAGGTTGCCGTGTGACGTCCGCGCCGCTAGATGGAAAACCAGCGGGCAACCCGCGATCGCGTGTTCGACCACCCGCGGATCTCGTATGTCGCCGCGAACGACTTCAACTCCGGCCGGCAGAAGAGCTCCGGGGT
>DATMBL010000099.1:0-2203 GCA_035559295.1 Candidatus Eiseniibacteriota bacterium
ATCGTATCGAGGAGTCTTTCCTTTTCCTCCCGGTAGCGCGTGTGAGCGTAGGCCTGGCCGGTTTTTATGTAACGGAGCTCTTGTTCGAGCAGCTCATGGTACCAGCCGTGAAGCTCTTCCACGCGTGCGATTCTCGCCTTCATGTCGCTCGAATCGGCAAGCGTTTTCATCTCCTCGAGATAGCGAATGTAGTCGGCTTTGAACTGGTTCAGCTGTTCCCGAAGAGGCGCCGCCCGAGTGATAACGAGTTTATCGGCATAGCGCACCTCGGAGAGAAACGTGTCGGTCAGCTGTTCCTGGTACCCGAGCAGGCGGTTTTCGCGGTCGAGCGCGCCATAGGCCGAACGGCTCAGACGCTGCAAGTGGGCGATCGAGTGGGCCGAAATCAGCGCCGAAAGCAGCAGCATCGCACTGTAACCGAGGATCAGCCGCCAAAAAATCGAAATCGCCATCTTTCGAACCCTCCATTAGCGGGGCGGTGCCGACGCGGCCGGACCGGATGCGGCGTTGGGCTTGGCACCGGGATACGAAAGAACCATCGGCAACCGTACGATGAAAACGGAACCCTCTCCGAGCTTGCTGCGAACCGCGATCGTGCCGCCGAACAGCTCGACGAACGTTTTAACGATATAAAGACCGAGGCCCGCTCCCGAATGGCTTCTGGTGGTCGTGCTGTCGACCTGGCGGAATTTTTCGAAAATCGCGGAGAGCTGATCCTCCGGGATTCCCGGCCCGGTATCGGCCACCTCGAAGACAAGGGTTTGCTCCGTTGCGATCGCATGAATGGAAACGGTGACCGAGCCGTGCTCGGTGAATTTGATCGCGTTGTTGATCAGGTTGGTGAGAACCTGCTTGAGTTTGATGCCATCGATATAAATCGTGGGCAAGTCGTCCGGGTAGTGCCACTTTAAAAGGAGGTCGCGGCCCGTCGTCATCGCATAATCCGAACGCAGCTCGCCGACGAACTGGTTGAGATCAAGGGGTTCTTGCTGGATGACGACCGTACCCGTCTCGATTTTTGTGATCTCGAGAATTTCATTGATGAGATAGAGCAAGTGCCGCGCCTGAGCGCCTATTTTTTCCGTCCCTTTCGCCTGATCGGGGTTTATTGGTCCGAACATCCCGGTTATCAGACCCTCAGTGTAATTCATGATAATGTTTAGCGGCGTCCGAAGCTCATGCGACATCACTCCCAGGAACTCATCCTTGATCTTGTTCGACTTCTCCAGCTCGGCGGCCTGATGTCGCGTCTGCTCATAGAGCCTGGAGTTGTCGATCGCCATGGCCGCCTGATTCGCCACCGAGGCAAGAAAATCGATATCCTCGGAAGTGAAGCGAAGTTCGTCCTTGAAATAGAATGAAAGCACGCCCAGCGCTTCTCCTTTGGCGATCATCGGGAGCCCGAGATAGGAAAGGAACTGATGCCGATGGAAGAACTCGGGGTCGGTGCTTCGCGGATCGACGCGCGCGTCCGGGATTGCGAGCGGCCGTTTGGTTTTCAAGACCGCGGCGGGCAGGCCTTGTTCGAGCATCTGCGCCGGCGTCGTCCGGTTGCTTTCCCCCGACACGCGCGCGGCAAGGATCTCCAGGTTGCCGGTTTGCTTGCTGAACCAGCATACCGTCGCGGCCCCGGGCGGAACCAGAACAGCAACGCGCTCGAGCAATGTGTCGAGAATGCTTTGCAGATCGAGCGTCGAGGTGATTGCCAAGTTGATATCGTGAAGCGCGGCCTCGCGCCGGCGCTGCCGCTCGATTTTCTCCGAAGAGGCGCGCGCTTCAGCCTCTCGGGTTTCCAGGCTGTCGGCCAGGTCATCGAAGGTGCGAGCCATGTGGCCGAGCTCGCTTTTGTCGTAGGCGAGCCGGGTGCGCGCCCGAAGATTGCCGCGCGACAGCTCTTTTGTCGCTGCCATGAGATCATCGACCCTGCGGAGAACGAAGAGATCCGCCGCGAACCAAGCGGCCGCCAAGGTCAACACCGAAAGAATCGCGAGCGCGGTTAAATTGTGAAACAGGATGCGCTGTGCGTCGGCAAAGGCCACGGCAACCTGAACGTCGACCACCGCGTACACGGTCTGGCCGCCGATTTTCTTTTTTACCTGGCTGAACGCGAACAACCGCTGAACGCCGTCCAGCCCTTCGGCCTGGAACGTGCCGTCGGCGCCGCGGAACACAGCGAGCTGCGCGCCGTCTCGCAGAATCCGGC
>DATMBL010000100.1:0-2338 GCA_035559295.1 Candidatus Eiseniibacteriota bacterium
TTCCCGCCGCTTTTTTCGACGAGCCGGATCTCCCCGATCGACATCTCACGGTCTACCGCCTTGCACATGTCGTAAACCGTCAGTCCGGCGACCGCCACCGCCGTCATCGCTTCCATTTCGACGCCGGTTTTCGCGAAAACGCGCACTTTGGCTTCGATTTCAATGCTCGGCGGATTCTCTTTCGGGGTAAGCTCGATTTCGACCGCAGTGATGGCAAGGGGGTGACACATCGGGATCAATTCCGGCGTTCTTTTCGCCGCCATGATCCCGGCCACGCGCGCGACCGACAGCACGTCGCCCTTTTCGATCTTGTTTTGCACGATGAGCGCGAGGGTCTCGGGCCGCATCGAGACAGTTCCGCGCGCGACGGCGAGTCTCTCGGTCGCCTCTTTAGCCGAGACGTCGACCATGCGGGCGCGCCCGCGGTCATCGAGATGCGTGAGCTTGGTCATTGCCGTGTGTGTTCGCTCCGGTTTCGCGCGCCGGAGAATCGGAACTTAAACGGTCGCAACTTCAACTTTCTGCAAGAGCGCTTTTATGTTACAAAAACTCCGTCATGAAAAAAAGCCATTATCGCGTGATTATTCTCGGGTCGGGAGCCGCCGGTCTCACCGCGGCGATCTATGCCGCGCGCGCCAATCTCGAGCCGCTTGTCATCGAAGGCTCGCAGCCCGGCGGCCAGCTCACGATCACGACCGACGTCGAGAACTACCCCGGATTTCCCGAGGGCATTCTCGGGCCGGAGTTGATGGAGCGTTTCAAGAAACAGGCCGTGCGCTTCGGCGCGGAAGCCGAGTTCGGCGAGGTCACATCCGTCGATCTTCGCGAGCGCCCGTTTAAAGTTGCGGTCGGACGCGACGCTCTCACGTGCGAGTCCTTGATTGTGGCCACGGGCGCGTCGGCGAAACTTCTGGGTTTGGACTCCGAACGCCGGCTCATGGGCTACGGCGTATCGGCATGCGCCACGTGCGACGGGTTTTTCTTCAAAGACAAGCAGGTGGTGGTGGTCGGAGGCGGAGACACCGCGGTCGAAGAAGCGATGTTCCTGACGAAGTTCGCAACCGAGGTTGCCGTGATTCACCGCCGGGATAAGCTCCGCGCTTCGAAGATCATGCAAGCCAGGGCCGCACGGAATCCCAAGATCTCGTTCGTTTGGGACACCGTGGTTGACGATATCTACGGCGATCCCAAAGCCGGCGGGGTTACCGGCGTGCGGTTGAAGAACGTAAGAACCGGGAAAACCGAGGATCGCAAGACCGACGGCGTCTTTATCGCCATCGGCCACCGGCCGAATACGCAATTATTTGCCGGCCAGCTGGAGCTGAATCCACTCGGCTACATCATCACCTACAACGGCACCAAAACGAGCGTTCCGGGAGTGTTTGCTTGCGGCGATGTTCAGGATCACGTGTACCGCCAGGCGGTGACCGCGGCGGGCACCGGCTGCATGGCGGCGATCGATGCGGAGCGGTTTTTGGAAGAACAACGTCACTGAGATCTCGAATCCTCCCGGTTTTCCCGCGCGCTTTCGATCTCCTCGAGTTCGGCGAGCAGGAAATCGCCGCTTTGCAGTTCGCGCCCGTCCGGCAGCCGGATCCGATACGGTGTTCCCGATGTGCTCGAAAAGCTTCCGATCTTCTCGATGAAGTCGCGGGCGCTCTGCACGGCGGCTTCGTTGGCTTGCCATTTTTTTCGCAAAAAGACAGCGGCCGTGGCAGCGTCATAGGCTTTGCCGTTGCGAATGAACGTCGTGTCCGTTCTCTTGGCGATGCGGGCGATCAGACGGTCGATTTTCTCCCTCTCCTCGGGCGCAAGCGACTGCGCGCGCGCGACCGAGCCGGCCGCGGCCAGCCAGAGAAGAAGCGCAAGCCCGAGGGAGCGGACCGCGACCATGCGGCTAAAGGACGGGGACAAAAGACGGCCTGCAATCATGCCTATGGGACGTTTCGCGCCGTAGAAGCGCGGCGACAAAGCCAGTATAGCAAAAACCGGGAGCGGGGCCATTCCGGCTCTAAAGCGTTCGAAATGCGCGCGCTTTGATGATCAAGAACACCTCTTTGCCCGGGGTCAGATTGAGCCGGTTCATGGCTGCAGCCGTGATCCGGACGGAAAACACATCGCCGGCCTCGACCTCGAGCAGGACGTGGCCGCCGAGCGGCTCCAGGTGCGTGATCGTTCCGGGTAGCACGTTCGCCGCCGAGATCGCTTCGGGGCGCTTGGTCGCAACGAGAATGTCGTCCGCGCTCACTTTGAGCTGGAGCGTTTGTCCGGCGGGCGGCTCCGTATAGCGCGCGACGACCTCTCTTCCCGACGCCAGCCGAACGCGGCTCGTCCCGTC
>DATMBL010000101.1:0-3634 GCA_035559295.1 Candidatus Eiseniibacteriota bacterium
GTCTGGGCGCAGCCGATTAAGTCGCGTCCCGCCATGATGATCGGGATGGCGCGCAGTTGAATCGGCGTCGGGTCGCTATAGCCGGCTGCCGTGACGCCCTCGAGTACCCTGGGATGGAGACCTAGCTTGGAGAAAGGCATGCGTACTTATAACCGGGTGAGAAAAGGCTGTCCAGCGGCCACGGCTGCGCTCGCATCACTCGCCCGACCCGAGAGATTCCAGCTCCTGCCACCGTCGATAGCTGTTCTCGAGATCGCGTTCGATCGTCCGCAGGCGTTCGACCGCCGCAGCAATTTCGTCGCCCGGCCGACGGTAAAACTCACCCTCTGCCATCCGTCGGTGGAGTTCTGCCAGCTCGGCTTCCAGGCTTTCGATCCTTTGCGGCAGGCTTTCTAGCTCGCGCTTTTCCTTATAGGTAAGCCTTCGCGGGCGGTCGCCGAGACTGGATTTTTCCGTAACCGCGGGGCGCGCCGATCCCGGGGATTTTTGGGGAGGCTCGGTAGCCGAGGGAATCGGACGCTGGTAGCGCGCCCAATCTTCGTAGCCGCCGGCGTATTCGCCGAACCTTCCCTCGCCTTCGTAGACCAGCGTGCTCGTCACCACGTTGTCGAGAAAAGTTCGATCATGACTGACCAGCAGCAAGGTTCCGTCATATTCTGCGAGCCGCTCCTCGAGCAGCTCCAGGGTCTCGACGTCGAGATCGTTGGTCGGTTCGTCGAGCACCATCAGATTCGCCGGTTGGGTGAAGATTTTTGCCAGCAAAAGACGATTGCGCTCGCCGCCGGAAAGCGCCTTGACCGGAGAGTCGATCCGCTCGGGAGGAAACAAAAAATCTTTGAGATAGCCGATCACGTGGCGCAACCGGCCGCGGGCCGTCACGTAGTCCGAGTCGCTCATGTTCTCGCGCACGGTCTTTTCCGGATCGAGGTGGCGCCGGTGCTGATCGAAATAGGCGATTTGCAGGCGCGTGCCGAGCACGACCTCGCCGCCGGTCGGCGTCAGCTCGCCTAAAATCAATTTAAGAATCGTGCTTTTCCCAGAGCCGTTGGGGCCGAGGATACCGACCCGCTCGCCGCGCAGGATGCGCGTCGATAAATCGCGTACAACGACCGTATCGCCGTAGCGAAAGCTCACTTTTCGCATATCGATCACTAGCCTGCCGGATAAAGCGCCCGCGTCAATGGCGAATCGCGCCTTGCCTGGTAGGGCCAGCCGTCCGGCCTTTTCCTGCCGCAGAGCTTGCAGGGCTCGGACCCTCCCTTCGTTGCGCGTGCGCCGCGCCTTGATGCCCTGGCGGATCCAGGCCTCCTCCCCAGCGAGCTTTTTGTCGAAGTTGGCGTTGGCTCTCTGTTCGATCTCGATCAACTCTTCTTTTTTAAGCCGATAGGCGTCGAAGTCGCCAGGAAAAGAAGCGAGCTTGCCGCGGTCCAGCTCGATGATGCGAGTCGCCAGCCGGCGCACAAAAGTGCGGTCGTGGGTGATAAAGATCAGCGCGCCGCGAAAGTCGAGCAAATATTCTTCGAGCCAGCAAATCGCGTTGATGTCGAGGTGGTTGGTCGGCTCGTCCAGCAGCAGCAGGTCCGGCTCGCTGACCAGAGCCCGCGCCAGCATGACCTGGCGGCGAGTTCCGCCGGAGCAGTCGGCAAAGCACCTTTCCGCCGGCAGGTTCAATCGACTGAGAATCGTCTCGACTTTCTGGTTGATATTCCAGCCGCCGAGGGCTTCGATGCGGCTTTGCAATTCAGCCAGGGCCCGCAACGAGTCGCGGTCGTGCTCGCTTGCCCGGTATGCGGCGCGGTGATATTCGGCCAAAAGCTCGCCCAATGCGCCCAACCCCTCGGCGACGACGTCGAAAACGCTGCGCTCGCTATCCGGCGGAACCTCCTGCTCCAGGTGGGCGATTCGCAGGGTCTCCCGGTGCCAGACTTCGCCGGAGTCGGGCGCCGCCGCCCCGCTCATGACGCGCAGGAGAGTCGTCTTTCCAGCGCCGTTGCGGCCCACCAGACACACCCGCTCGCCCGCCTCGATCTGTAGATCGACGTGGGTAAGCAGAGGCAGGTAGCCGTAGGCGAGCGAAACCTTATCGAGTCGGATCAACGGCATGAAGCGCTATCGGTAACGGTGAAATTCACGGAAGGAGCTGAACCCGGGTGCGTGCGAAGCGATTTGCGTGCGAAAGCTCCTCGACTAGCGCAACAACGCCACGGTGAGCGCGAGCCCTGCGAGCGTGGCGGTTGCGATCACCCCGAGAATGACGATCCGGAGAGTTTTCTGCACGCTTTCAAGCGAGGATTGGACGATTTTGATTCGCATCTCGACGGTCTCGTTCAAGGCCGCTTGCATCTCCAGGCCCTTTTCCAACGCGGCGATCCTGGCGTCGGCGTGGCTGGCGCGAGCGTCCAGCAGATACTTATAAATGGCGCCGGCCGCGTTCGAGATCAGCGGCCGAAATCTCTGGACAAACCCGAGCATGGTTCCGTTGCCATCATACCGTAGTTGAGGGGCAGTTTCAGCTCTCGTTCGTCAAAGAGTTTGACGGCCATTTTTTGCGGCTCTTGCTTTGAGGCCGGTCATTTTTGTAAAGCTCCTCTTGCCTTTCGAACTTGAAGTAACCAAAATGACGATCGGCGGGCATCTCCTGACATAGCCCTCTCGTTAAACTGCCCGTTGCTTTCCGGCTTCCACTCCGCCCGTCCAGAGAGGAGTCGTGCGTTATGTGGCGGCGCTCCTATCGCAACCACGTCATCATGGCATTCCCGAGCTTCGACACCGCAACCCATTCCTGGGCTCCTCAAGCGGATATCAGTTGGTGCGCAGGCCCTCATCGTTATTCGGAGTTTGTTCGTTTTAGAGATCGTGTCCTCAGCGAAGAGGAGGCGGTCGATCTGGCTTTGCGCCGGAGCGTGCGTTGGATCAACGAACATTTGAGAAACGCGCAAAAAGCACCCCCAAGGCTCGACCCTCGCCATCCATCGGCCGCCGTCGGCCATCCGCTCACCGGCATGCGTTACAAGCCGCAATTACAGCCGGGCTCCGCGCTGACACACCGGCCGGCGACTACTTTCACGTTCAACCGATTCAAAGCGCTCGTCGCCAAATTCGGCGTCGAAGAGAACGAGCACTCGTTGCACAGAAGCTACGAAGCGCTGATCAAGCTGCGCGAAAGGCAGCACTGCTCGTGGACGAAAATCAAGAAAAAAATCGAGCGCGCCAGGGAAATGACGGCCAAGGGAAGAGCATCGCAAACGATGAAAAAGCGCCGTCTCCCCCTTACGCCCCAGGGCTGGCAAAAGTTTGTTTGATTTCCTTTCGAACTCGCCGCGCTCATTCTCTTAAAACGGGAAGGACTTCCCGTCCCAACAGCTCGATTTGCTCGTACCAATCGGCGAAGCGCAGCCTGAGATCGTACACGATATGGTCGGCGCCGGCACTTTGGTAGGCGCGGCTTTCGCGCACGATTTCGGCCGGAGTGCCCGCGAGGATGGCGCCGCGCAGATCCTCGATGGTGGAAAAGCGCCCAGACGCCGGTCGGACCCAGGTGGAAAAATGGTAGGAGTCGTCGAGCAGGGCTTTGAGGTTGACACCGCGAAGCGCCGCTTCCCGGCTCCCATCGATGATCGTTAACGGATGACCG
>DATMBL010000102.1:0-22861 GCA_035559295.1 Candidatus Eiseniibacteriota bacterium
AAAGCGCTTGGTGAGCTGGAAGATAAGCCGGTCGTCGCTCGAGCCGCCACCCAGCCGGCCGAACCGCGAAGGGTGCAGCCGGCGCCGGTTCATTCCGCGCCGCAGCCGCCCGCTTCGCCCGCACAGGCCAACGCCGCGGGAAAACTGAGCAGCAATCTCTTCGAGATCAAAGCGAGCACGCCGATCCGCAAAGAACCGAGTTACAAATCATCCTCGATCGCTCAGGCGCACAGGGGAAGCCGGATGGTGGTCGTGGGAGTTCACGGCGAATGGCTGGAGGTTCTCACAAACGGAACCTCAGGATACATTCGCAGGGAATTTGCCGCCCCCGTTCAATGACCGTGGCCGGGTCGAGCGGCTCTACGAGCACCGCTCCTTCCGGCTCCGTGCTTCCCGCTCCATGCTCTGTCATTTCCTTGCGGCTCCGGGCTCCATGCTCCGTGCTCCATGATCCCTTATCCATTCCGCGATCCAGGCGTTGGTCTCCTCCGGCGCTTGCCAGAAAAACCCGTGGGATTGTCCCCGGAGAACCTTCAACTCGGCGCCAGGAATCCGCTTAGCCAAAACTTCCGCCTGAGCGAGATGATTGCTCCCGACCGTATCCTGGTCGCCGATCACGACCAGCGTCGGCACTCGCACGTCGGCCAGCCGGTGGGTCCCTTCCCAGTTGTGTCGCGCGATACAGAGATGGATGAACTCGGGTAGTTTCGCGTGAGTCGCCCAAGCGCGGTTGAAAAACGCTTCGACGCGATCGGGATGTCGTTCTCGATAATCCCGGCTAAAAAAGGTGTCCGACTCGCAAATTTCGTGATAGATGAATCGCTCGAAGCCTTTTTCGACCAGCTCGACCACGAGCCGGTGCGGCAACCCCGGCACGCAGTCCGATCCGGTTCTCGCCGCCGGGCCCGAGCCGCTCGCCGCGAGAATGAGGCTTTTCACCCGTCCGGGAAAATTTTGCGTCACGCAGAGCGCGATTCGCCCGCCCATCGAATGACCGAGGAGATGCGCCGCCGAAATCTCCAGGTGGTCCATCAAGGCAACCACGTCCGCAGCCATCTGCTCGATCGTGTAAACGCTCTGCATCGCCGTCGAGCGGCCGCACCCTCTGGGGTCGTGAAGGATCAGGTTCAATGACTCGGCGAGCGGCATCTGCGACGGTTTCCATACTTCGCCGGACTACGCGGTCGAGGGAATGAGGATGAGCGGCTCTCCGTGGCCGTGAGACTCGTAGTACAGATCAACGCCGGTGGGCAGCTTTGTATTCGGCATGGCAACTGTCCTCTTGCACTCTTACAAAAGCATCATGCTGGCGAAGAGCTAACTGGAATAAGGCACACGAAGTACGGGAAGCCCACGAAGTTTAGAATGATCATCTTGAATTCCGCTTCGTGAACTTCATGCTCTCTGGTGGCGAGCCGTTCTTGCGATCCCCGCGCCTTTCGGGACAGACTTGCGTGAGACGTTACGTCTCCGCTTTGACGTGGAGCTCCATGTCGCCGATTTTCTCGATCGTTCCTTTGAGATGGTCGCCGTCGTTGAGCTTGCTGACACCGGCCGGCGTTCCGGTCGTGATCAGGTCGCCCGGCCTCAGGGTCAGGCAGCTCGTAAGAAACCGGATGTGCTCGCGGAGCGTGCAGATCATGTCGCTGGTGTGCGCCGTCATTGCTTCCCTGCCGTTTTGCAGCACGCGGATCGAAAGGTTTTGCGGATCGCCGACTTCGTCTTTGGTAACGATCCATGGACCGAGCCCCGTGAACGTGTCGAAGCCTTTGCGGATGTTGCGCGTGTTCTGCATGCCCTTGCCCCAGGGGTCGCGCTGGCTGATATCCCAGCACATCAGGTAGCCGAAAACATAATCCAGGGCGCGCTCTTCGCTGACGTTCCGCGCGCGCGTTCCGATCACCGCGCAAAGCTCGCATTCGAAATCCACGAGTCTGGAAATCCTCGGCAAGATCACCGTATCGTTGGGGCCGATAATTGAAGATGTCGGCTTGAGAAAGAATTCCGCCATCAACTCGTCCTTGGTTTTGTTTTCGCGTCCTGCGCTCCCCATCCGGGTGATCATTTCCGCCTGGTGGGCGCGGTAATTGGCCGCCGCCGCCCAGAGCGATCCCGGGTTTGTCACCGGCGCGAGTAACTTCACCGAGCTGAGCGGCATGCTCGTCCCGCCTTGCGCTGCGTCGCGCGCGACCTGCATCGCCCCCGGCTGATTCGCCAGGGCATCGATGATTTCCACCATCGTGTAGCCGTTTCGCGCGTAGCCGGCCTTGATCAAGGCATCGCCGATCGGATAAACCCGATCGCCCGAGACAACTCCCGCCTGGTTGTTGTTGTAATGACAGATCTTCATGATTTTTCCTCCACGCGTTTGACGGATTGAGGCGAGCCTGATCGCCGAACCTCAGTTTCATACCTGAAGGGGGTCACAATGTCCAACAACGGCCGTGCCATCATTGGCGCGACCTTGGACGGCGATCTATGAGTCCGCTGTTCGAGCGACGGAGAACGAATCCGTGCCTGTTGATTTTCGCGCCGTCGATGCCGACGGTCATGTCGAAGAATCCCGCGTCAACCGGAAAGGCCGAGTCCCGGAACCGTATCGCGACATGGCGCCCGGCGAGCGACAGCCACTTGCTGCCGATTTGGGCCGCGCGCTAAAAATCGAAGATCCCGAGCTGCTTTCGAAGATCTGCGATTAGAAAGAGTTGAGTGCATGCAGCAACCGGTCTGCAACCCGCCCTTACAACGGTCGAACGTCACTGCGGCGAGAAAGTTGAAGCGTTGCACGAAGCGCAGCGATCGAACGGTTTGAACGGTTCGAACGATTCTATTGAAACTCGGGTATCACGCGCTCGGCAAACAGCCGGATATTTCTGAGCGCCATCTCTTGCGGCATGCCGCCGAAGTGAAATGTTCCGGAAAGCGTCGTAAGCCCCACTTCTTCGCGCCACTTGTGGATCGTATCGACGCAGCGCCGCGGGTCGCCGGCGATCACAAAGCCGTGCGCCAGTTGCGTTTTGACGTCACGGACGGTGAGCAGTCCCCCTCCCATGTTCCGTTCCGGGTCCGCCGCTCGATGCACGTCGAAATAGCTTTCCAGATAGGGCGCGGCCTCTTCGATCGCTTTCTCCAGGCTTGTGGAAACATAGATGTGGAATTTGCCGAGCACCTCGGTCTGCGTGAAATCATGGCCCGCTTCGGCAAGGGCGCTCCGGTAAGTCTTCACCAGGCCGGGAAGGATATGCGGCTCCCGATAGAGGTAAGGAAGCGTCATCAAATGGAAGCCGTTCTTTCCCGCCCAGCGAAACGAGTCTTCACTGCGCGCGCAGCCGACCCAGATCGGCGGATGCGGCCGCTGAACCGGTTTGGGATAAACCGGAACGTTTTGGTACTTGAAGAATTCTCCCTCATAACGAATCGGTTGGTCGGACCACGCCTGCTTGATGACCTCGACTCCTTCAACCATGCGCCCGGTGGCCTCGGCCTGGGCAACGCCAAATTTCTTGTACTCATGGGCTTCGCTTCCCTTCCCGACGCCGAAATCCAAGCGCCCGTTGGAGATGACATCCACCATCGCGTACGACTCGGCTACTTCGATCGGATTGTGCAAAGGCAGCACGTTGATCGCGACGCCCAGGCGTACCCGCTCGGTGGTGCGAGCGACGGCCGCCATGAAGGTGGGTGGATGCGGCAAGGTGCCGCCGTAATAAGCAAAGTGGTGCTCCGTGACCCAGACGTAATCGAAGTTCAGCCGGTCCATTTCCTCCATTTGGGCAAACATCCGCTGATAGAAGTCGGAGACCGGGCCGTCCAGGTCCGGCACGTAGGTCGGCAGGTAATGCGCTCCGAATTTCAGTGCATTGCGATCCATCCCAGCAATCAAACCTCCCACAAAATCTTTGTCTGACGTTGAGGGGCGGGTTTTAAAACCCGCCCCTCAACGCTGAAACCAACATACCCGCGAGCGAACGCATTTTCCACTGACGGTTGATCACCGTTTTCCCGCCGCCGGGACTTGCGGAGCTTGGGTCGTGTGGAGCGAGATTTCCGGCTCTTCTCGGTACAAACCGAAGCCGCTGACGATCGGGATATCGTTGACGGAGAAGAGCATCGCCTCCGCTTTTGAGCGGTTCACGTGCTCATGCCAGGCCCAATTCGGCACGGCGAAGCAGTCGTGCTTTGTCCAGTTAAGAGATTTCTCTCCGACGATCGTCGTGCCTTCGCCGCTCACGACGAAGTAAACGGCGCTCGATGTATGCCGGTGCCGCTTGGTGCGTTCGCCGGGCCGAAGCAGTTGGATCCAACAACTCAGCGTCGGCAACGTGGGCCCACCGGTCACCGGGTTCACGTACTCCAACGCCACGCCATCATAGGGACTGCCCTCGGTTTCGGCCAAAGCCCAGAGCTGGGGTTTGATATCGCTCCAGGCGTAGCGCAGCGGCAGGTTTTCCGTTTTGCCGACCTCCCAGATCGGCCGCACCGCTCCCGAACGCTCCTGCAAGTAATCGCTTCTTTTCTCGCGCAGCGCCTGAACCCTGTTTCCTGGATAGGGTTCATAAAAAGGCAGGTTCAATCCGAGGATAAATGGCACGTCGAGCGCATCGACCCATATCGCCGTCTCTTCCGTCGGGTTGTGATGGTCGTGCCACGTCCACTGAGGCGTGAGAATCAGGTCGTAGGATTCCATCGGGCATTTCTCGCCATCGACAACGGTATAGACCCGGCCGTCCCCTTTGATGACAAAACGAATCGCCGCCAAAGTATGGCGGTGTGCCCAGGCGATCTCGCCGGGCTTGATCATTTGGATGCCCATGAGCAGGGTGTGCGTTGTGGCGTTGTTCGGCAGCCCGGGGTTCCCGAACAGCAGGCTCCGGCGCGCCGTGAAACTCTCTTCCAAGACCTCGCACGCCTCCTCGAGCTTTTCGTAAACCATTTTCCACGGCCAGAGATATGGTTCGCCGCGCGGCCGCGGTCCGCCGATCGCCTGATTCAGCAAATCCTCGTAGATCCACTGTCCAGTCATATGCAGCTGCCCCAGCTCCTGGTTAAACGCGTCTAACGACTTTTTTATCTGCGGCTTAGCCATAATGACCTCCTGCGGAACGCGGCGCATCAGCCCCGCGCCGTCGTTCTCCTCACCCCTTCATAATAAAACCCGTCGAAGTAGATCTTCCAGGCCATCATCGACTCTTCGGCCGCCCGAAGCGCTGCCTGCCGTTGGTCCTCCAGGGTCAAATATTTTTTTAACAGATTGAGCGAACCGTCGCCGTGGATCTGATCCACCGAATCGTGCATCCACCAGAACTCGGTTTCTTCTCTTGAGAGACCAAGCTGGCGCATCCATTGCTCGGCTTGGTGATGCGAGAAATTGCCGCAGTGTGGATTGTTCGTGCGCTCGAGTACCGACTTGGCCGCCAGTCCCTCGTACCAGGTTCGGTTCTTCGTCAGCGACTCCCACGCGAGGAGTGCAATTACGGTGCTCGGCAACGGCTTGGCGTGCTCGATTTCATCCCGTGTTAACCCCAGCGCTTTCCCCATACGCGCCAGAATCTCGAAGTGGGAATGACCCTCCTGCGCCTCTTCTTCATAGAGATTCTCCGTCACGATGAACTTGCGAACTTCGACAATCGGGCAGTTACCAACGACATAGGCCCAGCATTGCCGGCTGTGGCGCGTGAAGATCGACCACTGCTGCACCAGAGTTCGCGCCGCTTCCCGCGTCAGGGAGTCTTTTGAAAACCGCACCCCCTCGAGATCATCGTTGCAGCGGGCAACGATACGATCGATCTGTTTTGCGAATTCCGACGGGTTCATCTAACGCAGCTCCCTCGGATAAACGCCGAGGCCATCTCCCTCGGGCACCCTGATACTTCCGTGGTTTACGGCTAAGCCCGCGAACGGATCCCCCGACACCGCTTCAAATTCGCCCAGCTCGGCCAGCGGAGCGATGCCCGGCGTGCTCGCCGCGAGCTGCACCGCCGGAGCGTCTCTGATCATGCTGCCGGCGGTGTTGGAGAGAGCGCAACGGATGCCGTTCAGCGCGCATAGTTCGGCGATTTTTCGAACCTCGTGCAGCCCTCCGGCTTTTTGCACCCCGGTGTTGATCGCATCGACCATCCGGTTACTGACCAGCTGGTAAGCGTCGGCAAAGGTGCGGACCGACTGGTCGGCTTCGATTTTGATCGGCGAGAGTTTTTTTACCTCGGCAAGGGCTGAAAGCTGATCGCGCGGCACCGGCTGCTCGAAAATCTCAACGCCCAGCTCCGCCAGCCCCCTGGCGCAGCGCAGGGCTGTCTTGGCATCATACGACTCGTTGGCATCGACTTTAATGAAAACCCCGTCGCCGACCGCGCTGCGTACCGCCGCCACCCGTTTGAGATCGGAACCGATCTTACCGCTCATCTTGAGTTTCAGCGCGAGCCCGCCGGCGGCCAACCGCTTCGCTTCCTCGGCCATCGCCTCCGGATCGTCCACGCTCACCATCTTCACGACTTTTATCTCATTTCGATAAAGACCTCCGAGCAGAAGGTATAGCGGAACACCGCGGCTCTTCGCCAGCGCATCGTAAAGCGCGCTTTCCAACGCTGCTTTCGCTCTCGGGTTTGCCGTGAGGGAGTGATCGATCTCGGCCCTGAGTCGCGGCAGCTCTTCGAGCTCCCGCGCGGCGAGCTTCGGCCCCAGAATCTTTTCGATTACGTGCCGGGCGGTTTCCGGCGTCTCGCCGGTTCTGGGAAAGAGATCGGCGTACCCGTAGCCCTCGATGCCCGCCGCCGTGGTCAGTTTGACGAGCAGGCCGCGCGCCACCTCGAAGCGATTGGTCGCGGTAACGAGTGGCTTTCTGTACGGCATCTCCAGGAGTTTCGTCTCGATCCGTTCGATCTTCATGGGACCGGCTTGTTGACCGACAGAAACCGCTTCTCACGGCGACGCATATCACAACTCGGCTCGGCCCTGCCACAAGGGCCGCCTATTGCAATGCTTCGGTTTGGGTGGATAAACAGTTCGCGTGCTTGTTGCGCTCCTTGTTTTCTTCCTTTCCCTCGACGCTTCGGTTGCAACTCGCCCGGTTTCGGCCGAACTTCTGCGCTTCGGCCTAAATCCAAAGGAGAGTAAAATCGTCACGAAAGTGGCGGATCCGTTCGGCAAGCCCGTGAGTGGTGTCTTGCGCCTCCGCCATGGGGAAGCCCGTGGCGATCCGGACCGCCTGAAGGAAACCGCGGCCGTCTACCTGACCATAGAGGCCGGCAGTTACGACAGCGGCATCGGCGCAAGGGATCAGGACATTCAGGAGTATTACCTGGAAGCTCGGCGCTACCCGCTCATTCGATTTGACAGCACCGCTGTTCAAAAAATCGAGCGGCACTCGTCTCCCAAGGCGCCGTGGCAGATGACCGTTGAAGGGCGCCTGGATCTTCACGGCGTTCAAAGAGAAGTGATCGTGCCGCTTCGGCTCGTTTACGACGGCAACAGGATCGTTGCCGAAGGAAGCTTTCGCCTGTTCCTTGAGCAGTTTAAAATCGCCGTCCCCCGCCTGCTGTTCTTAAGCGCGGGCAACGAGGTTCAGGTGGATTTCCGAATCGTCGGCGAGGCCAAAATGGATCGACCGAAATGAGACTCCTTCTCATTCAACCGCCGGTGCAGGATTTCTACGATACCGACGTCCGGCTGCAACCGATTGGGCTCTGCTATTTAAAAGCCGCGGTGCAAAAACACCATCCGGACTGCGAGGTGGTAATCCGCGATTATCACGCGGGACACGGGCGGCGCACGGCGGCGATTCCGCGCGAGCTCGCGGATTTGCGGGAGTACTACCA
The DNA here is from genome assembly GCA_035559295.1 of Candidatus Eiseniibacteriota bacterium. GTDB lineage: Bacteria > Desulfobacterota > Binatia > UBA9968 > UBA9968 > DATMBL01. The sequence continues at coordinate 7,815 of DATMBL010000102.1, forward strand.
GGTCGCCGACAAGTCGCCGTTCTCCACGTTTTATCACTACTTTCATTTCGGCGCTTCATTCGACGAGATCGAGCGAGACGTTGCAACGCTGCAACCCGATGCCGTCGGCGTATCGTCCCTGTTCACTCCCTATTTTCGCGAGGCTCTCGAGGTCGCGGCGCGCGTGAAGAAACGAGCCCGCGTGCCGCTGGTGATGGGCGGTTCGCATGCCTCGGCCGCTCCCGAATCGCTTCTCGCGTCACCTCACGTCGATTACGTGATTCGGCGCGAGGGAGAAAAGGCGCTGGTCGAGTTTTTGCGCTTCCTCAAGGGAGAAATTCCGCTGAGAGCCGTGCCCAATCTCGTGTACAAAGAACCCGGCCGGCTCGCTTTCAATCCGTTAACCGAAAACTTTCCGCTCGACGATCTGCCGTTTCCCGATTTGGATGATTTCGCTCCGGACAGCTACACGCTCGCCGGCAAGCCGATGGTTTTTCTGATCACGTCGCGGAGCTGCCCGCATAAATGTTCCTTCTGCTCGGTCCATACAACGTTCGGGACGAAGTATCGGCTCCGATCGGTGGACAACGTTCTCGAGGAGATCGAACTCCGCTATCGCCAGGGTTACCGGGTGATCGACTTCGAAGACGATAATCTCACCTATTACAAAAACGCCTTCAAAGAACTCTGCCGACATTTGATTGCGCGTTTTCCCAATCGAGAGATGGAATTTGTCGCGATGAACGGCATCAGCTATTTGAGCCTCGACGACGAGCTGCTCGAGTTGATGTTCGAGGCCGGCTTTTCGCATCTGAATCTCGCGCTGGTCAGCTCGGACAGGACGGTTCGGGAAACCACTAAACGGCCGCACACGTTAAAGGCCTATCTCAGAGTCGTAGAGCAGGCTCATGCCCTCGGCTTCCGAATCGTTTCCTATCAGATACTGGGTCTCCCCAACGAAACGCTAAACAGCATGAAGCAGACACTGGCCTTTAATGCCAGGCTTCCGGTCTTGCTTGGAGCGTCACCCTTCTACAGAACGCCCGACGCTCCGATCGCCCGCGGGCTCAAGCTCGACGAAACGGAGTTCATCCGCGCGCGTCTTACCGCGCTGGGAGTAGCGGCAACCGGCTTCGACCGAGCCGACATCTATACCCTGTTTGTCACCACGCGCATCATCAATTTTCTAAAAGGTTTGTCGCCCTCCGGGCCCGCCAATCTGGTTGATCTGGCGCGCCAGACATGGCCGGAAGGGAGGGCACGCGCCGGTTTCGAAGTCCTTGGCCGCCTGATCCGAACCGGGAAGATGTACTTCCAAACGCGAGGCGGCCCGGTCGAAAACAAGATTTTCAAGCCCGATCTCATGCGGTCGGTGTTTGCTGAAGCGCGCTTCGTCCGGTGCTTGAACGGCAACAGCATCAGCCTTCACCCACTCGCGTAGAAAAGCTTAACTCGCTCGGCGGCACTCGCCGCCTCCTTTGCCGGGCGCGAGACTTGTTAAATCCGTATCCCTGACCTATACACGTTTCGGTAAGTCCGGCGCGGCTGCGTCGAAGCAAAGGAGGCTCCATGCGTAAATACCTGTTTCACTTTTTCCTCACGCTGATGCTCTTATTGCTCGAGCAAATCGCCCATGCCCAACCCGCGCTCAAGATGATGATCCCGGCGAATCCGGGCGGCGGGTGGGACCAAACCGGCCGTCAACTCGCTGCCGCAATGCAGAGCGCAAAGCTCGTCTCCTCGGTACAGTTCGAGAATCGAGGCGGCGCCGGCGGGACCATTGGCCTGGCCCAGTTCGTCAACGCATCGAAAGGCGATCCCAATGCCCTGATGATCGGCGGCATGGTGATGATCGGAGCCATTTACCTTGACAACGCCCCCGTCAATCTAAGCATGGTCACGCCGATCGCACGCCTCACCGGAGAATACGAGGTGGTTGTGGTGCCGGCGAATTCGCCGCACAAAACGATGGCGGATCTCGTGAAAGCGCTCAAGGCGAATCCCGGCGCGGTTTCCTGGGGAGGAGGCTCGGCGGGCGGCACCGATCACATTCTCGTCGGTCTCGTCGCCAAGGCGGCGGGCGTCGATCCGGCGAAAACCAACTACGTTGCGTACAAAGGCGGCGGCGAAGCGGTCGCAGCCATCATCGGCGGCCACGTCACCGCAGGCGTTTCCGGGGTGGGGGAATTCGCCGAGCATATCAAGAGCGGCCGCATGCGAGCGCTCGCCGTATCATCGCCGTCGCGGATCAATAATATCCCCGCGCTGAAGGAACACGGGCTCGACGTGGAGCTGGCCAACTGGCGCGGCGTTTTCGGCGCTCCGGGGATCACCACGGCGCAGCGCGATGCGCTGGTGAAGCTCGTCAAAGCCGCAACCGAAACGGCGGCCTGGAAAGCGACGCTCGAGAAGCTCGGCTGGGCGCCGATCTTCCTCGGCGGCGATGACTTCAAAAAGTTCATCGAAGACGATACCAAGCGGATCGCGAGCATCATCGATTCTCTGGGCATCAAGAAGAAATAGCACAGGGCATAGGGCGTATAGCGTAGCGCCCAAAGCATTTGCCATAAGCCATACGCCATAAGCCGGCAACGCCGTGAAAGCTAAGCCAGCCGAACCGATCCTCTCGATCGCCGTTCTGATCCTGGGCATCGCCGTCGCGATCGGGACTGCGATGTTGCCCAGCGGCGGTGGCTACGCGGGCGTCGGCCCGAACGTTGCTCCGGCGATCGTTGCGGCCGGCTTGATCCTGATCGGCATCTGGTTGCTCTACGAAGCGCTTTCCGGCGGGTGGCGCAACGCGCGTCCCGATGACCCGGCAGCGCGCGGCGAGCATCCTTTTCATGTCGGGGCATTCGTTTGGGTCAGTGTTGGACTTTTCGCGCAGATGCTGCTCATGCAGCGCGCCGGCTTCGTGCTCGCGCAGGCCGTGCTCTTTGCGAGCGTTGCGCGAGGCTTCGGCAGCGCTCGTCCGCTGCGCGATTTTGCCGCCGGCCTCCTCCTCGGGTTCGGCGTGTTTGTCTTCTTTGTGCAGTTCTTGAACGTCAACCTGCCTGCGGGATGGCTGAGGCCAATCCTCGGCGCCGCCGGCATCTGATGGCCTATGTTGGAAACTCTGCACTCGCTATACCAGGGTTTCGCCGTCGCGCTGACCCCGCTGAACCTTTTTTGGGGGTTCTTGGGAGTGACGCTCGGCACATTCGTGGGAGTATTGCCCGGCGTCGGCCCGGCGCTGACCGTCGCGATGCTGCTTCCGGTCACCGTAAAGCTCGACGCCACAGGCGCGCTGATCATGTTCGCCGGAATCTACTACGGCGCCATGTTCGGCGGCTCGACGACGACGATTCTGTTGAATACACCCGGAGAGTCGGCTTCGATCGCCACCGCCTTGGAAGGAAACCTCATGGCAAAGAAGGGGCGCGCTGGCGCTGCGCTCGCCACCTGCGCGATCGGATCGTTCGTCGCGGGCACGATTGCCACAATTCTCGTTACCTTGCTGGCTCCGATGGTAATTGAAATTGCGCTCAAATTCGGGCCCGCCGAATACTTCGCGCTGATGGTCTTCGCCTTCACGACGGTTTCTGCCGTGATCGGTAGCTCGACGGTACGCGGCTTGACGAGCCTGTTTCTTGGACTGTTGCTCGGCCTCGTCGGAATCGACAGCCAAAGCGGTCAGTCACGGTTCACCTTTGGCGTGCCGGAGCTCCTCGACGGCGTGGACGTCGTCGTCCTCGCGGTGGGATTGTTTGCTGTCGGCGAAACGCTATACGTCGCCGCCTACTCCAGCCGCGTTGAAGAACAGATCGAGCAGCTGCGCGGTTCTCTGTGGATGTCCAAAGAGGACTGGAAGCGATCGCTGCCCGCCTGGTTGCGCGCGACGCTTATCGGGTTTCCGTTCGGTTCCATTCCCGCGGGCGGCGCCGAGATTCCCACGTTTCTCTCGTACGCGACCGAGAGGCGACTCACCCGTTATCCGCAAGAGTTTGGCCACGGAGCAATCGAAGGGGTGGCGGGCCCCGAGGCGGCGAACAACGCGTCGGTTACGGGCGCGCTCGTGCCGCTGTTGACGCTTGGCATACCCACCTCCGCCACGGCCGCCGTCTTATTGGGAGCGTTTCAAAATTACGGCATCCAACCGGGCCCGCTGTTATTTCAGAGTCAACCTGATCTGGTCTGGGGTTTGATCGCAAGTCTCTACATCGGCAACGTGTTGTTGCTCATTCTCAATCTGCCGCTGGTTGGCATCTGGGTGAGAGTGCTGGAGATTCCGCGGCCTTTGCTCTATTCGGGGATTCTGCTGTTCGCGACGGTCGGCGCCTTCAGCCTGCATCAGTCGGTGACGGATCTGGTCATTTTGTATATCTTCGGCCTATTCGGCTTCATCATGCGGCGATGGGACATTCCGGTCGGTCCGGCAGTGATCGGTCTGATCCTCGGCCCGCTCGCGGAGACACAGTTCCGGCGTGCTCTCTCAATTAGTCAGGGCGATCCGTCGGTCTTCGTCACCCACCCCATCTCCGCCGCCGTGCTCGCCCTGTCTCTTTTCGCGGTGATTCTGCCGCACCTCATCCGGCACTTCCGCCGAGCCTGATTCACCACTCCACCACTCCATTGCTCCAATACTCCAGTCTCCTTAGCCTTCGCGACCCTGGCGTCCTTGGCGCGACGAATTTATTGATCTCACGTCTTTTCGAGTCCAATCGAAAACATCCGCTCGAGATCATGCCGCGAATAGACGCGAAACGCGATCAAGGTCTCCGAAGAATTGATCCCCGGGACTTTACGAATCCGTTCCGTCACCACTGCCGCGAGATCTTCGTTTCTCTTGACCCTGATGATCGCCGCCAGGTCGTAGCGCCCGGCCACCGAGTAGACCTCGCTCACGCCGTCCATATCGGCGATCGCGTCGGCCACGTTGTTGATCCTGTCGCGCTCGACGGTCAACAAAACGATCGCTGAAACCATAAGCTCTCACCTCCGTCTGACTGTCCTCTGGTGGGAGCGTATGCAAGGAAACGTGCCCGGGTCAACTCCGTTTCACTGGACAGGCCCTGACGCGTGCCTTAAGCCAGCTTTGCACAACCTCGATTCGGCGTGGTGAACGCGGGCTTCAAGGTCGAGGACTCGAAATTCGCCGGCAATGTTACGCCGCGCCGGCGCTCACTGAACGAAAGATGTCCCGTTGGTCCGGCTTCTATTCCTAGGGCTCCTGCCGCCGCGGCCGCGCAAGAGCATTACGCATTCATTCACGCCAAATAGAACTCAGATAACGCGGCCGAAGCAGACCACCCTTGCAACTTTTCAAGCGCTCGCAAAGTATCGGCGCGCTCTGGCTTGCCGTCTGAAATACATGCTCGACAAAAGGAAGAGGGTCGCTCCAACTAAAGTAAGCGTGGCTTTTCGCGCTCAAAAGCGACCGCGCCCAACGCCACCAGCTCATCTGAGTTCGATAAGAGTACAAGAAGGCTGCTGTGTCGTTGATAACGTTAACCCATGTGACTCCGCTCTGATATTCGCCGACAGGATCCGGTGCCGCGCCAACAATATCTCGATAGGCGATGTGCGGCATGTCCACACCCGCGGCCGACGCCAACGCGATCCTTTCGCCTAATCGAACGTTGACTTCGATCAGTTTGAACGTTCCGTCTCTAAGGTCCTGCTTGAATTCCAGATTGGCCATGCCCACGTAACCGATCTTCTTTAACAGATTCAGGCCCAGCGCGACGACTTCGTCCCGGCGGCAGGTGACGGAGTAACACCCGGTTCCGTATTCCACCGGCCATTGGCGAAGTTTTTGGATAACACACAGTGCCAGGGGATTCGAGTTTCGGTTCAGGTAAGCGTAGAAGGAGTACAACCGAGACTCGGGTCCGTCGATCCGCTCTTGCACAATCAGTTCCACTCGACTTTGGCTCATCTGCTTGTACGCCGAACGTAATTCCTCGGGCGTTGACACCTCTGCGGCTTTGAGCCAGCGGCGAAGACCGATATCCTTTCTCCGGTCGCGCCAGATATGCGAGTAGGCGGGCTTGATAACACACGGGAAGCGGATCGTGGCGGCGATTTGCTCCACGTCCGCTGGAGTTGTCGGGTAGTAGGTTCGGGGGATCGGGATACCCGCACTCTCAGCGCATTGATACTGCGACCGCTTGTTGGCCAGGCGTTCCAAGACATCCCCGCTCGGCAAAACAAACCGATAATGCTTTTGCAGCTCCTCCCTATTTCTCGATAAGAACAACACCTCTCGGTCCCCCGTCGGAAGAAGAGCCGCCTGATGAGACCCGTAAGCAGCAAGGTTGCCGAGAAGCTCCATCATGGCCGCATCGTTTTCGACGCTAAAGTACTCGAGACAGTATCGCGACCACACTTTTGGCGCTGGTTTTGTGCTCATTGCCAGAGTGGGAATCCCGCGGCGGCCCAGACTTCGAACGAATCCCAGCGTATGGCATGTGACTTCTCCAAGAATGACGGCGGGAGGTACCCCAGAGTTCAGTCGCTCGAGCAAGGACTCTTTCAATCCGTTACCGATTAAATGTACGCCCTCCCGTTGGAAGCGCAGTCAGCCAAGCTCATCGCGCCACGGCTAGTGTAATGCGTTTCTTGCAACGTGTCGAATATTTTCGGTTTGACCGGCAACCCTGCCGATTCGTTCGGAAATCCGCTTTCAGCCGATCCGGGTAACATTTGCGGAATCACCTCCGCGCGATGAAAGCAAAGAAAGGCGGCAAATTTGGGGCTTTTAACTCAAATCACCGCCTTGCAAGATCGGCGATTCAAAACTACATTCGCTTCCCTGGAGGATTATCTATGAAGCAGCTCAAATTGTTTTTGTTCGGGATGTTGGCCGGCATATCTTTTCTCATTGCACCTTTCGAGGCCGAGAGCGCGGAGCGGCGCAACGCATGCCGCCGCGGTGAGCGCATTCGGATCCAGGATCTCGATGTCACACCGGATCCGCTGATCGACAGCGACCGCATCAGGGGATGGAGAGTTCGACTCTTATTCGAGGGCCATCGCGCATGCGAAACCGACATCGAGATTCGTGAAGGCGGCGAAGTCATTGCGCTCGAGCGTAATTATACCCTGCGGCCCGGCATTAATGAGATGCAGCTCAGACCGACGGAGCGTTATCGCTTTGAGCGTGACGAACATTGCTTCAGAGTCGTAGTGGACTTGGAAGGAACGAGGCGCGAAGTCGATTCCGACCGGAAGTTTTGCGCCTATCAGAGACGCGCGTGGTCGATGCGCGAGCGGGGCGACGGCGGTCGGGTGCGCTAGGCTCGGTACAGGGGAAAACCGAGAATCGAGGGTTGAGAATCGACGATTATTGACATCTATGCTCTGCTCGAAGATCGAATACTGCACCACGAAGGACACGAAGACCACGAAGTTTAGCGAATTTTTTTAGTTTGTATTCCCCTTCGTGAGCTTCGTGCTCTCCTTCGAAATTGGCGCGCTCACCCTTCCCTCTCCCATGAAGGGCGAGGGTTTGAAAAGGCAACATGGCATTCAATTCCCTCTCCCATCGGGAGAGGGTTTCGGGTGAAGGCGATTTTCATTATCTGCAGGCGAGCCCAAGCTCACGCCACACTCTGTGATGAAGCCTTTCTTTGCGAGCTTTGCGCGAGATATTTCCATTTATATGGTGAGGCCTAGCCCCCGGGCCTCCGTGGTGAATCTCCGGACCTATTGCAGCTTGACAGCCAACTCCGTTTGGGGTACTCACGCGCGGGTCCAACCCAACATAGGAGGTGGCTCAGATGAACCCCACAACGAAAGCGATGATCCGTCTTCTGCTGGTGGCGGCGCTGGCGTTTGGGCTGGCGGGTGATGCCTTTGCCCAGGGCCGAGCCAAAATCAGATACGCGTTGGGCGACGTCATTTCGATCGACGAACTGCCGCTTTTGATCGCCGCCGAGCACGCCAAACAGCGGGGGGTTGAGATCGAAGTTACGTCCTTCAAGAATGAAGAGGTCGCCACGCAGGCCGTCATCAACGGCCAAGCCGACGTCGGCCAGGGAACACCGTACGCGGCGGTTCAGAAAGTGTCGGTGCCGATCCGTTTCTTCTACCAGCTGAGCTCGCTTTTGTTTTTTCCCGTCGTCGCCAAGGAGAGCTACAAATCATGGAAGGACCTCGACGGACAGGAAATCGCAGTTCAGGGTCGCGGCACCGGAACCGAAGCGATCATGCTGCTGGCCGCAAAGGAGCACGGCATCAAGTATAAGAACATCAGCTACGTCCCTGGCTCTCAGGTGCGCGCGCTGGCCCTATTGAAGGGAAACATCAAGGCGACGATTTTGGACGCGCCCAACAAGAACGTCGTGATGCGGGAGGCTCCCGACAAATTCATCATTCTTCCGTTGGGAAATCTCAAGGCGAGCGACGAGGCGCTTTTTGCTACCAAGGAGTTCCTTGGCAAAAACGAGGGTGCCGTCAGAATCTTTATCGAAGAATTGACCAAAGCCGCCCGCGCGATCAACGCCAATCCCGCGTGGGTCGTCGAGCAACGCAAGAAGCTCGGCTTGCTCAAGGAGCTGCCGGCGAAACTCGAAGGGGAAATCCTGCCGTTCTTCGAGGAAGCCGTGAAAAACGGCGTATTCCCAAATGACGGAGGGGGCGAAGCCGCGGCGAAGAGCGACCTCGAATTTTTTCGTTTGTCCGGAGCGCTGCAGGGCGAAAACCTCAGAGTCGAGGACTTCTGGCATCTCGCTCCGCTCAAAGCGGCGCTGGCAAACATCAAGTGAGCAGCGAGCTGGAAGCATGGAGCACGGAACACTTAACCACGAAGAGCACGAGGGTCACGAAGGTGGATATTTTTTAGATAAACTCCATGTCTTTCCTTCGTATTCTTCGTGTCTTCGTGGTGATCTCCTACTTCCTTTTATGGTTGCGGCTTAACCGCACTGACGCTCACAGGGCTGAGTAATGGAACAGAGTCGGAGTGAATCGACTGTCGTTTGGCAACTGCTGTCTTTCGTCCTGTTCTTCGGTCTCTGGGAACTGGCCGGCCGCTGGCCGATAAGCCCCGCATTTCCTACTTTCACGAGCACGGTCGCGGCGCTTGGGCGCATGATCGCGGACGGCAGCCTGCTGAAGGCCTATCTTGTCACCTTGCAGCCGCTCGCGCTCGGCATTTTGCTCTGCGCGGTTGCCGGCATCTCCTTCGGTATCGGGATGGGTCTCTCCAGGACCGTCGAGTGGCTTGCCTTGCCCGTCTTTATTATTCTGCAGGCCGCGCCGATGGCGGCGATCATTCCGCTCATCACCTATATGTACGGTATCGGACTTACGGCTAAAGTTCTGGCGGTCGTCATTCTCGCCGCGCCCGTGATCGTCATGAATTCATATAAAGGTATTCGGAACACGAACCCCTCGCTGATCGAAATGTGCCGCGCCTTTCTCGGGACGCGGCGGCAGGAGATCGTTAAAATCATCCTGCCGCACGCCGGCGCGCTGATCTTTGCCGGTTTGCGACTCGGGTTGGCGATGGGCTTCATCGGCATCGTCATCGCCGAGCTGTTGATTACGCCGACCGGAATCGGTGACCTGATCACCTACCACAGCTCGGTGGCCGGCTACGCGGAGATGTTTGCCGCCATCGCTTCGATTGTCGCCGTGGCCGCGCTGGCGATTCAGGCACTTGAACGCGTCGAGCGCAGAATTTTTCCCCCCGAGATCCGCGGAACATGAGCGCGGCGCTCCAGCCGGTCGTCGAAGTCAAAAATGTCAGCAAAACCTACGACACCGGAGTCGAGGCGCTCCGCGACGTCAACCTGACGCTGCCTGGAGGGCAACTGAGCACGTTTCTCGGTCCGAGCGGCTGCGGCAAGACAACGCTTCTCAAGATCATCGCCGGACTGATCACGCCGACAGCCGGAGAGATCTGGGTGAAAGGCAAGCGCATCGAAGGTCCCGGGCCCGAACGCGCTTTCGTATTCCAGGACTTCGCTCTTTTGCCGTGGGCGACGGTTTTGCGCAACGTCGCCTTTGGCCTCGAACTTCGAGGGGTACCGAGGACCGAACGCTTTGATCGCGCCCGCGCCTACCTCCGCAAGGTCGGCCTCAAGGACTTTGAATCGCGCTATCCCCATCAGCTCTCGGGAGGCATGCGCCAGCGCGTCGGCCTCGCGCGCGCTCTCGCGGTCAATGCCGATATCATCCTCATGGACGAGCCTTTTTCTTCCGTGGATGAGCAGACCCGGCGAAAGTTTCAAGAAGAGCTGCTCGAGCTGCTGCAACTGGAAAGGAAGTCCGTGATCTTTGTCACGCATAGCATCGAAGAAGCCGCTTACCTCTCCGATCAAATCATCTTATTGTCCCAGCGGCCCGGCACCGTGTTGAGAACGATCCGCCCCGGCATCGTGCGCGGCAGAGATCCGGAAGAAATCAGGCGCGACCGCAACTATCTTGACGCCGTGGAAGAGATATGGCGTATCCTAAAGCAGTATGTGTAATCGCGGTCGGTTTTGAAGGAGTCTTTTTTGCATGTGAACTTCGCCCTCATCATCTCCTTCGTGGTAAAAGTCAATTCGGTCCAATGATGCGATATGACGTTCTTCGGTAAGAAAGTTCCGCTGATTTTTTCGATCTTGATCTGGTTCGTCGTTTGGGAGGCCGTCGGAAGAGCCGAGCTTTCCACGATCGTGCCGCCTCTCTCCAAAGTGCTCGTCGCGGGAGCCACGATCGTTCCGACCGAGAAGTTCAACGCGGCGGTGTGGATATCCCTTCGCTCGTTCGCGCTGGGCATGGCGTTCGCGCTTGCGATCGGGGTGCCGCTGGGCATCGTCATGGCCCGGGTTCGGAGCGTGAGTCGAATACTTGGAATGTGGGTCAATATCTTTGTCAGCGCGCCCATCTCCGCGATCGTACCGATTCTCATGGCGGTGATCGGGATCGGCGAGACGACCGTCGTCGTGACGGTTTTTTTGTTCGCCGTGTTTGTGATCGTCCTTGACACGCAAGTCGGCATCAGACAAGCCGACCGGTCGCTGGTCGAGATGGCGCGCTGCTTCGGCGCCAGCCGCTACCAGGTCTATACAAAGATTCTCCTCCTGAGCGCCTTGCCCGAAATTCTGGCCGGCCTCCGTCTGGGCGCGATTCGCGGAGTGAAGGGAGTGGTCATCGGCCAGCTCTTGGTGGCGATCCTCGGCGTCGGCGAGCTGTTCGAACTCTATTCCCAGCATTTTTTGATGGAGGAGTTTTGGGCACTGGTGATCATTGTGTTTATGTTTGCCTTCGTGGTCTCCGAAGGGATCGCGTTACTGGAACGCCGCGTCGAATACTACGCCGGCACCCGCTCGTGATTCACAAGTGCCACTAGTCTGACCCGCCTCTCGGAGCGCAACTCAGCGTGCCTACCCCTTTATCCCACACCGCGGTGCCGATCGCCGCGCGCGTTTTCTTCGGAGAGCGATTCATTTCCAACCGCCTTCTCTGGACCGGCGTTGCCGGTTCGATCTTACCCGACCTGGATGTAGTCGCGTTCACTCTGGGCATTCCGTACGACCACCCGCTCGGTCATCGCGGCTTCACACACTCGATTTTTTTCGCCGCCGTGGTTGCCTTGCTCGCCGCGACGTGCTTCCGCAAACTCCAGGCCTCTTTTGCCATCGCCTTCTGGTTCCTCTTTCTGTCGATTGCTTCTCACGGGGTGCTCGATGCTTTTACCAGCGGCGGCAAAGGCATCGCGTTTCTGTGGCCGTTTTACGATACGCGGTATTTTGCTCGGTTTCGGCCGATTATTGTCGCGCCGATCGAGCCGTCGCTCTTCTTTTCTATGCGCGGAGTTTACGTTCTCTACTCCGAGTTGTTGTGGATCTGGATCCCCGGTTTTCTAGCTGTTCTTCCGGCGGCTCTCTGGAGGCGGCGTCGGCCCTAGCAGCCAATCTCGGCTCCAGATTACGCTTGAACACCGCGTCAATTCTGTCGCGCATGCCGGGCTTGTCGCACAACCGGCGCCGGCGGACGACCCGCCTTTCCGGTAGGGGCGACTCCCCCTGTTGGTGACAAAAGCACCCAAACGTTTCTTCTTGACGCCTCCTAAGCCGGCGTTCGGTGGCTGGCCGCAGTCTTGCGTTGCCGGCGCGCCAGCCTATTTACGGGAGGATCATTATGAAATTGACCGCGGCTATCGTTGTCACTATTTTGCTCATTCTGCTCCAGGGACCGTCGGCTTTAGCCAATGAATTTCGCCAACGGGAAGCGCAAATGGCGCAGTACAAAAAATGGCTGGACAGTCTCGGACCGTCGGGCGCGAAATATTGGGTAAGACTCGATTCGAAGCATCGGCCGCACCGGCTCTATGTCGGCGAGGGTTTCTATCGCGCGGACTACAAGAGCCAAGAGCGTTTTGTTGACACCTACTCGAACTACCTGGCGGGGCACCCGGAAAAGTTCATGCTCATAGATCTGTTCGATGCCGCGACCAATAAACCGGTGGGTGAGTACGGTTTCGGCGGCTTTAAGCTCTACACCCGAGCAGCGCGCGTGGCCGAGGTCAAGGAATAGTCGCGTTCGCCGGCCGGCACAAAGGCCCGACGGTCGATCGACCTCGGGCCTTTTAATTTCGGAGCTGGCGTACTGCAGTATTGGGCCACCCCCGTCTCGATCACGCCGCTACTCCGAGTCCCCCTTCGGTCCTTCGCTCTTCGCCACCTCGACGGCAGACGGCGACCAAAGACCGGCAAGCTTCGCGCTTTGCTCTTGGGCTTTGCACACCTCCAACATTTTACGTCTCACCGCTTGCAACGAGCGGCGCCGCTGCACCCCATCCGAGGTCTGACCTCCGATTCTGCCGCATGGCTCCACCGTTCCATGTTCCGCTCCGTGCTCCATGCCTTCGCGTCTCATAATCGGATCGCCCGCCAAGGATTTTCTTCAATTTTGAAGCACGACCGATCCAAGGAGAAACAACTCTTCGAAAGAAAGTCGGTCATATTATTCGCGGCCGCCGCCCTGCTAACAGAATCGCTCCATACAGTTCCGCGCCATGAATTGTCGGAGGGTCTTATGAACACAGAGCTCTCGGTCGTGTTGGTTCTGATTGCAGTCGCCGTCTTAGTCGCCGGAGCGGTCTGGTACTCCTATCGCCGCATAACCTCGCAGCGGCTCAAACAGCGCTTTGGACGTGAATACGACCAGACCGTCAGGCGACTCAAGGATCGGAAACGGGCCGAAGCGGAGTTAAAGGCCCGAGAAAAGGTGTGCAGCAGTATGAGATCTACCACTACCGCGAACGGAACACGCTCGCTACCAGGACACATGGCTCGCGATCCAGGGGAGGTTCGTGGATAACCTCAGACGGCTGTCCTGGAGGCGAACCGATTAGTCGAAGAGGTAATGCAAAGATGCGGTTATCCGATGACCGACTTCGAGCAATCGGCGGCCGATTTGTCCGTCGACCACCCCGGAGTCGTGGAGAACGACCGCGCCGCATACCGCATCGCGGAGCGCAGCCGGCGCTCTGCTGCCGATACCGAAAAGCCGCGCCAGGCGCTGGTTTATTACCGGGCGCTGTTCGATGAACTCCTGGAAGACAGAGACACAGAGTCCGTCAATACGCGCAAGCGGCCGCCCAGGTGGTCGGGATCACGCAGGGCGCGAGGGTGATAGCAGACGGAAACTTTAAGGAGGTTCCGACGCATGGAGGAGGAAAAAACGTACGGACCAGGGACCGAAGACTTAGCACGAAGGATATGGCGGCCGCCGCCGAGCGAAACCCGCACGTTGAGGCCGAATCGGGGCGGTTGGCCCAGAGTTTTAGCGACCAGAGGAGCACGCTGGAAACACAGTGGGAGCACTCGGATAAGGTCTCTACCGAGGAATTGCGCGTGGCGTTCCGTCGCTGTCGCTCGTTCTTTGATCGCCTGCTCTCGATTTGAATCAATCTCCGCCACGCGCGAGGCCCTCTCGTCTCGCGGTCCGAGCGTGCGTCCAGCGGATTGGCAACCCCGGTTCAATTCAACCGCTCGGGCGCACGTCGATCAGATCCGACCGCGTGACGGTCACGTTGTGCCGGTAACCGAAGCTCGTAAACAGGGAGAAGGCCTGGAGAACTTCTTTTTCTTCCTTCTGCGTCGTGCAATCGATCGGAACGCACACGTGATAGTCGCGCACGCTAAAACCCATGACTGCAGCCTGGACGCAGTTTCGCGTCGAAATGCCGGTTACAACGACGTGACTCTCCCCGGGACGCATTCCGAGCCTCTCTAGCAGCGTGTCCATCTCCGTCTTGTAAAAACAGTCATGCGTGCGCTTGACCACCAGTGGCTCATCTTCCGCGGGCTGTAATTCGTCGATCAGCTGAGCGCCCCATGTACCTTCGATCTTACGCACCGTGTTGCGAAAAACCGTGAACTCGAGGGCGTCGGGAGAACGGACCGACTGGGTGTGGATCACGCGGCCGCCGGCGCGCCGCACGCGTTGGCGCAGCTCTTGAATCCGCGGAATAATTCGCCTGACAGGCTCGCCGATGTAGAGGGCACCCCTCGGGTGCGCGTTTTCATTTTCCATGTCGATAATCAAAAGGAGGGTTTTGGCCGCCTCGAGCGTAACCGAAACGGCCGGCGGGTAATTGAGGTCGATCAGCATGGCTCTCTCGCTCCGAAACCTCAATGCGACCGGCGCGTCTGCTTGCGCCGGGACGCAGGTTGCCGTTTTCACCCCGGGAGCCTTCCAAGGCCTCGTCCATATAATAACAACGGGACGCCCGGAGCAAGCGCGCCCTATACTGGACGAAATTTGACGCGCGCGCTCGGCGCTTGTATAAGGAGTCGAGGTGACTGCCATGCGCTATGTCGACGCCGACGGCCACGTTGAGGAAAGCCCCGCAACCTTTGACGACAAATATCTCGATCCCCCTTTTCGTTCGCAGCGTCCCCGGGTCGTGAAAGTCGAAGGGCTGGTTTACTGGGCGATTGACGAGCAACTGTTTCCAAGGCGCGTCGGTCGCGGTTGTAATAATCTCGGGACGCCGACGAACTACGGGGGAGAGCCCGCCGTTCATACGGCGGGCAAACCGGAAAGCATCGGCTGTATGGAGCTGAGCGACATCGACGCGCGCCTCA
>DATMBL010000103.1:0-3468 GCA_035559295.1 Candidatus Eiseniibacteriota bacterium
GACCGACATGGATCCCTTTGTCGCCGCGCCCGGGGTTCCCTCCAACGGCCGTCCGGTGCGGGAGTTTCGCGGGACGCGAATCGATCAGGCGTTTATCGGCACCTGCTCGAATGCGCGTATCGAAGATCTCCGGGTTGCGGCGAAGATTCTCAAGGGCAAGACCGTGCATCCCGGGGTGCGGATGATCGTGACGCCCGCTTCTTACGGCGCTTATTTTCAGGCCCGGGAGGAGGGGCTCCTGCAGATTTTCGAGAAGGCCAAAGCGCTCCTCACCGGATCGGAGTGCGGGATCTGCACCCGGCCCTCGCTCGCGCGCGGTGAGGTCTGCGTCTCTTCCGGCAACCGCAACTTCCCGGGACGCATGGGAGATCGCGAAGCGCAGATCTTTCTCGCGAGCCCCGCGACGGTAGCGGCAAGCGCGGTCGCCGGCGAAATCGTCGATCCCAGGGAGTTTTTGCCCGCATGAACAAAGTCCTGAAAGGCAGAGCCTGGCGGTTCGGCGATTGTATCGATTCCGGAGCGATCAAAGGCGTGATGGCCGGTATCGATCCGCAGTTTCGTGAAAAGGTCCGCCCGGGAGACATTATCGTGGCGGGCATCAATTTCGGCATGGGATCGAGCGCGGAAGATGCGCCGAGATCATTGCGCGACGCCGGCATCGCCGCGATCGTTGCCGAATCGATATCGAACATCTACCTCCGGACACTCGTGAACCTCGGGCTGCCCGCGATCGAGTGCCCGGGCATTTCCGAGATCGTTCGGTCGGGTGAGAACGTCGAGATCGACCTCCGGTCGGGAACGGTGCGGAATCTGACGACCGGAGCGTCGCGCGCGTTTCCGCCTTTCTCCGAGCATACACTCGAGATCTTGGAGCACGGCGGGTTGATTCCGTACCTCAAATCCACGGTAGGACAACAACCGTCAAAGCCGAGTGCGCCGATACCGAACGGCGAAGGATCGTAAGCGCCAAGAATCCCAATCGAAACAAGGGTTTGAGGTCGAAATGTCCAAATTGTGAAAGATCCAAAGCACGGATCCGCGTGAGTTTCGTCTACAGATTTACGACGTTTCGGTCATTTGAACGTGTTTCGAAATTCGGAATCTCGTGCTTCGAATTCGTATCGTTGAGGCTTAAGGAGGCTCAATGAGGAAAACAACGAAACTAAGAGAGCTGTTGAAAGGCGACGACGTGATCATCACTCCGGGCATCTACGACTGTCTAACGGCGCGACTCGCTGAGACAACCGGGTTCAGCGCCGTGAAGCTCCTGGGAAACGTCACCTGCGGAAGCCTGCTCGGCCTGCCAGACCTGGGACTCATCGGATTAAACGAGATGGCGAACCACGCAAAAAACGTCGCCGCCGCAATCGCCATCCCGCTGATGGTCGATGCGGACACGGGCTACTCGGGCGGCCCCCTCGGGATCGGGCGCACGATCAGAGAATTCGAGCGCGCGGGCGTCGCCGGGATCGGCATCGAAGACCAGGTCACGCCCAAAAAGTGCGCGCTCATTCCCGGAGGCACGCCGGTCGTCCCGATCAAAGAGCAGGTGAAAAAACTTCAAGCCGCCGTCGAAGCGCGCGAGGACCCGGATTTCGTGATCAGCGCGCGCACCGACGCCGAATCGGTAAACGGCCTCGACGACGCGCTCGAGCGCATCCGGGCGTACGAACAAGCGGGGGCGGACATGGTCGCGGTTGCGATTCCCTGGGTGCGAAAAGAAGGGATGCGTCAAAGGACGCTCGACACGCTCAAACGGATTCGTGACGCCGTCGCCGTCCCGGTGAACTGCATGTTCATGGATGAGGCGATTCAGGCGGGCAATGTGACGCTGGAAGAGATCAAGCAGATGGGTTTCAAGATGGGGGGCAGCAACGCCGTGCGCTATACTGTGGTGAAGGCGGTCCAGGAGATGATGACGATTCTCAAGAACGAGGGCTCGACGAAGAACTATGCGCATCGACTGGCATCGCTCAAAGAGTACGAAGCCCTGGTAAGGCTGCCGGACTTCCTCGAAATGGAGAAGCGTTACGCCATGTAGAGCGGGCAAAGGAGGTTTTATGCCTGGCGACGAACCCCGAGGCGCGGTTCATTGGATCGACCATCATGTGGTTGGAACCAATGACATGGTCGCGTGGGCGGATTGGGCCGTCAACGCCACGGGCCTCACGCCGAGGCCAATCGTGGGGGTGACGACCGCGGCGCGGAAAAAGAACGTCCCGATTATGTGTTTCCTCTGGTGGGAAGGCGGATCGTGCCGCATCGGCGCGTTCCTGCAATCAGAGATCTTCCCGCCCAACCGGGGACTGGGAAAGGACACTCCTCGGTGCGCATTCTTCATCCGTCCTGAAGATATCGAGCTCCACCTGAGAAGACTCGACCGGCATCGTATTCCACATACCGATCCGGTCCGTACCGCCGCCGAGGGCGACGAGGGCACGGCGATTTACTTCGAAGATCCCGACGGCAATCAGTACGAGTTCTGGGCGCCCGCAGCAATGCCGGACGGCGCGATGGAAATCTCCACCGAGGCAAAAGTCGGCCGCATCAGCCATGTGGTGTTTGGAGCGCGCGACCTGGCGAGAACCGCAGCGTTCTTTGAAAAATATTGCGGCCTGCAGCCGGTCCACCACCCCGCCGTCGCCGAAGGCATGCTCGTCTTGCGGCTCAGGGCAGGCGCTCGGCTTATCTACAAGCTCGTGGACCAGGTCGATGAGCGAGTCGCCGGCCATGGACCGTGGTGGGACATGCACACGGCCCTGACCGTTCGGGAACACGAGTTCCTTCCCAACTACCGCCGTATGTGGGAAGAACTTCCCGAGGAACAAGACACGAAGGAAAATTTGAAGCTGCCGCGGGAACAGGAAGACGCCCTGCCGGCGCGCACGGGCCTTCACCGAAGTCCCGTGGGTTACCGCTGGAAGCAGATCTACCAGCGCGGCGACGAATTCTACGACTGGGACGGGCATGCCTTTCACTTTTACGGCGGAATCCCGCTGAAAGACGACGGCACGCTCGCGTTGTACAGGGGCAAGGAGCAGGAAGAGTACCTGCGAGAACTCGCGGAATCGCTCGGAAAAACTCCGCAACCGTAGGCTCCCTCACCCTTCCCTCTCCCATCAAGGGAGAGGGTTTGAGAGAGCCACCACGGCATTCAATTCCCTCTCCCACCGGGAGAGGGTTAGGGTGAGGGCGATTTCACTCTCTGCTGGCGTAAGCTAGCGTCACTCTCTGTGCCGATCCGCCGAGTTCTCTTTTTCCAGCTCGCGTAGCATCCGGCGCGCGTCGCGCAAGAAAAAGAGAAACACGAATAACGCCCCGGGTCCGAGAATAATCACAGAAAGCCACGTGCCGATTTCCCACATGTTCATCGCGTTTCCCTCGGCACGCGGCTGAGCACCGAACCGAGCAGGAACCCCAGGATCGACGCCGGGAGAGCAAAGAACAAGCTGTACTCTCGCCAGAGCT
>DATMBL010000104.1:0-2079 GCA_035559295.1 Candidatus Eiseniibacteriota bacterium
GACTCGTAATGCGCCGGGTCCTTGCGGAAACCGGTCGCATACGCGTGCATCGCTTCGCCGAGCATCGCAACGTCCGCCTTCGCTTCGCGTCTCGCTTCTTTCAATGTCCTGCCTTCGATGCTCCAGGAATCCACCCACGCCCGCTTTTCGATCCAACCGAGCAGGGCCCAGCTTTCGGCATCATCGGGAAATTCCTCGATCAGGTCTTCAGTCCATGCCTTCGCCTCATCGCGCCGCTTGAGCAGCTCCAGCAACGCCGCTTTTTGCCGCCGGCTCTTGGGATTTCTCGGATCGATCGCGAGCGCGTTTTCGTATTGCGCCAGCGCGAATTTGAACTGCCCGAGCGAGAGCAATGCCTTGCCGGCGGTCTGGAAGGCTTCGATGCGAAACATCCGCGTCGGCGCTTCCTCGGCCAGCACGAGGATATCCCCGGGCCGGTTGCCTTTGCGCGCGATTTCGATTCGATCCGCCCAGGCTTCGTACTGTTCCCAAAATTCCTTCGCTTCCTCGACGCGCAGGGATTTCCAATCCGGTTCTTGGAGATAGCGCAGCAGGTGATAGACCGGGCTCACCTTGCGGTCGTGCCACGACGACATGGTTTCAACGGCAAACTTGGCCAGAGCCTGTTTATCGGATTCGAGGAAAACCCGGTCGGGCGCGGCGGCCCCGCTTCCCTGAGCGACGTGGTAGCGCAGCGTTCGATCGGTGTAGACGTCGAACGGCATCTGGTCGCGCCGGCATTTGATCTGAATGACGCCGCGCGCCCGCAAAGCGTGGCGCACGCCCAGCTCGTACCAGACGTTCGGATTATCGGTCGACAAGTCCGCCACCACGAGATCGGCGAGCACCAACTCTTGAAACATGTCGGTGCGGATATTGCCCGCGCGCATCTCCTCGTCGGCGCGGAAAACCTGGAATCCGGCGCTTTCGAGCGCGGGTTTGACGTACTCCGAGTAAACTCGGTTGAAGTCGATGCCCTCCTTCACGCCGAAGGGCATGACGACGAACGCATGATAGGCCATCCGGACGGTTCCGTTTGGACTTTACGCCGCCCGAACCGCGTCGCCGGGTCGAACGCCGAGGCGGCAGGGTCGCGCGTGGGCCGCCATTATAGCAGCGTTTTGAAGGCGGGCGTTAACGCCGCGCGCGGCGGCGGCCGGAGATAACCGGCGTGGAGCCAAAGGCGCGCGGGGCGTGACGTTGCGCAACGCGCCGTCAATGGAGCACGCTCCCGCCGTCCACGACGATCGTCTGGCCCGTGACGAAGTCGCTGTCGGAGGAGGCGAGGTAAACGAGAACGCCGAGGAGATCTTCCGGCGTCTGAAGCCGCTTGAGACAGCGCAGTTTCAGCTGCAGCTCGGTGAACTCCGCGGGGGCGTTTTGCCCTTCGTGCTGGACCAGGCCCGGCGCGATCGCGTTCACGCATATGCCGTACTCCCCCACTTCGCGCGCCAGCGCCCTGGTCATGCCGATCAAGGCGGCCTTGGATGCAACGTAATGCAGGAATAACGGCGTGCCGGTAAACGCCGTCGATGAGGCGATGTTGACGATCTTGCCGCTTCGCTGAGCTTTCATTTGCGGAAAAACCGCCTTGGCGCATAAAAACGGCCCCTTGATGTTGACCGCGGCCACCCTGTCCCATTCAAGCGTCGAAATCTCGTAAAAGGGGCGGCGCCGGATGTCGATGAAAACGGCGGCGTTGTTGACGAGGATGTCGATGCGGCCGAACGCCCGGGTCGCTTCCTCCGCCATGCGCTGCGTGTCCGCTTCGTTCGCGACGTCCACCCGAAGGCCGAGCGCGCGACCGCCGCGCGATTGGATCTCGCGCGCAACGGGATCCGGATCGACCAGGTCCGCGATCACGACCGAGGCGCCTTCTCGAGCGAGTCTCCGGGAGTAAGCCGCGCCGATGTGTCGCGCGCCCCCGGTGACGATCGCCACTTTGCCGGTCAACCTCATGAGCCGGACCGCTGCTAGCCGAGCCTCCTCAGATGCTCGCGGAAATCGAGCGCATGCCACCACGGCTTGATGCCCAACGACTCGGCGATCACGCGCGCCGCATTATAGCCCGGCGCGCCC
>DATMBL010000105.1:0-4286 GCA_035559295.1 Candidatus Eiseniibacteriota bacterium
ATCGAATCCAAGAGCTAACCGGTAAGCGACCGCACATCGACAATTACGATTCGCCCGATTTGGCCAAACGGATCAAAGAAATGGACCGTGTGGGCTTGGATCTGCAGCTGATTTGCCAGGGCGCCGGCGTCTATGCGGACCAACTGCCGGCCGAGGACGCCCTGGAGATCGCCCGTCGCTCCAATGACATTCTCGCGGAGCGGATTGCGCCTTATGGGGATCGCTTGATGGGTGTCACGGCGCTTTCTCTGAAAAATATCGAAGCGTCGGTCAGCGAAATCGAACGCATGACGTCAAAGGGCTTTCGGGCCGTTCTGCTGTATCCTCACGTGGACGGCGAGATGGTGGTGGATCAGCCGCTCATGGACCCCGTTTTCGCCAAAATCTCGGAATTGAAGATGCCGATCTTCCTCCACGGCGCGGGCACCGTGAAAGACCCGAGCCTGGCCAGGCTCGAGGACGGCGGCGCCGGTGTCGCCTACGCTGTCCTTTCCGACGGAGAAGTCGCGGAGTGCTGCCTCCGGATGATCGCTTATGGCGTGTTTGATCGATATCCCAATCTAAAGATCGTCATCCGCAGCTCCGGCGGCGGTTTGCCGTTACTGCTGCACAGATTTTTCTGGAAGCACAAGGGACCGGGAGGGGAGCGGCGTTACTCGGAAATCTTCCTCGATCATTTCCTCATAGATACGGCCAGCTCCAACGCGCGGACCCTAGCTTTTTTGATCGACACGTTGGGCGATGAACGGATTGTCTTTGGCTCCGACTACTGCGGCGGCCTCGGACCCTTGGACAAAGCCTTGAACGCGATCTCGGCCCAGCCCGATCCCGAGCGCATCAAAACTTTTACGGAGGCAAACTCTCGTCGGTTGCTGAACTTGTAAGCTGTTGGAGGGAAAAGAGATGAGCGACATGAAAGGTTTCATTGACGCGGACGGACACGTCGTGGAGAGCGACTCGGAGATTCTGGAATTCTTACCCCCTCCCTTCGAGCGCCGTGACGATCTGTTGGCATTCCCGTTCTTTCCCACGCTCGACGGCTTTCACCGTCAGGCGCGAAGAATCGCCGACGGCAAAGGTCGCTACATCGCCAAGGGAAGCTTGAAGGAGTGGCAGGCGTTTCTCGACGAAGATGAGATCGCCTGGTCGGTGTTGTATCCCACCGCCGGGTTGACGTTCGGTCTGGTGCGAGACAAGGATTGGGCCTGCGCTGTCGCGGCGGGTTACAACAATTATCTGTACGAGACTTTTACGAAACCGGAAAAGCGTCTCAAGGGAATGGCGCTGATTCCGTTGCAATCTATTCCCGATGCCGTCACGGAACTCAAACGCGCCGTCAACGAGCTCGGCTTCGTCGGTGCCGTTTTACCTGCGGTCGGGCTGCGAGAGCCCCTCGGTCATTCGAAGTACTTCCCGGTCTACGAAACGGCCCAGGAGCTGGGCGCGTTGCTGGCGGTTCATGCCGCGCCGACGCAGGGAATCGGCATCGATTGTTTCGACCGGCTGATCGAAGTTCGCACTCTGAGTCACGGCTTTGGGCAAATGATTCAAATGACGAGCATGATTTATAACGGCGTCTATGACAGGTTTCCGAAACTGAAAGTGGCCTACGCCGAAGCCGGGTGCGGATGGGTGCCGTACCTCGCGGAGCGCTTGGATCTGGAATACGAACATCGGAACGCGCAGGTGCCCGAGTGCAAGACAATGCCTTCCGAGCACCTAAAGAGCGGTCGCATCTTCATCCACTGTGAACTGGAAGACCGCAGCATTCCGCAAATAGCGCAACTGTTCCGCGACGACATCTTGTTTTGCGCAACCGATTTCCCGCACGAGCCGCGTTCGGAATTCCGCGAGAATATCCGAAAGTTCATGGCTCGCGAGGACGTTCGCGCCGAGACGAAGCAAAAAATCTGCTTCGAGAACCCGAAGCGCATGTATCCTCTCGCATCGCGCTAGGTGAAGAGCCCATGGTTTTTGGTTTGCGGTCGTCTGTCTTGAGTTCGGCCGGCCCCTCCACCGGTCGGCCGCCGATCGAGGGAGTTCCGTCCGCCGGTTCCGGCGCCAGCCATCGCCATTGGGCGATCGGATTGACTTCGGATTTTTCCGCCGTGGACATCAGGCGGTACGCTTCGCGGCTCGCAACGGGCCCGTAAACCGCACGCCTCTCGAGGATTCTAAAAGTCCCGAACGTGGGGGACGAGTCGATGGGAACAGGGACCATCCGGAAACGTTTGGATTCGCAGAGCCTGGTTTTGGGGGGCTCCACGCTGCTCGTCCTGTATCTGGCCGGGATCCCGCTCGTGATGCTGCTGTACGGCAGCTTTCGCAGCGGTCCGATAGGCGAACCCGGGGCGGTGTATACGATCCAGAACTACGTAAAAGCCTACGTTGACAAAGAATTCTATCCCCTTTTTCTCAATTCACTCTATTTCGCTGTCGGCACGTGCTTTCTGACGTTTATCATCGGGACGTTCCTTGCCTGGGTCAGCGAGCGGACGAATGCGCCGTTCAAGCAACTGTTCGTCGTCATGGCGTTGATCCCCTTCATCATCCCGGGGATCCTGACCACGATCGCGTGGATTCTCCTGCTGAGCCCGAAGATCGGGCTGATCAATCTGGTGTTCAAACAGGTGTTTGGCCTGGAATCGAGCCCTTTCAACGTGTATTCGATGTGGGGCATGATCTGGACGGAATCCGTCCATCTCTATCCGCTGGTGTTTTTACTCATGTCGGCGGCGTTCCGTAACATGGATACCTCTCTCGAAGAAGCGGCGCTGGCCGCTGGCTCCAGCACCTTCACCACGTTCAGGCGAGTGACGCTGCCGTTGATGCGCCCGGCCATTTTCGGCGTTCTTCTCATCGTCTTCATCCGCGGAATAGAGGCTTTCGAAGTTCCCGCATTGGTTGGAATGCCGGCGAGAATCTCGGTGTTTACGACGAAGATTTTTCTCGCCGTTCATCAGTTTCCGTCCGATTTAGGACTGGCCGGCGCCTATGCTGTGACCCTCCTCGTGATCAGTACGACCGGGGTTCTGGTTTACGGCAAGATTACGCGCCGGGAAGAGCGTTACGCAACCGTGACCGGAAAGGGATATCGTCCGAGAGTGATTGACCTGGGACCGTGGAAGTGGATTGTCTCCGCGCTGGCGTTTTTAATTTTCGTTCTCGCGGTATTCCTCCCGGTGTTTGTCTTGCTTTGGTCTTCTTTCATCCCGTATTATGGAGTTCCTTCGAGGGAGCTTTTGTCCAAAGTGACGCTGGCGAATTACGAATACATCATCAATTACCCCCTGGCGATGACCGCGTTCAAAAACAGCTTCTATCTATCGGTCGGCGCGGCCACGCTCGTTATGCTGCTGACATCGGTGATCGCCTGGATCACCGTGAGGAGCAAGCTCCCGGGCAGGGCCTTGCTGGACAACATGACCTTCATACCCATTGCGGTGCCCGGAATCGTGCTGGGCGTGAGCCTCATATGGGTTTATCTGACGATACCGATCCCGATCTATGGCACCATCTGGGTCTTGCTCCTGGCGTACATGACAAAATTCATGCCTTATGGTATTCGTGCGGCTTCGAGTTCGATGATCCAGATCAACAAAGAACTCGAAGAAGCCTCTTTAACGGCGGGAGCAACGTGGTTTCAGACGTTCAAAAAGGTGGTTCTGCCCCTCCTCATGCCCGGATTTACCGCCGGCTGGATCTACATCAGCATTATCGCGTTGCGGGAGCTTTCGACTTCGATCCTGCTCTATTCCTACGACAGCACCGTGCTCTCGATCATGGCGTTCGATCTGTGGGAGGGCGGGCAATACACCTATGTATGCGCGCTCGGCGTGCTGATGGTCCTACTGCTGATCTCGATGGCCTTTTTCGCCCGTAAACTCGGGGCCAGGCTCGGCGTTGCGGATTAGTCGGGCGGAGCCGCTGACCGGAGGCGGTCGCAAACGGCGAAAGCAAGGTTCTACGTCATGCTTTCGAGAGGACGGTCCACAATGTCGGGGTTGTACGGCTTCCGGTACAGGGATTCCGGCCTCTGCCACAAAGGCTTCCGAATAGCCTTGCGCAATTTTGCAACCGCTTCCCGACCAGGGAAGACAAGGACTAGGTGGTCTTATCTAAATGCTTGATTCTTGTGGTGCGAGGAGGGGGATTTGAACCCCCACGCCGTTTCCGGCACTAGCCCCTCAAACTAGCGCGTCTGCCGATTCCGCCATCCTCGCTTACCTTAATATTATTACGCGTAGCCGCATGGACCGTATACGTGATTACGGTTCCGGGTTTTT